>CAYJTP010000030.1:0-18984 GCA_964373175.1 uncultured Planctomycetales bacterium
CCCAAGGTGTCGTCGCAGGCCGACGAGACGACATAGACCTCGCCGCACGTTCGACGTGTATCCCGCGAGACGGATCCGGCCACAAGAACGCCACGCTTCCAGACGTTCAATGCGCTGATGACGTTGCCCCTCACCGAATTGCCACAATCCCCTGAGGAGACAGACAGCAGGCGCCTCACCGTCATCGAGCATCTAGATGAGCTGCGACGGCGTGTGATGATGTGCGTCGCGGCGGTGGCGGCGACCTCGCTGCTCGGCTTTGGGATGGCGGGGCATCTCCTGGAGTGGATGAAGCGCCCGGCAGGAGACTACCTCCTCCGACTGGCGTTTTTCAGCCCGACCGAGGCGCTCTTGGCGTATGTGAAACTTGCCCTGACCTTTGGGGCGGTGCTGGCGCTACCGGTGATGCTGTATGAAGGGTGGCGGTTTGTCCGTCCCGGCCTGACCTGGCGGGAGCGCTCTTACGGGTTGGCGTTTGTCGGATTGGGCAGCCTGCTGTTTCTCTTGGGTGGAGCGTTTGCGTACTGGATCCTGCTGCCAGCCTTCTTGGCGTTCCTGCTCAATGTGGGAAGCCCCTCCCTGGAGCCCGTCATGTCGGTGAGCCGGTATCTGTCATTTGTCTTAGGGGTCCTGCTCACCTGCGGGATGGTGTTTGAGCTTCCCCTGGTGATTGTCCTTCTGACCAGGCTTGGGATCCTCGCGCCTAGCACTCTTCGTCGTCAGCGAGGCACTGCGCTTCTGGTCCTGCTGGTTGTCGCGGCGGTGATCACGCCGACGACCGACGCCATCAGTCTGGTGGTGATGACCACCCCGCTCGTTGTCCTCTATGAGCTGTCGATTCTGGTCGCGAGCCTGTCTTTGAGGAAGGTTCGCTAGGCGTTCGGCGTGCGAGTCCTCGTCGAGCGGTTCAACGTATAGAATACCCCGCCCCATCCCACGAAGGCCACAGCACACCAGAAGCTTCCCCAGCCCACCTCGTGGAGCATCACTTGTAACGGCCCGATGGTGGTCGCCAGCAGGGCGACGGTGGCCAGGCCCCATTGGATGAGACTGAGTCCCCGTGCTTCAGCCTGTCCTGCAACCGCGACCGGTTTCCACCACCCCGGCGGGCGGACCATCGTATAAAACCGTTTCAAGGTTGTCCGATCCACAGGAGGCGTCAGGAGGGTTGCCGGGATCCACACGCAGGCTGTCGCCAGCACCATGAAGAGCAATTCCACCAGCGAGCCTGATGGCAGCCCGAACCACGCCAGGACCTGGGGGCGAAGGAACAACGCGGGAAGACTCGCCACCATCGCGACGATTTCACTCCACGGATTGATCCGCCACCAGCACCACCGCAGCAGATACACTGGGCCGATCCCAGCGGTGAGATTCAAGATGAGGGTAAATGCCTGCCCGATGCTTTGGATGGAAAACGCGACGACCATCGCCCCAAGGGCTAAGGCCCAGGGAATCAGGCGGGAGACGATGAGGTAGTGGCGTTCACTCGCGCGGCGGTTGAGGAACCGCTTGTAGCCATCGTTGACCAGATAGGAAGCGCCCCAGTTCAAGTGGGTACTGATGGTGGAGAGGAACGCGGCAAAAAACGAAGCCACCATCACCCCTCTCAGACCCACCGGCAATAGTTGTGTGATCAACCGAGGATAGGCGCGTTCGTGGTCGATGAAGACCTGATGACCCTGCGTGATTTGTAAGGCGTCGTTCGGGATGAGCACAAGCGAGGCGAGCGCGGTGAGGATCCACGGCCAGGACCGAAGGCAGTAGTGGGCAATGTTAAACCACAGCACCGACAGCATCGCGTGGCGCTCATCTTTGCACGAGACCAACCGTTGCACGATAATCCCGCCCCCGTCGGTATTCTTCCAAGCCCACCATTGGATGAGCACTAGCCCTAAGAACCACCCAAACGGGGATTCGAGAAAAGACGACGGGGGACTTGTCTGAAGCGGCGGAATGACCGCCAGGGCAGTCGTGTGGCCTAAGCGCTGGACGAGTTGATCGATCCCCCCAACGGCGTGCACGGCCCAGCCTGCTAACAACACCGCCCCGGCCATGGCCCAAATGAACTGAAAGGCGTCTGTGAGGACCACGCCCCACAATCCTGAGAAGGACGTGTAACACGTCCCGACGAGGACCGAGCAGATGACGGCCATGTCCCGGTTAAGCCCCGTGGTCTCTTGAAGCACTTTGGTCATCCCCACGATGGGCCAGGCCCCCATCACAAAACAGTTGTAGAACAGCCCCCAGTAGATGGCCTTGAATCCTCGTAAGAACGCCGCGGCGCTTCCGCTATAGCGTCGTTCCACCAGCTCCACTTCGGTCAGGACATTCGCGCGTTTCCAGAGTTTTGCGAATACGAACACTGTCAACATGGTGCTAATCGATAAGGCGAGAATCTCCCACACCCCCCAGATACCTCGACGGCGAACCATCCCAGTGACAAGCAACGGCGTGTCTGAGGAAAACGCCGTGGCAGCCATCGAGGTGCCCGCAAGCCACCACCCGAGTTGTCGGTTCGAGACGAAATAGGCTTCAAGGCTTCGGTTGGCCCGTTTGGTCAGGACGGTGCCGAGGACGAGGCTGATGACGCAGAAGACCCCGACGACCAGCCAATCAACGCCAGTCATCGGCTATCGTTTGACTGGAACAATGGTCCCAAGCACACACGCCTCAGCGGCGCCGGTTGTCGCGGGCAGGTGGTTGACCTGACCCTTGAGCGCCCTCCAGGCAAGAAAGGCAAATGCGACCGGCTCTTTGGCTTGAGGCGCAAGCCCATACTGGGCAATGGAGCGAACGGGAATCGGATGCAGGAGTGCCGCCAAGTGGCCCATCAGCGTGCGATTCAGAGCGCCTCCGCCGCTGACAATGACCTCATGGGGCATGATCGGCGAAAACCGGCGGTAACTCTCCGCCAGGCTATAGGCCGTGAAGTACGTGACGGTGGCCAGGACATCGTCCGGCCGTCGCCAGTGCCTCCCAAAGCACTCCTCCAGCAGACGCTCATTGAAGAGTTCCGGGCCGGTCGATTTGGGAGGAGTCATTCGGAAATACGGATGTGCCCAGAGGCGCTTGATCGCGGCCTGATCGACGTGGCCGTGCGCGGCGAGCCGGCCACCGAGGTCGACCGTAAGACGCCCACGGCTGATGCGACGCACCACGGCATCAATCAAACAATTCCCAGGACCCGTATCAAACGCAAGCGGCTTCACGCGGTGTCCTACAATCGTGACGTTCGCGATCCCGCCGATGTTCTGAAGCGCTCGCGTGGGTCCATTCCCAAAGAAATAATCATCAAAACAGGGCGCCAGCGGAGCCCCTTGGCCGCCTGCGGCGAGATCTCGCATCCGGAAATTCGCCACGACAGGGATGCCGGCGCGCTGGGCAATGATGGCGGGCTCACCCAGTTGAAGCGTTGAGGGGATGGGGTCGTTCGGTCCATGGTAGATGGTGTGGCCGTGTGAACCAATCACCGCAATCCGGGTGGGGCGAATCCGGTTCGTGCGCAGCAGTCGTAGCGCAGCATACGCGAACAGCTCACCGAGGAGGATGTTCAATTGAGCGAGTCCGCCGGCGTCAAGCTCACGAACCCGTCGAAGGAGATGGGAGACAGGCGCAGGATAGGGCACGGTCCGATAGGCGACGAGGCGACATGTCCGTCGCTGAAAGGTGGCCACGGCGGCAGAGATGCCGTCACAGGAGGTACCGGACATCAATCCAAGTGCCAGCGTCATGGTTCGACTCCGTGCCTCGACTTCGCTCGGCACAGGCCTGAGCGAACGTGTGTGAGTCGAAGGCCGCTCACCATAGACCCTGAGCGAAGTCGAAGGGTCATCGGATCAGCACCCGTCGCAGCATGCCGCCGTGTCGGGCCAAGAGTCGTTTGGCGGTCGCCACATCGACCCGTCGAGCAGCAAGGACAATGGCGAGCTTCACGTGTCCGCGGGCCTGCCGGAGAGCGCGCGCGGCTTCTTGAGGAGAAACGTGGGCCAGCGTTTGAATGATCCGAAGCGCCCGAGCCTTCAACTTCTTTGATGTCGGGCGAACGTCGACCATCAGGTTCCCAGACACTTTGCCGAGTCGTACCATGGTCGCGACCGTCACCATGTTCAGAATCAGCTTCGTCGCCGTGCCAGCCTTCAGCCGCGTGGAGCCAGCGATGAGCTCGGGACCCACCTGTGGGGCGATGACCACATCGGCCAGCCGTCTGGTACGCGCCTGTTGGTAACACGTGACAAGAACGGTGTGAGCGCCTTTCGCTTTGGCGGTTCGAAGCCCAGCCTCAACAAACGGTGTGACGCCACTTGCTGCGATGCCCACCACCACGTCACCAGCCCGGACTCGCCGCTTCACTTCGTTGCGAGCGCTTCGCTGATCATCTTCCGCACCCTCACGAGAGCGAAACACGGCGCGATGACCACCCGCGATGATCGCTTGAACCATGCGGGGGGACGTATTGAAGGTCGGCGGGCATTCAGCGGCTTCGATGACCCCCAGACGTCCGCTGGTGCCAGCCCCGAGGAAGAACAACCGTCCGCCCTGTTGGAGGGTGTTGACGATGAGTGAGACCGTGCGAGTCATGTCGGGGACTACGCGCGCAACCGCGCGAGGAAGTCGATGGTCTTCGCGATTCATCAAACGCAGGATGTCCTGGGTGGAGAGGCGATCCAATGCGCGACTCCGAGGGTTGGGCTGTTCGGTGGGAAGCCGTGCGTAATGAGCAAGCTGTGGCATACGGTTGTGTCCAGCATAGCACGCGCATGGACCATGCGCAATCCATTCACCAGTCGATTCAACTCATTGGGAAGGCTCCCCTATCTCCACCTCAGTGCGACATGGACCATTTCCTGACGACGATCAAACCGTTCAAACGCCTCGCCCCTGTGGAGCAGAAGCGCTTGCGCAGGCGGCTTTAGGAGAAGTGCTACGCCAAGGGCGAAACAGTCTTTCGTGAAGGTGAGCAGTCTGACGCTGTTTGGGTTGTGAAAACCGGGCGGGTTCATCTGATGAAGTTCCTTGCCGATGGAAAAGTTTCGACAACCTGTGTGATGACACCTGGAGAGATGTTCTGCTGCCTGCCTGCGCCCTGCCTGTTTCTCCACCACGTGCTGGTTCTCTCGCTAGTTGCTTCCTGAGCTTCTGCCTTTTGACGTAGGCGTTTCTGATCATCTCCGCATCGGGGCAGGGGCTTAGTGTTCTAATGTCCGATGATCAAAGCATCCCAGATCGTCCCGTTTTCAGTGAATATGATGATCCTGTTAGCGATCGAGACATGACTACGAGGGGGCTCATCTGGATAAATGCTAACCATCCACTTATCTTGAAACGGCGCGAGGAATCTGATAATGATCCTGTATTCTTGGAGATGGTCGCCAACTACGTACTGATGATTGTGGCTCATTACCAGGCAAGTAAAGAGTGCGAGGCCCTTTCAGAAGATGAAAAGCCCGACCCGCTGCTTCTTTTTAGAGAGAAATTCTTTAAGTTACAGCGCGACCTCAGGGAAGATAACAGTATCTCGTATTTTGAAAGTGAACAGGAAAACTCCGTAGAAGCTGAGGTAGCCTAACTGCCCCACCTATCTGTGCTGGCACGTTTAGAACGCCTCCGTAGCGTATGTTGCCAATGACTGGTGAAGAAATACCGCACGATTGTATTCTTGAGCCTATCAGGCGAATATGGCAGTGGGGAGGGAGAACGTTTTCGTCAACGGTGAAGGCAGCTCTCATAACCGCTGCTGCCCTTGTTATTGTCCATTATTGGATTGTTCCAAGCGCTCACCTGGACAGGCACTGCTCCGTATCCCTCCGCAGCGTATCAGCCCCATCGCGTGTTGAGGTAACTACCCCACCTGACCCTCGCACGTCCACTACCCCCGCCACCTCCTGCCTGACGCGAGCCAGAGAACCATCCCAGGGATTGCACTAGTCTGTCTGCTCGAAGTCTGTTCAACGGCCTGCTACAATCATCAGTGACCATGACCCTCGAAGAGCTGGTGGGATCGACCGTGGTGGTTGGGTTGCCTGGCACGACGCTCACGCCAGAGGTCGCTAGACATCTGCAAGCCATCCACGCGGGTGGCTTCATTCCTTTTGCGCGAAACTTCGAATCCGCGGAGCAGTTTCGCGCGTTGCTGAAGCAGATTCGCGAGGCGTTGGGGCGGGAGCCGCTCGTCATGGTCGATCACGAGGGCGGTCAAGTGGTCCGGTTTTCCTCCGGCGTGACGCCGTTCCCTGACGCGTTGACGGTCGGCGCCACCGGGGGGCCCACGCAGGCCTATCAACAAGGGCAGATTGAGGCGAGGGAGCTTGTGGCGCTTGGGGTGCACGTGAATCTTGCACCCTGCGTGGATGTCCTGGTGGGTGGGGCTGATCCGGTCATTGGTACACGATCCTACGGGAACGACCCTCAGCACGTGGCCGCGATGGCCGCCTGGAGAATCAAGGGCTTACAAGATCACGGGATGGCTGCGTGCGCAAAACATTTCCCGGGTCTCGGCGCGGTCCCGAAAGATCCCCACAAGCACCTCCCTGTGGTCACTCTGGCGTGGGCTGCGATGCGACAGATCCATCTGGTTCCGTTTATCAAGGCGATTGAAGCCGGCGTCGCCACGGTGATGTCGTCTCATGTCTGTTATCCAGGGCTTGACGCAACCCCACACTGCCCCGCCACGTTTTCTGCGCGGTTGATGCGCGATCTGTTACGAGGCGAACTGGGGTTTCAGGGTGCGGTGCTCAGTGATGATCTGGAGATGGGGGCGCTTCGCGAGCTGTGTGCGATTAGCGAGGCGGCGGTGCGAGCCGTGCAAGCGGGGCATGATGTGCTGTTGGTGTGTTCAGACCTCAACGCGCAGCGCCAGGTGTTTGATGCGCTCTGCCAGGCCTATCGAGGCGGACTCCTTGATATCAAGGAACTCGAGCAACGCGTCGCTCGGATCGACCACCTGAGACATTACAATCGTTCGGCAGGCCCTTGATGATGTGGGAACGCATGTGGTACACTTTCGACGGAAGCCGATAAAGGCACACCTCCGCCGCACTACTGGCGGATCCGCCACACGGGTTGGCGGGCGTCGAAAGACGGGGCCGCAAAGCTGAAGGTCTACATCGCACGGCCGTCGGAGAGGCGAGCGCTGGAGACGCGCACTCAGCACTCGGTGATCTGAGTGCTGGGCAGAGGCGCCTCACGGGAGTCCACAGGCCTTCGCGATACGACGGCTTTAGCTGCCGAAGCTTCTGAGGGCGCTTTGGCGCCTTTTGTCGGCTTCCATGGCGTCCTCGGATAAAACTTATCAAGTGTTCTTCACACGGCTCCACCCTCGAGCCGTGTTTTTTTATGTGCGGGGCCCGTCAAGATATTCACTCGCCGTTCAGCATCCGCCCAGGAGTGGTCGAGATGGCGGATGAATTCGCGGCTTCGTGAATATCTTGCCACCCGCTTTGGTGGGGAAGTATTTTTTGAGTGGGACCCGTCGAGGCATTCGCTTGCCGCTCAGCATCCGCCCAGGAGTGGTCGAGATGGCGGATGAATTCGCGGCTGCGCGAATACCTCTCCGCCCACGTGGTAGTGAGAAGAGAAAAGGAGGTGGTCGAATGGCTTGGGGGCTTGCTATAATGCCCTTACAGCACGATGCCGCAGACGACGCTTACCGAAGGGCAGCTTCGCGACCAATTGGCTCGGGAAGGCCTGACCCCGACGCGATGGTCCAACGGACCCCACGCGGTCTATGGCCTGCACGACCATCCATATCGAAAACGCCTCGTCGTGGTGTCCGGGAGCATCACCTTCACCATCGAGACGCCTCCCCATCGTGAGGTCTTGCTGCAACCTGGCGAGTGGTTAGACCTTTCGCCCAGGACGTTGCACCGTGCGGTCGTCGGGGGGGCAGGGGTGGTGTGTCTTGAATCCCACGTCGCTCCACAGTCCAGGTAGCCGTCGTTAAGACCTGCGGGCACAGTAGCGGATCCACCTCCATGGCGCGACGCATCATCAAACTCGGCTCGTGTCTTGGCATTCCCATTCATCTGGACGCGAGCTGGTTTGTCATTCTCGCGCTTATGGCTTGGACGTTAGCCACGCACCTGTTTCCCTCCCAATTCCCTGGCTTGTCTCAGGCGGTCTATTGGGTGATGGGACCCGTGGCTGCGGTGCTGCTCTTTAGCTGTGTCCTGCTGCATGAGCTGGGTCACTGCGTGATGGCTCAGCAATCTGGTGTGCCGGTGAAACGGGTCACCCTGTTTCTCTTTGGCGGGGTCGCGCAGCTGGGGGGTGAGTCGCGACGTCCACTGGTTGAGTTGAAGGTCGCGTTAGCCGGTCCCCTCGTCAGCGTCCTCCTTGCGGCCTTGTGCATGGGGCTTTCATCGATCATGCCCGTTCAGACGACGATTCAGTTGGTGGGGTTTTTGATCGTCCGCTATTTGGCGATCGTCAACACGGTGATCCTGTGTTTCAATCTCCTGCCAGGCTTCCCATTGGATGGCGGACGGGTGCTGCGGGCGGCGCTGTGGGCCTGGAGCGGGGATGTGCGTCAAGCCACACGCATTGCCAGTCTGTTCGGCAGTGCGCTGGGGATTGGCTTGGCGGTGCTCGGCGGGGTGTGGCTCCTCAAGGGCCGATGGCTTGGGGGCGTATGGTATGTCGTGCTCGGCGTGTTCTTGCGTGATACCGCCAGGGCGAGTTATGCTCAAGTGCTCGCGCAGACCCCGGCGCAGCCGCCGGCTGTCTCTGCACTGGTCACGTCATCTTCCGCATGAAACTGATCATCACGGGGGGAACAGGGTTTATCGGAGGGGCGCTGTGTCGGGCTCTCCAGGCTGCTGGCCATGAGGTCGTGGTGTTGACCCGACGTATCCGGCATGCCTTGTTGGCTCCGAAGATCCGGTACGTGACCTGGCGACCGGGAAGCGTCGGTGAATGGGAGCACGAGTGTGACGGAGCCGACGGCATCGTCAATCTGGCCGGGGAGTCGGTCGTGGCGAGGTGGACCGCAAGACACAAGCAACGCCTCCTGCACAGCCGATTGGAGTCGACCAAAGCCGTCATTGGAGCGATTGGCAAGGCCAAGCGAAAACCAGCGGTGTTGGTCAACGCCTCGGCGATTGGCTATTATGGGCCACGAGGCGATGAGTTCGTCGATGAACGCGTGCAGCCTGGCTCGGATTTCCTGGCGCAGCTATGTCAACAATGGGAAACGGTCGCCCAGTCCGCCCAAGCGTTTGGCGTGCGGGTCGTGTGTCTGCGCATCGGCTTGGTCTTGGCGCGTGATGGGGGAGTGCTTGCGCGGATGCTCCCACCGTTTCAGTGGGGACTCGGGGGGCCGCTTGGGAGTGGCAGGCAGTGGGTGTCCTGGATCCAGCGTGATGACCTCATCCGCTTGATCCAATGGGCGCTTGAAGATTCGCGTCCTGCCGGCATCGTGAACGCCACCTCCCAAAATCCTGTGACGATGAATGAGTTTGCCAAGACCCTCGGCCGTGTCCTCCATCGACCAGCGATCGCGCGGGTGCCTGCGGTGGTCCTGCGGATGCTGTTTGGCGAGATGTCCCAGATGTTGCTCACGGGCCAGCGGGTCGTGCCCAGCGCAGCCCTGCACCTTGGATTTACGTTCCGCTATCCCTTCCTGCCTGAAGCCCTGGCAGCATGCCTGTCTTCGTCGTAAACGGGGGTGACCATGCGCAGGATGGTGATCGCCGTGTGCCTGGGGATGAGCTGGATCAGTGCGGCGCTGGCCATCACGGGATTTTTTCTCCCCTGGGCAACACTCGATGTCAAAGCCAGCCGACTGGCTGGACAGCTGGGCCAAGTCGCCGGACCAGTAGGCCAGGTCACTCAGGACACGCCCCTCCAGGGACTTGCAAGCAGCCTACGCAAGCATGTCGGCAAGGTCGTCATCCACGTCAAGCGGGGGGCCGAGGTGGTGACCGGGGAACTTCCGGATCTGTCAACAATCCCCACTCAAGTCAGCGGTGTTGAGATTCCTCGCCTGGCCAATCGCCACGATGTGCAGGTGGTCGTGGCCTTGGCGGAGATGTTGGCGGGTCAGCGCGATGTGGGGAAGAAGAGTTACGCGGTCTATCTGCTGCCGGGTCTTGCGTTGGTCTGCGGGATTTTGATGACGCTCGCTAGACGAGTCCGGTTGGTCTGTAGCGTCGTGGGGGTGGTCTGTCTTGGCGTGGCCGGGGTGGGGTGTTGGAAACTCTTGACGACCAACACCGAGACCTTGCTGGTGTCGATCACGATCGGTCAGGGATTATGGCTTTCGCTGTGGGCGTATGCGGGACTCGGGCTGTCGGCGCTTGCCTTGGCCATGCTCGGTCCCCGGTAAGCGAAAGGAGGAGAGCATGCGCGTGCGGAACCTCGCCCCCGCGATTCTCGCGGTCGCTTCTGTTGGATTATGCGGCTGTCCGTTGGTGTTGGTCGGTGCCGGGGTCGCGGGCGGCTATGCGATCAGCAAGGATGCGGTGAGAAACCAGTTTGATCTCTCGAAGGACGCCGTGTACCGCCAGAGCCTTGCCGTGGCGAAACAGATGGGGCAGGTGACGTTGGAGGACATGACGCATGGCGTGATCGAGCTGAAGGTCGGCGACGCCCATGTGACCATCACGGTGAAGCCGCTAACCAAGAAAACGGTTGAGCTGAAGGTCAAGGCACGGAACCAATTCCTCATGCCACAGGTGGATGTCGCGCAGCAGGTCTACAACAAGATCATCGAGCGACTCTGATTGACACCGTTTTTCGCGGCAGCCTATAATGCCTCGACCTACGCATCCGACGCCGGGATAGCTCAGGTAGTAGAGCGGAGGCCTGAAAAGCCTCGCGTCCCCAGTGCAAGTCTGGGTCCCGGCGCTTTTTTCCTTGAAGAATCACGGGGTTGTGTAATGTGGAAGGTGTCATGTGTAATGGAAAGGCGCTACATTGCACATTCCACATTAAACATTACACAGCTGTTGACGCCGGCGTAGCTCCCCCCGGCCCGCCGGTTGCTCGAGCCGGGGCGGGCAGGGGTAGAGCAGCCCCGCCACGGAACGTTGGCGGGGCGGGTCGCCCCGCTGGTTGCTAGCAGATTTGCCGGTGTAGCTCAGTTGGTAGAGCAGCTCATTCGTAATGAGCGGGTCGGAGGTTCAAGTCCTCTCACCGGCTTTTCTTCTCGATAGAGGAATTGAAGGGAGGCCCGACCAGCATACGGGGAGCGGCGACGAGCAGGAGCCGCGACTTCCTCGGGAGGGCCGGGCGGCCACCGAAGCGAGCGTTAGCGAGCGGAGGGGCCAAGTCCTCTCACCGGCTTTTTTCACCGTCTGAGGTTCGATTCCGAAGCGCCGACCATCAGGGTCGGCGCGGAGTGGCCTGACGCCCACCGCGCCAGGCATTCCGTAGCCGCCACGATGGCGGCTACTGCACCGGAACCGGCAGGGTTCCGGCCTCTCACCGGCTTTATCTTTTTCGAGGCAACCAGCGGGGTCGCCGGCTTGTCTTCCTGCTCCGTTAGCAGAGAGGATGGGGAAGGAGACCCGAGACGTCTCCATGGGTCACGCCTCCCAGTTTCTCGGCACTGCTATGTGGAGTACCGCAGATGGTCTCACGCGCCCCGAACCCACATGCCAGAAAATTCTTAACAATCAGGTCAGATGTTGGTAGAGTATGGGCGAGCTGTCACATCAAACAACAAGACGTTCTGAAGAAACAGTTCACATCCGACCGTGGAAGCATGCCGAGACCTGACGGCCAAGGAGAGGTGTCAATGCGACGCAGCAGGATCAACGTGGGAATACTCTACCGATTGGGCGTGATGAGCGTGATGGTCGTGTGGTGGCCGGCATCAACAGGTTTTGCAGAACGAGTTGGGAGTCCTGCGGATATCTTGGAACGCGGACAATGGATCATGAGCTTGGATGGGGGTTGGCTTGCGCGGACGATGAAGGGAGGCGCGAAGGCATTTGTATACGAGGGAGGGCACTCTCGGGGCTACGGCCTCACGAATCGCCTGAGCCTCTATGGAAAAATCGGCATCGCGTATCTGGATGTCCACGATAGTGCCTTTCCGCAAAATATTCGCAGTGGGTTTGGGGCCAATGTCGTGGTGGATGCCAAACTGAAAGCGATTCTCTGGGAGAGTCACCAAAAAGATTGGGTGTGGGGCGGCAGCGCCCAGTATATCTTCCTGGGAGCCCCGCATAAACGGAAGAACAACCAGGCCAACTGGAATGAATGGCAGTTTTCGACCAGTCTCGCCAAGTCGTTTGGTCGCGTGACCCCGTACGCGGGTATCAAACTGTCCCTGTTACAATTTCGGTATCTGTTGCGCAACCAAACGACCCACATCCAATCGCGCTATCGCCCCGATGGCCTTGTGGGCCCATTCGGTGGCATCGATTTGGCCTTTGGGGAACAGAAAGATACCGTGCTGAATATCGAAGGGGCGTACGTGGGGGGACCAGAGATTACCGTGGCGTTAACAAAGCGGTTTTAAACCCTCTTCACTAGTGAGCAAAGTGATTGTGACGCTGATGTGTCAAGGGGGAGGAAGTTGATGGCAGGTGCAGTGGTCGAATTAGCGGAGCAGAGCTTTGAGCAAGAGGTCGTCAACTCCCCCACCCCTGCCTTAGTCGATATGTGGGCGGCCTGGTGCGGCCCATGCCGAATGGTTGCCCCCATGGTTGAAGAGCTCGCCGGCACGTACCACGGCAAGGTGAAGTTCGGCAAGCTCAACGTCGATGACTATCCCCAGGTGGCGGCCCAGTACCGCATCATGAATATCCCCACCCTCCTCTTGTTCAAAGGAGGCCGGGAAGTGGATCGGATCATCGGTGTGCAGCCAAAAGAAGAGCTCATTCGCCGCCTCGAAAAGCTTTTGACCTAAGAGGTCGCCCCCCTGGCCCGCCCGTTCCGTCATCGAGGCAGCCAACCGGCCATCGCCATCCTGTGTTCCGGCCAGGGGACCAACCTCCAGGCGATCATCAACGCCATCCGGGCCGGACGGCTCAAGGCGCGTCTCGCCCTCGTCATCGCAGACCGCGCAGGAGCCTTTGCCTTGGTGCGAGCCAAGCGGGCAGGGATTCCCACCCAGTGTGTCGATCCGCATCGATATGCCAGCCGCGGCGCATTTGACCGTGAGCTGATCCGCCTCCTCGAGGCCCATCGGGTTGAGCTGGTGTGTCTGGCCGGATTTATGCGCATCCTCTCCCCGGTCTTCGTCCGGCACTTTTCCAAGCGGATCCTCAATATCCATCCAGCACTCCTCCCGGCCTTTCCGGGGGCGCATGCCGTTCGGGATGTCCTGGCGTGGGGGGTGAAGGTGACAGGCGTGACGGTGCACGTGGTGGATGAGCAGGTTGACCACGGGCCGATTCTGTTGCAAGAGCCCTTGGCCATTCGACCGCGAGAGACCATAGCGACCTTACTGGCGAGGCTCCACCGAATTGAACACCGGCTCTACCCGAAGGCGATTCAGCTGATGCTCGAGGGCCGGGTCCGTCTGCGCGGCCGAAACGTCACAATCCGCTGATACTCGCTGATCTGTACGCGGATGTACGCCGATGATCAGCGCTGATCAGCGGTTGTCATCAGCGTGATTCAGCGTGGGGATTTACCGGAAGAGTTCGAGGCGGGTTTTCGGCAGGATCAGATTGCGGCCGGTCAGGGGATGGGTGAGTCGGACCGCGTCAAACCGGTCGAAGCGATAGTCCGACAGCACATGGGCGATCTCATTGGTGGCGTCTTGGAAAATCTCCTGGATCAACGCGTCATCCAGCGGATGGTTGGGACTCGGCGTGACGTTCAGCGTGAAGGCAAACTCGCCATTTCGAAATTCCCCCAAGCACGGTCCCACCTCTGCGCTCGACAGCCCTTGACCTTCCAGCTTCTCGGCTAACCGAACCTGGATCCGCTTGGCCAGTTGCCAGCTGAGGAACTGTTCCAGCCGGATGTCGTTCAAGACCACCTGATCAAGGCTGATCCCGGGGATCCCCACATACTTCAGGTCAAAAATCGTCCGGGAGAAAAATTCCGTGGGGGTCAAGGCGCTGACGTTGGCCCGTCGGACATCCTCGAGATACCGGACCATCGTGAGGTACGCTCCTGGCACGGCCGGGTCGGAGATCAGCACGAGGTAGAATTGGATCGGCGCATCGGAGCTTAAGACGACGCGATGGATGACCTCAATGACGTTGCCCAGCAGCTCGTTGGCGGTGGGGGCGAGGCCAATTTGGTTTGCGACCAGCTGGAGAATCCCGCTGTGATGTAGGTGGACCGCGAGGGTCTGGCCCACTTGTCGTGCGGAGACCGTGAAGTGGTACTCCGTCTGGCAGATCTGCTGGATCGTCTCGACGAGGCGCTCCTTCCGGTAGCTGGGGCTGCACCCCCCAAGGCTGAGGGCCACCGTCAGGAAGCACACCAGAGACCAGAGACGAACACGAGGACGCATGGAACCGCTCGGGGTCAATTACGAGGCGGGCTTTAACGAAGGTAGCAAGCGCTGTTTCCCGTACTCCACGAAGATCGCTTCAATCTCATCGTAATCAAGCTCTTCTTTCTTGAGCAGCTCAGTCGCGAACCGTTCTAGGAGGACGTCTTCCCGCTTGAGCAGCTCCTCCACCTCGTGCAGACACTTCGTGAGGATCGCGTGCGTTTCTTCGTTGAGTTTCTCCTTCGTGCGGTCGGCCAGCCGATCGCCCTGCGCCCCCCCACGGAAAACCCACGAGCCAAGGAGCAGCTCGTAGTCTCCGATAAACCCGTTGGATCCCATGCCGAGGCGCCAGACCATCTGATGGGCTTGCTGCATGGCGTTCTGGAAGTCCGCGGCGACCCCGTCGGATGTCGACTCAAACTTCAGCCTCTCGGCGACGTAGCCGCCGAGCGCCGCTTGGATGTTCGCGAGGATTCGGCCGCGGCTTGAGGTGAACAACTCCTCGCGGGGTTGGTGGTACACCACCCCGAGGGCGTCCCGCCGCGAGATGATGGAGGCCTTGAACACATCGTCGGTGGGATGCAGGAGGTAGGTGACGACGACGTGGCCCGCCTCGTGGTAGGCGATCCGGCGACGCTCCTCCTCGTTCATCTTCCGGCGGCGCTTGAAGCCGAGTTCAATCCGCTCCAGCGCATCCGAGAGATCTTTGAAGGTGACCATCTGGCGTTTGTTGCGGGTGGCAATCAGCGCGGATTCTTTGACGATGTTTTCGATATCGGCAGGGGATTTCCACACCGATCGGCGCGCCAGACGCCCCACATCAATCGTGGGGTCAGCCTTTACCTTGCCGAGGTAAAACTGGTAGAGCTTCTCCCGGTCCTCGAGCCCGGGTCGGTCGACGTAGATCTTACGATCCAACCGCCCGGGACGCAGCAGCGCTGGGTCGAGCACGGATTCGCTCGCATTGGTCGCGCCAATCGCGACGATGTTGTACTGGGAGCTTTCGAGCCCATCCATCTGAACGAGCAGCTCGTTGACGGTGTTGTTCCGTTCGGTCTGCGCGCCAAACCCCAAGTCCGCCCCGCGGGAGGTCCCGACCGCATCCAACTCGTCGATGAAGATAATACACCCGCCGTTGATGCGCGCCATCTGCCGCGCTTTCTTGAAGATCTTGCGCACACGTGCCGGCCCGGTGCCGACGAAGATCTCAATGAATTCCGACCCGGACACCGAAAGAAACGGCAACCCTGATTCGGTGGCAATGGCCTTGGCCAAATAGGTCTTTCCGCACCCTGGCGGTCCCGCGAGCAAGACGCCGCGGAGCACCTTGCCGCCGATCTGCTGAACCCTCGTATGATCCTTGAGCAGCTCGACCACTTCCCACGCTTCCTGCTTGGCCTCCTCCATCCCGATGACTTCATTCCACTTCACATTGACCTGTTCCCCCTTCACCGCACCCTTGGAGATTTTACTAAAACTCCCGCCCCCGTAGTGCAGCCAATAGAGGAAGCCGACGAAGAAGCCCGCGCTCATGATGGCTTCAATGGGAAAGATCGACAGCAGGGCAACGATGTAGAGCCGCTGGTAGGAGTCGAGCTGGCTTAAGACCGCGAAGGGAAGGACGAGTGCGCCCAGCAGGACCCCACCCACGAGCACCTTGATCCAGTGTAGCTCAAGAAAGAGACGGGCCTTTCTGCGAATCGTGCCTTGGCTCATCAGGTAGGGAGACCGCTACGTGCTGGTGGCGGATGGAACTCTTTGCTACGCTGTGGCTGGGGGTTGAGGAAGCTGGCGTTGCTTGCCGTATTCCCCAAAGATCGCTTCAATCTCATCGTAATCAAGCTCTTCTTTCTTGAGCAGCTCAGTCGCGAACCGTTCTAGGAGGACGTCTTCCCGCTTGAGCAGCTCCTCCACCTCGTGCAGACACTTCGTGAGGATCGCGTGCGTTTCTTCGTTGAGTTTCTCCTTCGTGCGGTCGGCCAGCCGATCGCCCTGCGCCCCCCCACGGAAAACCCACGAGCCAAGGAGCAGCTCGTAGTCTCCGATAAACCCGTTGGATCCCATGCCGAGGCGCCAGACCATCTGATGGGCTTGCTGCATGGCGTTCTGGAAGTCCGCGGCGACCCCGTCGGATGTCGACTCAAACTTCAGCCTCTCGGCGACGTAGCCGCCGAGCGCCGCTTGGATGTTCGCGAGGATTCGGCCGCGGCTTGAGGTGAACAACTCCTCGCGGGGTTGGTGGTACACCACCCCGAGGGCGTCCCGCCGCGAGATGATGGAGGCCTTGAACACATCGTCGGTGGGATGCAGGAGGTAGGTGACGACGACGTGGCCCGCCTCGTGGTAGGCGATCCGGCGACGCTCCTCCTCGTTCATCTTCCGGCGGCGCTTGAAGCCGAGTTCAATCCGCTCCAGCGCATCCGAGAGATCTTTGAAGGTGACCATCTGGCGTTTGTTGCGGGTGGCAATCAGCGCGGATTCTTTGACGATGTTTTCGATATCGGCAGGGGATTTCCACACCGATCGGCGCGCCAGACGCCCCACATCAATCGTGGGGTCAGCCTTTACCTTGCCGAGGTAAAACTGGTAGAGCTTCTCCCGGTCCTCGAGCCCGGGTCGGTCGACGTAGATCTTACGATCCAACCGCCCGGGACGCAGCAGCGCTGGGTCGAGCACGGATTCGCTCGCATTGGTCGCGCCAATCGCGACGATGTTGTACTGGGAGCTTTCGAGCCCATCCATCTGAACGAGCAGCTCGTTGACGGTGTTGTTCCGTTCGGTCTGCGCGCCAAACCCCAAGTCCGCCCCGCGGGAGGTCCCGACCGCATCCAACTCGTCGATGAAGATAATACACCCGCCGTTGATGCGCGCCATCTGCCGCGCTTTCTTGAAGATCTTGCGCACACGTGCCGGCCCGGTGCCGACGAAGATCTCAATGAATTCCGACCCGGACACCGAAAGAAACGGCAACCCTGATTCGGTGGCAATGGCCTTGGCCAAATAGGTCTTTCCGCACCCTGGCGGTCCCGCGAGCAAGACGCCGCGGAGCACCTTGCCGCCGATCTGCTGAACCCTCGTATGATCCTTGAGCAGCTCGACCACTTCCCACGCTTCCTGCTTGGCCTCCTCCATCCCGATGACTTCATTCCACTTCACATTGACCTGTTCCCCCTTCACCGCACCCTTGGAGATTTTACTAAAACTCCCGCCCCCGTAGTGCAGCCAATAGAGGAAGCCGACGAAGAAGCCCGCGCTCATGATGGCTTCAATGGGAAAGATCGACAGCAGGGCAACGATGTAGAGCCGCTGGTAGGAGTCGAGCTGGCTTAAGACCGCGAAGGGAAGGACGAGTGCGCCCAGCAGGACCCCACCCACGAGCACCTTGATCCAGTGTAGCTCCCACAGCAGGCGGAGTTTGCGTTGAAGTGGAAAGTTGGGGCGCTTCGCCAGTTGCAGGTTAGGGCGCTTCTCGAGTTGTGTATCCATTGGCAGGTTGACTATATCATACCCGTCGGAATGTGTCAAACGACGCGGGCCATTGTTAGACGGGAAGAGGACATCCTTTAAAATTTAATCAATGCTTCAAGAATTCATCACGTACCGAGTTGCAAGGCTCGCCTTGTGTTCCGATGTCGGCTCGGCTATAATCCCCGCACCTGTCTATTCGCCGATCACGCCTATGGCGGATCCCGCCAAAGGCGGGAAGACAGGTGGGGGGGGGATTATCCACACCAATGCCTGCTCGAATCCGAACCATGACCGCCAGAGAAATCCTTGATTCCCGGGGACAGCCCACCATCGAAGTGGATGTCATCCTGACAGATGGCACGCTGGGACGCGCGGCGGTGCCATCAGGCGCATCGACCGGGACCCACGAAGCCCTGGAGCTTCGCGATACCACGTCCAAGCGATATCAGGGCAAAGGCGTCCTCAAGGCGGTAGCTCACGTCACAGGCCCCATCGCGCGCGTCCTCAAAGGATCCGACCCCTCCAAGCAGCGTCGGCTCGATGAGCGGCTCACCGCCTTGGATGGCAGCCCCAGCAAAGCCCGGTTGGGCGCGAATGCGATCCTGGGCGTGTCGCTTGCCTGCGCGAAAGCCGCTGCCGAAAGTCGGGGACTGCCGCTCTTCCGGTACCTGGGCGGACCCCACGCCCGAGTGCTGCCGATCCCGATGATGAACATCATCAACGGGGGTGTCCATGCGGATAATCCCCTCGACATTCAAGAATTCATGATCATGCCGGTGGAGGCGAGCCGATTCTCGCAGGCCTTGCGCATGGGGGCTGAAGTGTTTGCGGCCCTCAAGGCCTTGCTCAAGCAACAGGGGCACGCGACCTCCGTCGGTGACGAAGGCGGGTTCGCCCCCAATCTGAAATCCACTGAACAGGCTCTCGAGCTGATCCTCCGGGCAATCGAGCAGGCTGGCTACCGCCCCGGGAAGCAGGTGTGGCTGGCGCTTGACTGCGCGTCAACGGAATGGGCCGTGCCTGCCTGTCCGCCGCCACGCCTGTGGCGGGGCGGCAGGCAGGTGCGGGATGGCGGGTACCATTTCATCAAAAGCGATCCGAGGACGCGCCGATCA
>CAYJTP010000031.1:0-18863 GCA_964373175.1 uncultured Planctomycetales bacterium
TGGGTACCCTCTTGCCCGCCGTCGCTCTTCGAGCTTCGGCGAGGCATCCGCCTCCCCTCCAGGGGGCGACATCTCGCCGAAGCAGGAGTGCTGCATTCCTCCCCGGCCAAGGCCGGGGTCTCCTGCGGAGGCGGATGAAAAACGTCTAGGTTTTGGCTAGCTTGTACGACACGATGGACACGAGGCTGTTGGTCACCCAATACAGCACAAGAGATGATGGGACCTGATAGAACATCACCCCCCACAAGACGGACATCATCGGACCAGAAAACAGGGTTTTCGTCGCCTGGGATGGCATCTTGGCCTGTGACATCTTCGTTTGGGCATACATCAAGGCGGCCATCAGAATCGGCAAGATGTTGAGCTCAATGCCCCCTGGAAACCTCAGGAGCCGATCAGGAAGCGAAAGATCCTTAATCCACAGAAATGGATGGCCTCGAAGTTCTACGACATGAGAAATCGCTGACCACAACGCAAAAAAGACCGGGAGCTGTAACAACATTGGCAGGCATCCGCTCAATGGACTGGCCTTGTGTTCTTTGAAGAGCGCAAACGTGGCCTGGTTCATTCGCTGTGGGTCGTGTTCATATTTTTTCTTCAGTTGGTCGAGCTTTGGCTGAAGTTCCTGAAGTTTTTTCATTGATCGAAAGCTGATGATGGTAAAAGGCGACAGCATGGCGGTCACCAGACACGCAAGCAGCACAATCGAGATCCCGTAGCTCTTGGTCACTGACGCGATGGCTTTTAAGCCGAGCGCCAACACGAGCCCAATCCGGTCGAGCGCCCCGAGCGAAAACGCCTGTTCAAAACCCGCATCCCTTAGCCTGAAAAAGTCTCTCGGTCCAATGTAGACAGAGACAGCAAGAGTTTTGTCATCTTCTGCGACCGACTTGTGGCTCCCGATTGGTTCGAGCTCAACTGCGATCATCCCGTTAGGTGCCGGCAAGAGTGTTGCGTGCCAGGGAGGCTGGTTGAGTTTCAGGGATTGGCAAAAATACCGCTCAGACAAGGTGACGAAAGATGTTCCACGTGGAACACTGGCCGGCTGTTTTGTCCCGTGCGTGTAGCGTAAATGGGTTCGCTGCCACGGGCGGTCCTTGGTGGTCAGGAGCACGGCTTCGAGGAGATTATACTGCCCGGTGACCGCATCGCCTCGATTCCACGTCGCCTGGATCTTGACTGGCTGCTCCTGAGACGCCAGGACGTTGCCTCCTGAGACGAATCTCACCGTAAAGACTGGCTGGCGCTCGTCAAGTTCGATGACAAGCTCCTTGCCTTCAGCTCCTTGTGCTTCAGAGCTTCTCCATGTTGCCTTAAGACGGCTTTGCTCAGCTAAATCGAAATTCGACGAGTCTCCTTGGATCAGGGAAAACGCCGGGGAGATTCCTCCAAACTTGAGCGGGGCTTTCGTGAGCATGTCTTGAAACAGCTTAAGCGTCACTGTCAGAACAGCTGCCGAAGATTTGCCGATTTCAAGGCGAATCTGCGAAGATTCAAGTGAGATAACATCTTCTTGTGTATTGAGTTGTAGAATATCAGCCCTTCTCGCCTTAGGGATCGCTTGTGTCGGTGTTTGTGTGGCAGTCGTGGGCGTTCTCGCGACCTGCCCTCTTAAAAGATGGGCATACGCCACAAGAACCATGGCTGATAAGGCGGCGGCCATCCACACGCGTCTTTCTTGTGTCATCCCACCACCTGTCTGCTCGCCGCAGGCGAACCAGCGTCATGACAAACAGGGTATCGGCCCTGCGGGCCGGGGGGGAAGGCCGGTGGTGGAATCATGGCACCTGGTCAACTCCTCCTGGACAAAATGGTTGGCATCGGAGCAACCGCTTCAGGGCTAACGCGAGTCCTTTCCGGAGTCCAAATTTCCGCAGGGCTTCCTCAGCATACCTCGAGCAGGATGGGGTAAACCGACACGATTGTAACATAAACTGACTCAATATGTTACGATATAAAGTGACGAGAAGAATCGCAATCTTCATGGGGAGGGTCTCATCAGGCCGAGTCTGCCGCAAAGGGCGACGAAATCTGTTTCAAGCCGCTTGAGGGAGAACTGTCCGGCTCGATGAAGGACCACAACGATGTCATAGCCGCAGGCGAACTCGGTTTTGTGTTGCTGGTAGACTGCGCGAAACAGCCGTTTGGTGCGATTGCGCGTCGTCGCGCCTTTCATGCCTCGCTGGGTTCGAAGCCCGATGCGTGTGGTCGGCAGCCCATTGGGTAAGACGCCGATGGAGAGCAGCGGCGCGCGTCCCCACGATCCTCGTCGTTGGATCGCCAGGAACTGTTTCGTGAGTCTGAGCCGTTCAGGGAGGTACGGTGGCGTGGTGCTCAAGCGGGGATCAGTTGCCAGCGGCCTTTTCGTCGACGACGACGGAGAACGTCACGCCCTGCGCGCGTGCTCATCCGTGTAAGGAAGCCGTGAACGCGCCTGCGCTTTGTCAGGGAAATCGGGCGAAGATGCTTTTTCATGGTGCCGTATTATAGCGTGCTGGGCCTGTGTGAATCAAGATAAAACCCTGCAGGCTCAGGCTCCGTGAACTCGACGATGGCACACCTGTCCTTCGAGGGCGTTTTCAAGGACGCGCAGGGAGATTTCGTAAACGGCGATATGCGGGACTGTCTCACGTTGACGTTAACACCGCCAAATCGCAAAAACCCGCAAAGACGCAAAGCCTCTTGGAGGCTTTTCGTTGCGCGTTGGCGGTACTGTTGCGCCCTCTGCGGTGTAGTTAACGTGAGACGCGACCCGATATGAAACAGACTTGAGGGCCCGGGGCTTGCCTGGTATAATGACGCTTCCTTCGCCTGTGCAAAAGCTGTTGAATCTGTGGATAACATGGCATTTGAGTGGCCCAAAGCTGTGGAAGGTCTCAGAGAGCGCATCGGAACTGAGGCGTTTGGACGGTGGATTGCTCCCCTGAAACCTTCCACGATCTCTGATCAGACGATCGTCCTTGAAGCACCTAACGCGTTCTTCCGAGACTGGGTCGTGACCCACTATCAAGAGGCCCTTCAGGCAAGTGTTGGGGTTCGGCAGCTTTGCATTGTCTCGACGGAAACGCTCCCCCCGCGAGAGCCCCAGAAGTCATCCGTTCACAGCGCAATGCCGGCTGAGCCGTCGGCCGGATCGCTGACTTCAAAGTATACCTTTGAGCGTTTTGTCGTCGGTCCCAGCAACCGCTTCGCCCATGCCGCCTCGCTGGCAGTATCTGAGTCGCCCGCAAAAGCCTACAACCCACTGTTCATCTACGGGGGCGTTGGGCTGGGAAAAACCCATCTCATGCAAGCCATCGGACAAGCAATCGCGGTTCGCATGCCGTCGTTCCGCGTCTGTTACGTGTCGAGTGAGCAGTTCACCAATGAACTTATCGAGGCGATTCAGACCCGTACGACGACGAAGTTTCGGGAGCGGTACCGCACGGTAGATGCCCTGTTGATCGACGACATCCATTTCATCGCGGGGAAGGAGTCAACCCAGGAGGAGTTCTTCCACACCTTCAACACGTTGTACGATGCCCACAAGCAGATCATCGTCTCCAGTGACCGCCCCCCGAAGGAAATTGATCGGTTGGAGGAGCGGTTGGTGTCTCGCTTTGAGTGGGGGCTGGTCACGGACATCCAGCCGCCGGATCTTGAGACGCGGATTGCGATCCTGAGGAAGAAAGCCGAAGAAGCGGCAATTGCGGTGCCTGCCCCTGTCACTGATTTTATCGCCAGGCAGATTACGTCCAATATCCGAGAGCTTGAGGGGGCGCTGATCCGTGTGGTGGCGTATTGCCGGTTCTTTGCGAAGCCCTTAAGCGTGGACGTCGCACAAGAAGTCTTGAAAGATATGGTTCGGGAGGTGGGGTCGCGGGTGACCATGAGCTTGATTCAACAGCGGGTGAGTGAATATTTTCGTGTCCCCCAAGAGGAACTGCGCGGGGCAAAGCGCCAGCGGGCTGTCTTACGCCCACGCCAGCTGGCTATGTACCTCTGTCGGACCCTCACAGATGCTTCGCTTCCGGATATTGGAAGAGCGTTTGGAGGGCGAGATCATACGACGGTCCTCCATGCGGTAGAGAAGATTGAACGAGAGATCGCACAGGATGGGCACAAGAAGCGCCTAATGGATCACTTGCGGGAACTCATCGTAACTTCAAGGGAGCCCACACGCTAGTCTGTTTCTAAGAGGTTTCGGTGTTTTTCAACAGCACCTACAACGAGTACGAACGTATTTAAAAAGAACTCTTAATAGGAGAACCCGCCACATGCGCATTACCATTGAGCAAGCACAACTTCTCAAGAGCCTGCAAATCGTTGAACACGCGGTCAACGAACGAAGCACCCTGCCAATCCTCGCAAACATCCTGCTTGAAACACACGAAAACACCCTCACCCTTACCGCGACAGATCTCGACCTTGGCGTACGATACCAACTCCCCCTACTCACAACCCAAGAACAAGGAGCCATTACGCTTCCTGCAAGGCGATTCACCTCAATCATTCGAGAGCTCCCGGAGGACCCCATTACCATTGAAGCCAAGAAAAACCACACCGCCAGCGTCTCATGCCGAACAAGCCTCTTTAAAATCCAAGGGCTTCCCCCAGAAGATTTTCCACTCTTTCCCCCAATTACCGAAACACACCCCACAACCCTTCCACAGGAAATCCTCAAGACCCTGATCACGCAAACCGCGTTTGCGATGTCACCAGAAGAAACACGGTTTGTACTCAACGGCGCCCTCCTGCAAGTCACCGCCAACGCGACGAGGCTTGTAGCCACCGATGGAAGACGACTCGCCCTTGCCACCGCGCAAGGAGCCGGCGCTTCAAACGCCAACCTAAGCGCGATTATTCCGGCGAAAACGGTCCGCGAGTTGAGCCGGCTTCTCCAGCCAGAAGAGGACGGGGACGCCGTGACGATCGCCCAACTGAAAGACAACCAGCTCGTCTTCCGCTTCAGCGGCATCAACCTCATCACACGGCTTGTCGAAGGGCAGTTTCCAAACTACGAAAACGTCATCCCGCCGCCAGCCAAAACGACCGTCACCTGTAGCCAGCAGCTCCTCGCAAGCGCCATTCGGCGAGTCAGCCTGATGACCACCGCGACCTCTCAAGCCGTCGTGTTTGAGCTCGAGCGCGAGCGCCTGACGATCTCGAAAGAATCGCCAGAGCTGGGAAGCGCTCGAGAGGAATTGCCGGCGACCTATACAGGGCAGCCCATGCGGGTAGCGTTTAATCCGGAGTTTTGGCTCGACGTCTTGAAGGCAATCGAAGTCGACCCCCTAACCATTGAAGTTGTGGGGGAAGACAAGCCGGCGGTCATCCGACTCCCGCAGCTCCTCTACCTCGTTCTGCCGATGAAGCTCGCGTAATTGCGCATGGCGAAAGCAATCAGAGACCTGATCCCGATGGTGATGCGGCGCGCAACGGCGCAGCACGAAAACATTCAACGGCTCCGGCGTCATTGGGGGCAGCTGGTTGGAAAGCCGCTCGCGGCGCATACCAGACCCGTGAGCCTCAGACGAGGACGGCTCTACGTGAATACCAACGAGCCCGGCGCAAGCTTTGCGCTCAGCCTGGAAAAGACCCGGCTGTTGGAGCAACTCCACAAAGCCCCCTACCATGTGGAGGACATCGTCATCCGAGCCGGGGAGCTGCCATAACGATGAGCTATTGGATTGATCGCCAGCAAGCGTTTCGTGGCGATGAGGTCGTGGCGATCCTTAGCATCCGAAGGCGCGGCGCGCGAAGCCGGATCCTCCTTCGGGATGGGAGTCTCCACCAGACCTTAACCAGACCAAGGACATTCAGACGGATATCCACGGGACCGGTTGCAACCCTTGAAGGAATTCGATGGCCAAGCGATCTGCAAAGCCGAAGACCACAGCGGTAAACCCAGTCGCCCAGGGAGCGGCATCCTATGATGCCAGCGCGATTCAGGTTCTTGAAGGCCTTGAAGCCGTTCGGCGACGCCCGGCCATGTACATCGGGGACACAAACATCAGGGGCCTGCACCACCTGGTCGAAGAGGTCGTGGATAACTCGATCGATGAAGCGATGGCCGGATTTTGCAAGACCATCCAGGTGATCGTGCACCAAGACAACTCCGTGACGGTCATCGATGACGGACGCGGCATTCCCGTGGACCTGCATAAAACGGAGAAGAAACCCGCCCTCGAGGTCGTCCTCACCAAACTGCACGCGGGGGGGAAATTTGACCGGCGCACCTACAAAGTGGCCGGCGGGCTGCACGGCGTTGGGGTGTCGGTCGTCAACGGGCTCTCCGAGTGGCTTGAGGCGGAGGTCCGTCGAGACGGGAAAATGTATCGGCAGCGGTTTGCGCGCGGCAAGCCCGTAGCGCCCATGAAGGAAATCGGCAAAGCCACCGGGACCGGAACGCGCATCACGTTTAAAGCGGACCGAGAAATCTTCAAGGCGGGCCTGAACTACAGCTATGAAACCCTCTCGAATCGGCTGCGGGAGCTGGCGTTCCTCAACAAGGGCCTCACGATTACCCTGAAGGATGCGCGAAGCGACAAGGAAACCAGCTTCAAATTTGAAGGCGGGACCGCGCAGTTTGTCGAGTACCTCAACAAGAACAAAACCCCGCTGCATGCGGTGGTCGCCTTTTCCGACACGCGCGATGAGGCGATCGTCGACGTCGCCTTCCAGTATAACGACGGCTTCGCCGAGCATCTCTTTGCGTTTGCGAACAACATCAATACCGTGGATGGAGGGACGCATCTCTCCGGATTCAAATCCGCCCTGACCCGGACAATCAACCAGTACTGCAAGGCGAAGAACCTATTCAAGGGCGACGAGCTCGCGCTGGAAGGCGAGGATACGCGGGCGGGGCTCACGGCGGTGGTTAGCGTCAAAGTCCCCACCCCGCAGTTTGAAGGGCAGACCAAGGCGAAGCTCGGCAATTCCGAGGTTGAGGGGATTGTGGCCTCGATTACGAACGAGCGGCTCTCCGCGCACTTCGAAGAGCATCCGTCAGTCGCCAACAAGATTGCGGACAAGTGCGTGGTCGAAGCCAGGGCCCGGGAACGCGCGCGCCATGAGCGGGAGCTCGTTCGTCGGAAAGGGCTGCTCGAATCCAACACGCTTCCTGGAAAGCTGGCGGATTGTTCGGAACGCGACGCCTCCCTGTGCGAGCTGTACATCGTTGAAGGGGACTCAGCAGGCGGCTCGGCGAAGCAAGGACGGGACCGGCGGTTCCAAGCCATCCTGCCCATCAAGGGGAAGATCTTGAACGTCGAGAAAGCCCGGCTCGAGAAAGTCCTGGCCAACGAAGAGATTCGCACCGTCATCACCGCCCTGGGCTGCGGGATCGGCGGCGAACAAGACCTCGCGAAACTGCGCTATCACAAGATCATCGTCATGGCGGATGCAGATGTTGACGGCAACCACATCCGCACGCTGTTGCTGACGTTTTTCTACCGGCAGATGCCGAAGCTCCTCGAAGAGGGCCACATCTATATTGCCCAGCCGCCGCGCTACAAGATCAAGCGCCAGAAACGCGAAGAATACATTGACACCGAGGAGAGGCTCTCGAATCTCCTGCTTGACCTTGGGTCTGAGGGCAGCACGCTGACGCACCTGAAGAGCAAGAAAACGTACACGGAGAAACCCTTGCTGGAGCTCCTCCGAACCCTCGCAGAACTCGAGCGCTTGTCGAAGAGCATCCACCGGTATCGCGTGGAGCTGACGGGCTACTTCCGACGGTTTGATCGCAAGAAAGGCCTGCCGCTCTATCTCATCCGGATGGATGGAAAGGAGCACTTCTTCTACGACGACGAGGAACTCGCCGAGTTTGCGAAGGACCACGAGTTAAATCTTGAGGAACTGGAAAAACCGACAACCGAAGTCAACGCCCAGTTTACCGAGCTGTTTGAGGCCGCTGAGTTGACTGAACTGTCGAAAAAGCTCGCGAAGCGCGACCGGTCTCTCGAAGAATATTTTCCGGCTGACGGCAAGCCGGCGTTCAAGCTCGTGTACGAAAAAACCGAGCGGCTCTTCGGCGGACTGCACGATGTGCTGCTGGCCATCGAGGAGGAAGGGCGCAAGGGGTTGGAGATCCAGCGCTACAAGGGGCTTGGGGAAATGAACCCGCACCAGCTGTGGGACACAACGATGGATCCGGCCAGGCGCACGCTTCTGCAAGTGACCGTCGAAGACGCGGTGGAGGCCGATCGGATGTTCACGATTATGATGGGCGAAGCGGTTGAGCCGAGAAAACAATTTATCGAAGAACATGCTCTGGAAGTGAAGAACCTCGATATTTAATCTGACGGGAATGACCAATAACCAAATCCCAAGCTCCAAATAAATTCCAATTTCCAATAACCAATCACCAAACGGGTTGCTGAGTGACACAGACACGAGGATCGTTGTTTGGAATTTGGTGCTTGGTCATTGGTCATTGTTTGGTTATTGTCCGCCGGAGGCGGATCCGCCCCTCGCCTTGAACGAGAGGGCGGAGGATTTGGTGCTTGGTAATTCAACACATGTTGTTGCGGAGATAAGCGTATGTACGCCCAAGGCGAAAAAATTGTTCCACGAGAAATCGAAGAAGAGGTGAAGGACTCCTACCTCTCCTACGCGATGAGCGTGATCGTCGGGCGGGCGCTGCCCGACGCGCGTGACGGATTGAAGCCCGTGCACCGACGGATCCTCTACGCGATGCAGGAGCTCGGCCTCAATCCCGGCAAGCCCTACAAGAAAAGCGCCAGGATCGTTGGGGAGGTGCTCGGGAAATACCACCCGCACGGGGACATGGCGGTCTACGATTCGCTCGTGCGCATGGTGCAAGACTTCAGCCTGCGCTACCCCCTGATCGACGGGCAAGGGAACTTCGGGTCGGTCGATGGCGATGCGCCGGCAGCGATGCGATATTGTGTAACTGGGGATACCCTTGTAGTCACCGAGCGCGGCCTCGTTCCTATCAAAGACCTTTCCGAGACCGGATCGGAAGACATCCGTCTCTCGGTGCTTTCGCGAGATCGGAGCGTTCAGTCAGCGGTGAAGTGGTTCGACAGCGGAGAACGCCCGACCATTAAGATCACGACGAGCAGGGGGCTCTCTTTGAAAGGGTCCCACAATCACCCCATCCTGACGTGGACGGCAATTGGGGAGACAGGCCAGCCAGCGTTTCAATGGAGGCTCTTGAGTCAGCTCCGCATAGGGGACATCGCCGTTATCGACAGAACCTCGGACCTGTTATGGCCAAGCTCTCCTATGTCCCTCGTTCCTTATCTGCCGAGCATCGGCTCGCGCCGGGTTGAGACAAAGGCCGTTCCACGGGAACTTAACGAAGATCTCGCATTCATTCTTGGTGCCCTTATTGCAGAGGGGACGGTGGAGGAACACGAGATCGAATTCTGCAATAGCGATGCAGGCTGGTTGGAAGAATTTGACCAACGATGGCAGCGGGCCTTCCCGGGCTGTCGACTCCATCGATTCGAGAGGAAGCCAAGCTCCTATGGGAAGAAACGGTACCAGACACGCGAAATCCACTCGCGCTATGTCGTTGAATTTTTAAGAAACATAGGGCTTGCGCCTGTTCGGTCCCGAGAGAAGACGATCCCGCCGCCGGTGCTCCGATCCACTCGGTCCGTGGTGGCGGCGTTTCTCAGAGCCTATTTTGAGGGCGACGGGACCATTAGCTTCAGCCAAAAGATGGTTGAGCTCTCATGCGTGTCCACGAGTGAGGCCCTTATCGAGCAGCTCCAAACCATGCTTCTGAGGTTTGGCATCGCTTCCACGAAGCGCTTTGACCGGAACAGAAGGACTCACAAGCTGTATATCAGAGGATTAGAAAATAACCGGTTGTTCCAGGAACAGATTGGTTTTGTTTCGAAGCGGAAGAACAAACGGTTGGCCTGCGCGGTCGCTCGGCGTCACAAAGAAGGTTCTGTAACAGATTTCGTGCCCTTCATCAGCCGGGCGATCCGTTCCCGCCTTGATCGGCACCTTCAGTGGAGGGATGGACGGGACTTTACCCTGAAACACAACTTCGATCGGTACGCCAACCTAGAAAAACACGGGGCTCGTATCGTCGAAACTGTTGAGCCTGAGCTCCAGGCCGAGACCTCAAGCCTCTTCGAGCACCTCCTCGACGCGCACTATCTCTTTGATCCGATCGTCAAAATCGAAGACAGCGGCGTCACTCAGGTCTATTCACTGAGGGTAGACAGCCCCTGCCATTCATTCGTTGGAAACGGGTTTATCAACCATAACACCGAAGCCCGGCTGGCGTCAGTAGCCGAAGAATTGCTGGCGGACATCGAGAAAGAGACCGTCGAATTTGTCCCGAACTTCGACGGCTCGCTGACCGAACCGCGCGTCCTGCCCTCGCGCCTCCCGAATCTGCTGGTGAATGGCTCAAGCGGGATCGCCGTCGGAATGGCGACGAACATCCCACCGCATAATCTCAGCGAAATTGTCGACGGCTTATGCGTCCTCATCGACGATCCTGAGGCCGAGCTCAAAGACCTCATGCAGGAGGCCGTCCAAGGGCCGGACTTCCCGACTGGCGGGACCATCTGCGGACGGGATGGGATTGTGGACGCCTTCCAGACCGGGCGGGGGACCTTGCGCATTCGCGCGAAGGCCCACGTCGAACAGCTCAAAGGGGGCCGCGAAGCGATCATTGTCACTGAGCTGCCGTATCAGGTGAACAAAGCCACGCTCGTCGAGCATATTGCGAAGCTCGTCCAAGAAAAGCAGCTTGAGGGGATTTCGGACCTTCGCGACGAGTCTGATAAAGACGGCATGCGCATCGTCATCGAGACCAAACGGGATGCCAACGCCCAGGTCATCCTCAACCAACTCTATAAACACACGCAGCTTGAAACGACCTTTGGCGTCATTATGCTGGCACTCGTCGACGGCCGGCCGCGTGTCCTGTCCCTCAAACAGCTGTTGAGCCAGTTCCTTGAGCACCGTAAAGAGATTGTCACCAAGCGCACGAAGCATGAGCTCGCCAAGGCGCAGGAGCGCGCCCACATCCTCGAGGGACTCAAGAAGGCCCTGGCAAACCTCGACGCAGTCATCCGCACCATCAAACAATCCAAGAGCCCGCAAGAAGCGAAAGAAGCGTTGGTCAAGCACTTTGACTTGAGCGAGCGGCAGGCCCAGGCCATCCTCGAGATGCAGCTGCAGCGCCTGACCCACTTGGAGCGCGAGAAGATCGACCAAGAATACCTGGAACTCATCAAGAAAATCGAGCTGTACCAATCGATCCTGGCGAGCGAAAAGAGAATCTTTGGAGTCATCAAAGAAGAATTGCTGGCTATCAGGAAACGCTTCGGGGATGAGCGCAAGACCCAGATCGTTGGCGAGGTGCAAGAACTCAAGATCGAGGACCTGATTGCCGAGGAAGACGTCGTCATCATGATCAGCCACGCGGGCTACATCAAGCGCCTGCCCGTGTCGGCCTATCGGCGGCAGCGACGGGGCGGGGTGGGGGTGACGGCGATGGAAACGAAGGAAGAAGACTTCGTCGAGCACCTCTTTATCGCCTCGACACACGAGTACCTGCTGTTCTTCACGACGCAGGGCAAGGCCTACTGGCTGAAAGTCCACGAGGTCCCTCAGGCGAGCCGCTACGCAAAGGGGACCGCGCTGGTCAATCTGATTACGCTGGAAAAAGACGAACGACTTTCAACGTTTGTCGCCGCCAAGGCGTTTGATTCGGACAAATTCCTCGTGCTCGTGACCCGCCAGGGGACCATCAAGAAAACGGCGCTGTCCGCGTATGCCAATCCCAGGAAGGCCGGCATCATCGCGATTGCTCTCGACAAGGGCGATGCGATCATGCAGGCCCACGTCACGAATGGCCACCAGGAACTGCTCTTGCTGACCAAGCAAGGCAAGGCCATTCGGTTTCCTGAGGAGCAGGTGCGGGAAGTGGGCCGCTCGGCGCGCGGGGTGCGGGGGATCAGCCTGGGGAAAGGCGATGAGGTGATCGGGGCCGAACTCGTGCGGCTCGAGACCGCGTTGCTCACCGTGACCTCGCTGGGGTTTGGCAAGCGGACGCAGAGCGGTGAGTACCGACTGCAGAGCCGAGGCGGCAAGGGGATTATTAACATCAAGGTCACCAAGAAAAACGGCGAAGTCATCGGGACCAAGACCGTCACCGACAAGGACGACGTCATGCTCATTACTCAAGAAGGGATGATCGTCCGCTGCCGCGTGAAGGACGTCCGCGTGACCGGGCGCAATACGCAGGGGGTTCGCCTCATGAAGCTGCATGGCAAAGACCGTGTCTCGGCGCTTGCCAGCGTTGCCCATCAGGAGGCCGAAGAAGTACCCGAAAGCCACGCGCCTTCGAAACGCCCAGCCAAATCGTAATTTCCATTCAGGGACTCTTTTTACTTTAAACTTTACACGTTAAACTTTACACTGTTGTTGCGTCCCCATCGTCTAACGGTTAGGACACCCCGCCGTTGGCGGGGCAATGGGGGTTCGCCCACCCAGGCTCGAAGTCAATAAGGCTGGTTGGGGATTCCATGACGTATTTTGTCTATGTCCTACGAAGCGAGACGTTAGGACAGCACTATGTTGGTATGACCAAAGACATTAGTCGGCGACTCAAAGATCACAATCGGGGCAAGAACCGTTCCGTAAGAGGACGGGGACCCTTTAACGTTGTCTTGGTTGAGCCGTATGATTCCCGTTCCGCTGCTCTTGCCCGCGAGCGTCAACTCAAACGCTATAAGGGCGGAGAAGCATTTCGTCGTCTCCTTGATCGGGCCCATGTCCCCATCGTCTAACGGTTAGGACAACAGCCTTTCGAGCTGTCAGTGGGGGTTCGACTCCCCCTGGGGACACCACGCTCTATGCGATCCAGGGGAATCGAAGTGAGGCCGAGAATCTGATGTCGACGCGACGAATAGGAGCGTCAGCTACAGCCAGCCGAGTGGCCGACCCCGACCGAAGGTCGGGGCGCCGATTCCCCCTGGGGACAGAGTTGACCTTTGGAACTTGCCACAATCGGGCCGGGTGCGTCATAACGCGTTTTCCCTCCTTTGGTGATCATGCGTAGCCAAACGACGTGGCTTGTGAATGGACACGTGCTGCTGCCGCGAGGTTTGACGCGCGCAGCAATCGGGCTTCACGCGGGCCGCATCACGGCAATTCGTTCGGTCGCCCCGCGTCAGGGCGAACGCATCAACGTGCGTGGTCGGGTCGTTGCGCCTGGCTTTATTGATCTGCATATCTGGGGCGATCCGGCCGTGGTCGCTCGAGAAGCCGTCAAAGGCGGCACCACCAGTTTCTTAACGACCGTTGGCCCTGAGTCGCCCGAATGGCTGGTTAACCACCTCGTGCAGCTCAACGGCCGGCAAGCCAAGGCAGGGGCGCAGTGCCTTGGAGCTCACCTGGAGGGTCCCTTTCTCAATCCTCTGCGGGCCGGGGCGTTGGCCAGCCGGTGGCTTCGTCCGCCCACGAGCCGAGAGCTGAAGCAGCTCCTGCGCGTTGGCAATGGGCGGATCAAACTGATCACCATTGCCCCGGAGCTCCCGCGAGCTACCGCCTCCATGCGCTGGTGCGCCCGGCATCAGATCACCGTGTCCATGGGGCATAGCGATGCCAATGCGTACGTCGCGCAACGCGCCGTCGCTGCCGGTGCCCGTGCGGTGACGCACGTGTTTAACGGGATGCGCCCTCTCCACCATCGGGATCCGGGGTTGCTGGGGGAGGCGCTGACGGACGATCGCCTGGTCGCGATGATCATTCTTGACGGAATCCACGTTGATCCCAAAGCGTTCCAACTCCTGTGGCGATGCAAAGGCCCCTCGGGCATCGTGTTGGTGACAGACTCCATTCAGTATCAGCGACACCCCCATCGCGTTTCGGCGTCTCGCGGAGCGTACCGCACGACCGGTGGCATCCTGGCAGGCAGCAAGCTTTCGATGATCGAGGCGGTGCGCAACGCCGTCGTCTTTGGAAAAATTGCCCTCAGCGATGCCATCCGCATGGCCAGCGCCAATCCCGCCCGCCTCATCGGGCAATCGGATCGCGGGGCGCTTGAAGTCGGCAAGCGGGCTGATCTGGTCGTGTTTGATCCGGTTTTTCGAGTGTCCATGACGATCGTCGGCGGGCGAATCGTGTACGAACGACACGGCACCCCCTAATGTGCGGCATTGTCGGATACATCGGGAAGTCCCAGGTGACCCCGGTCCTCTTGGATGCGCTGAGCCGGCTCGAATACCGCGGCTACGATTCCGCGGGCATTGCCGTGCTCCGAAATGGCGGGATCGACATCCGCAAACGAGCCGGCAAGCTCAAGGAGCTCGTCGCGGCGGTGGCGAGGGAACCTCTCGACGGCCACATCGGACTTGGGCACACCCGATGGGCCACCCATGGGCTGCCGTCGGAACTCAACGCCCACCCCCATGCGGATTGCCGTGGGACCCTGGCGCTGGTCCATAACGGCATCATTGAGAACTACGCCGCGCTGAAAACCCGCCTGCGTCATCAAGGGCACACCTTTCGCTCCCAAACCGATACCGAAGTCATTGCGCACCTCGTTGAAGAACATGCCAAGCGCTTACCGCTGCGCGAGGCGTTCTACGCTGCCCTCAAGGACCTTCGCGGGTCCTACGCCATCTGCTTGATCGCCAAGCACGATTCCCAACGCCTCTATGGTGCGCGGTGCGGAAGCCCCTTGATCATCGGGGTGGGGAAAGGGGAGGCCTTCTTTGCCAGTGACGTTCCTGCGGTGCTGGCGAACACCCGTCGGGTGATGTATCTCAACGACCATGAAGTGGCAGAACTCACCACCGCAGGGGTTCGCGTGACCACGCTCGGGGGAAGACCGATTCACCGCAAACCGTTGCAGGTGTCCTGGGATCTTGCGGCTTCGAGGAAGGAAGGCTACGCGCACTTCATGCTCAAGGAAATCTTTGAACAGCCCAAGGCGATCGAGCAGACGTTGGTGAACCGACTGATGCCGAATACCAGTCAGGTGGTGTTTGACAGGCGCACCACCGCCTTCCTGAGCCAATTGAGCCAGACCAAGCGGCTGGTGATTATTGCTTGCGGGACGGCGTACCATGCCGGATTAGTCGGCGAGTACATGCTGGAGGAGCTGGCCAAGATGCCGGTTGATGTGGATCTGGCCAGTGAATTCCGCTACCGCGGGCCGATGCTGGATCGCCACACCACGGTCCTCGCCATTACCCAATCAGGTGAGACGGCCGATACCCTCGCTGGGGTGCGATTGGCGAAAGAGCAGGGCGCCAAAGTCCTGTCGATTTGCAACGTGATGGGTGCCTCGATCCCTCGAGCGTCGGATGCGGTCATCTACACCCACGCGGGGCCGGAGATTGCGGTGGCATCGACCAAGGCGTACACCTCCCAGCTGACCGCGCTGTACCTGCTCACCTTGTACTTGGCGCGCGCGAGGGGACAGTTGCACAATGGGCGTTGGCAGGGATTGATCACCGCGTTACGCAAACTCCCAGAACTCGCCACGCAAACTCTTGGAACTGAGCGCATGATCAAGCCTATTGCACGGGCTTATGCTTCCTCGAAGAACTTCTACTACCTCGGCCGTCGGTATAACTTCCCCAGCGCCCTGGAAGGCGCGCTGAAACTGAAAGAAATCTGTCCCACGATTCACGCCGAAGGCTATGCGGCGGGCGAGATGAAACATGGACCGATCTCGCTCATCCGTAAAGGCTGGCCAGTCGTCTTCATCGCAACGGATTCGCCGGTCTACGAAAAAATCATCTCCAACATCGAAGAAGTCCGCGCACGCCGAGGCGACTGCATTGTGGTCGCTTCAGAAGGCAACCGCGCGATTCGTCGCTATGCCACACGGCTGATCACGGTGCCAAAAACCGAGGAATTCTTTTCACCCGTTCTTGTCGCGATTCCCCTGCAGCTGTTGGCGTATCACATCGCGAGGCTCAACCGCTGCGACATCGACCAGCCGCCGAACCTCGCCAAGAGTGTGACGGTGGAATAACCGGGAATCACCATCACCAATAACCAAATCTCAAGCTCCAAATAAACACCAATAACCAAATTCCAATCACCAAGCCCTTAAACATAAGGCTCATTTGGTGATTCGGTCATTGGTTATTGGAGCTTATTTGGTTATTGTCCGCCGGAGGCGGATCCGCCCCTCGCCTTGAACGAGAGGGCGGAGGATTTGGTGCTTGGTGATTTTCGTCGGTAAGCGGGTTCATGGATTCTAAATGAGCGGGGCGCTGTATGTTGTGGCCACACCGATTGGGAACCTAAGCGATATCACCCTGCGCGCCCTCGACACGTTGAAATCCGTGGATTTGATCGCGTGCGAGGACACCCGTCAAACAGGGAAGCTCCTGCACCATTACCAGATTCGCAAACCGTTGGTGAGTTTTAACGACCATAGCGAGCGTGAGAAAACCCCGCAGTTGCTTGAGCAGTTGCGATCGGGGAAATCCATCGCGCTGGTCTGCGACGGCGGCACCCCGCTCATCAGCGATCCGGGCTGGTGGCTCGTCCATTGGGCGCTTGAGGAGAGGGTGCCAGTCACATGGATTCCTGGGCCGACAGCGTTCGTCGGAGCGCTTGTGCTCTCGGGCCTTCCAGCAGAGCGGGTTGTTTTTGAGGGGTTCTTATCAGCAAAGTCAGGCGCTCGGCGCAGGCAATTGGAAGCCTTGAAACAGGAGTCGCGGACAGTGGTTGTCTACGAATCCCCACATCGGCTGCTGAAGACGTTACGAGCCATCCGCGAGGTGCTCGGCGACATCCCCGTGGCGTGCGCGCGTGAGCTCACCAAAAAATTTGAAGAAGTCCGTCGAGGCACGGCAAGCGAACTGCTTCAGCACTTTGAACAACACCCTCCTCGTGGGGAATTTGTATTAGTGTTGAACAATCGGCAATGAATACGATTCATCCAAGCGCCATCATCGGCAAACGCGTGCAGCTCGGTGATGACAACGACATCGGTCCTGGTTGCGTGTTTGAGGATGGCATCGTCATCGGCTCGCATAACAAGCTATGGATGAACGTCTACGTGGGACCAGGCACGACGATTGGCAACGACAACCAGATCCACATGGGTGCAGTGATTGGCCATCTGCCGCAGGACCTTGCGTTTCAGGGCGGAGCGACGTTGACCACGATTGGAAACCGCAACACGATCCGAGAGTATGTGACCATTCACCGTGGCACGAAGGAAGGCACCGCCACCGCGATCGGCGATGACAACTTCTTTATGGCCAATGCCCACGTCGCTCATAACTGCCAGGTCGGAAACCACGTGATCTTAGTCAACCTTGCCAGTCTCACCGGCTACTGCGTGGTGGAAGACGGCGCCCTCCTTTCAGGTATTGTCGGGCTCCACCAGTTTACTCGGGTCGGAAGGCTTGCCATGATCAGCGCCCTGTCGGCCGTGAACAAAGATGTGCCGCCCTACATGCTCTGCGGCGGACGTCCGGCCGTGATTCAAGGCCTCAACGTCGTGGGGTTGCGCCGGGCGGGGATTCCAGCGCCCGTTCGTGAAGAAATCAAGCATGCCTATAAACTCCTCTACCGCTCAGGGCTCAACGTTCCTCACGCCGTGGAGACGATTGAGCGTGAGTGTCAATCCGAGGAAGTGAAACATCTGGTTTCGTTCATCAAGGCCTCCGAGCGCGGAATCTGCGCTGGGATTGGTGCCGAAGAAGAGGGTGAGTCGATCCTTCCCCGCAAGACTCTCCGGGCCCCGGTTGGGGAAGAAGAGCTCTCCTAGGGTGGTGTCTTACTTTGACCACACCGCAGAGCCCGCAAAAGCACCGCAAAAGCGCAACGGGAAGTCTCCGAGAGACTTTGCGTCTTTGCGGATTTTGCGATTTTGCGGTGTCAACGTCAAATTGAGACAGTACCTCTCCTAGAAAGCGCTTGACGAAACCTCGTTCCTGCGCTATACTAGATAAAACGTTGCACCTTTAAAGACCCGTCCTGTGAGGCGGGAAAGGGAGATGTCGATAAACTGTCTCGTTCAGCAATGCACCCAGAGTCCCCGCAGGGGGACGCTGGGTTTTTTGTTGTCGCGGGGCCCGGCAAGATATTCGCTTGCCGCTCAGCATCCGCCCACGCCTGATCCAGATGGCGGATGAATTCGCGCTTCGCGAATATCTTGCCACCCGCGTGGGATGGGGTTTGTTAGTATGAGCGAATCCTCGCTGAGTGCCTATCGCGAAAAAGCTAAGCTCCTCGATGCCGAGGCGATGCGGCGGGCACTGGTGCGCATTGCCCATGAGATCATCGAGCGCCATAAAGGGACCTCCGAGCTTGCGCTGATCGGCATTCGCACACGAGGCGCCATCCTGGCCAAACGGCTGGCGGCTGACATTGAGGTGATTGAACATCAGGTCGTGCCTGTCGGTGCGCTGGACATCACGTTGTATCGGGACGACCTTTCGCGCATCGCCCCGAACCCCATCGTGCACGCGACAGAAATCCCCTTCGATATCACCGACCTGCGACTCGTGCTGGTGGATGATGTGTTGTTCACCGGCCGAACGATTCGGGCGGCTCTCGATGCCCTGATCGATCTGGGCCGGCCCCAGTTGATTCAGCTGGCGGTCTTGGTGGATCGAGGCCACCGGGAACTGCCGATCCGCGCCGATTACGTGGGGAAGAACATCCCGACCAATCTGGAAGAACGCGTCGAAGCACGGTTGCAGGAAATCGATGGCAAAGAGGAAGTCGTCATCGAGGAGAGTGAGCCATGATCCCACCACCTGTTTTCGGCCCGGAGGGCCGATCGGCTCTGGATCGCACCATCGGCTCGCCGATGGCGAGCAAACAGGTGGGGGGATGAGCGAAGACACCGTGGTGACCAAAGACGCCACAGGGACTGCGCAGTGGACGAAAAAAGACTTGTT
>CAYJTP010000032.1:0-10395 GCA_964373175.1 uncultured Planctomycetales bacterium
GCTCGGGGTAAATGGAACCGCCCGAATGTTAACATGCAATGGCGGTTCCATTTAGATTATTCTCGGGGCGCACATGTCGTGCTACTTCCGCTATCTTCGTGACGTGTTTCAGGAGGCGGGGGTGACCCTCAGCGAATCGAACAAGCGTCAACTCGACCAAACGATCCATGCGTTTGTTGGGGTTGCGTACAAACACTGTATGCCTGCCCCGCCTAGAGATAAACGTCGGGCGGGGCCGGCGTGCTGGTCCGAGGTGAAGCGCGTCATCCAGGATGCGGCACAACGTGCTCGGTTGATCACGACGCTGAAACGCGTGCGCTAACGGCTGCCATGGTGGTTGCGGTTGCTGCCAGTCGACTTAAAACATATGCCAGCTTTGTCAAACTTGAACATACCATCTTCTCGTTACCGCTCATCTATGCTGGAGCCCTGTTGGGATCTGGCGGCTGGCCGTCCGCAAGGCTCCTGGTCTTGATCTTGCTGGCGGCAGTTGGCGGGCGCGTGGCGGCCATGGGGCTTAATCGGCTCATCGACATGGAGATTGATCGGAACAACCCCAGGACAAAGATGCGAGCGTTGCCTCGCGGCGTCATGCAAGCGTGGGAAGGCTGGGTGATTGTGGCGCTTGGAGGGGTGGTGTATCTTGTCAGTGCTGAGGCAATCGCCCCGATGTGCCTCGCGCTTTCGCCCATTCCGCTTGTCCTCTTTGTGGGGTATCCTTACCTCAAACGGTTCACCAGCCTTTCGCATCTTGGGCTGGGTCTTGCTTGGTCGATGGCGCCGCTTGGCGGGTGGTTGGCGGCTGCCCAGTCACTGGATCGGCTTGGTGAGATTGGGTGGCTGTGGCTCTTTTCGCTGTTGTGGGTGGCGGGTTTTGACATCATCTACGCCACCATGGATGAGGGCTTCGACCGTGAGTTCGGCCTCCGCTCGCTCGTGGTGCGATTGGGCCGCCGCCACGCCCTCCGAGCCGCGGCCTTCATCCACGCCGCTGCATTTTTATCGCTCTACGCCCTCTGGCGCACCCAACTGCATTCGCCAGTCGCCCTTGCGTGGCTCCTCGGCATCGGCGCCCTCTTCATCCGGCAACACGCCATCGCCGAGCGCCATCCGGAGCAGGCGTTCTTTCAAGTCAACGGGCTGCTAGGCTTCGCAGTGTTGGGGTTTGTCGTGGCGGGGATCTAGCGTTCAGAGGTCAGATGTCAGACGTCAGAAGTCAGATGTTGGGTTACTTAAAGCAGCACTAGCGACAATGCGATTCTCTCTTGGTGTGCGGGATGCGTTGTTCGGTAAGAAACTTACCTTGGTTTTACCAGGACGGGATGGAAAACCTCGACCTCGCAAGGTTTCTGAGAAATGGTTTAGGGAGATGGAGCGGCAGGGGAAAGTCAAAAAGCTTGATACCGAAGCTGTACCAGTTCATATCCTCGACCCTCTAACGGATTATAGATTTGAGACCTGGATCGTTGGCAAGGATATTGATTTACAAACTGTGGAGAAGTTTCGAGATAGCCGGTCTGGTGCTCTCTATGCTCTCATTGCTTATGAAGGGAACAAGAAGCAAGTCGTTGTTTTAAAAAAGCATGTTTGGGAAGCGACGAAAAAGACGATGGATTCAGTTTGATGTACAGAAATAGAAGTTCTGACCTCTGACTTCTGAACTCTGATCTCTGAACGTTGCTGAGGAGGTGGACCATGCGTATCATCGTTGGCATGACCGGGGCGTCGGGTGCGATCTTCGGCGTGGAGTTCTTGCGTCGCTGCCCGGCGGAGAAATTTCTGATCCTGACGAAGTGGGGACGGTATGTTCTGAAAGAGGAAACGGGATTCACGGAGCACCATCTGGCCGAACACGTCAAGCGGATGTTTCCTGATGAGGATCTTTCCGGTCCGTTTGCCTCAGGCTCAAACCCGTTTGAGGCGCTTGTCGTGGTTCCGTGTTCTGTCACGACGATGGCGAAAATCGCCTCAGGGATCGGCGACACCTTGCTGACGCGAACCGCGCAGGTGGCGATGAAGGAACGTCGAAAAATCATCTTGGCGCTGCGCGAAACCCCGCTGTCCACCATTGCCCTTGAGCAGGCCCACCGACTTTCGCAGGCGGGTGTCATCATCATGCCGATCTCCCCACCCTTCTACCACCGCCCACAGACGATCGAACAGATGGTGGAACAGTTCACCGACAAGCTCCTCAGTCTCCTCGGGTTTGACACCTCGCTTGCTTGGAAGCCCGAAGCCCTGGAATAACGCAGCGATATTTTTACCTCCGTGTGTCGGTGGTCGGTTTTCGGTGACGGTGCTCGTTTCGTCAATCGGTGACGTCGTTCGTCAAAAAAGAAAAAGACGATCAACGTTACCAAACTACGACACGGGCCACGTAACCGATAACCGAACAACAACTTCCTAACCTCATGGGCGACCTCCAGATGTTTCTTGCCTTGCTTGAACGCCAGAAGCAACTGGCGCGCGTACGCCTCGAGGTTGATCCCGAGCTTGAGATCACCGAGATTGCCACGCGCGTCGTCAAACAAGAAGGCCCGGCCCTCCTGTTTGAGCGCGTGAAAGGCTCACCTTACCCACTGGCGATTAACCTGCTCGGCACCGAACGTCGCATCGAGCTGGCGCTTGGTTGCCATCCCCAAGAAGTCGGCGCACGACTGAAACGGCTCATTGAAGCGGCCACCCCTCCTCGCCCCAAGCGCCTCATCGAAGAGTGGCGCACCATTGGCCGTCTGCTTGCGGCACCACCCAAGCGCGTGCGCCGGGCGATCTGTCAGGAAGTCGAAGAAGCCCCGGATCTTTCCCGTTTTCCGATTATGAAGTGTTGGCCGAAAGATGCCGGACGGTTCATCACCTGCGGGATGGTGCTGACCCACGACCCTGAAACGGATGTGAGGAACCTGGGGATCTACCGCATGCAAGTGGTTGGGGCCGATCGGGTCATCATGCACTGGCAGATTCAGAAGGGCGGGGGATTCCACTACTGGAAAGCCGAGCAGCAGGGAAAAGCCCTTGCGGTCTCCGTCGTGATTGGAGGCGATCCAATTCTTTACATCGCCTCGGTCGCGCCGCTTCCGGAAGGCGTTGATGAACTCGCGTTCGCCGGCTTCCTCAAAGGCCATCGGGTGCCTCTCGTGCTTGGCAAAACACAGCAGACCGTTGCCCCTGCGGACGCTGAGATCGTCCTTGAGGGCTTCGTCCCGCCAGATGAGCGTCTGCCGGAAGGTCCCTTCGGCGATCACTTCGGGCACTATTCACATCCTGCACCCTTTCCCGTGCTCTGGATCCAGGCGGTGACCAGGCGCAGACACCCCATCTATCTGTCTGCGGTGGTTGGGAAGCCCCCTCAAGAGGATAAATACATCGGCAACGCGGTCCAAGAGATGTTGCTGCCCATGATCCGACTCATCCATCCGGAACTTCGAGATCTGTGGGCTTACTATGAGGCGGGGTTCCATAGTTTGGCCGTCGCATCCGTCACGGAGCGCTTCGGGAAAGAAGGGATGAAGACCGCCCTGGGATTACTGGGGATGGGGCAGATGGCGCTCACGAAGTGCTTGGTGGTGGTGGGTTCTGATGTGGATGCGCGGGATGCCAATGCGGTCCTTGGTGCCATTCGCGAGCATTTCGATCCCGCCGAGGACTTTCTCTTGCTTCCTGGGGTGCCTTTTGATACGCTAGATTTTACAAGTTTTACCCTGAACCTTGGCAGCAAGATGGTGCTCGATGCGACCCGCAAGGGGACCACGTCGGTTGCCAAGCCACCAAGCGTCGTTGAGGAAACACGCGTCAAGGCGCTCCATCCCCGCATTGTCGCAGCACGTTGCCTCGAGCAGTGTCTGCTCGTGGTCCAAGTTCAGGGAGAAGGACGCTCGGTGGTTGAGGCGTTGGTGAAGACGCCGACGCTGAGTGCCATCACGTTGATTGCCGCCGTCAGCGAAGACGTCAATCTCCACGACCGGGAGAACCTGCTGTTGGGGATCTTCAGCCGCTTTGACCCGGCGCGCGATGTGGTGTTTACGGAATCGAACCTCCGAGGTGCTTGGCCCGTCTCTCGGGGGCGCATGGGGATTGACGCGACGTTCAAGAGTGGATATCCCGACCCGATCGACATGGATCCAACGATTGTTGAGCGAGTGAATCAACGATGGCAGCAGTACTGGACCGCGTAACGGACACACTCTCCACCCGCGAGCGGCTCACGCGAGCAGACGCGCTTGAGCTGTTTGAAACCCGTGATCTCCTTGGTCTTGGGAAGCTCGCCAATCAGGTCAAACAGGCTCGCTTTGGCAACCGCGCGCACTTCGTCATTAACCGGCAGATCAATCCGACAAATGTCTGTGTGCTGTCCTGTAAGTTCTGTGACTTTGCCACTAAGCGTGGTCGGACCAATGCGTATGAGATGACGCTTGAGGACATCCTCTCGCGATGCGACTCTGGCGTGCGGGAGGTTCACATCGTCGGGGGCCTGCATCCTGATTGGCCCTGGGACTACTACGTCAAGATGCTGCAGTCCATTAAAGCACGCCATCCGGCCGTGCAGATCAAGGCGTTCACGGCGGTGGAGATCGAATTCTTCTCGAAGAAATTCAGGCTTTCGATTGAAGAGGTATTACGCCAGTTGAAAGCGGTCGGGTTGGATGCGCTTCCAGGCGGAGGCGCTGAGGTGTTTTCCGAGCGCGTGCGAAAAGCCCTGTTTCCCTTTAAGATCGGCGCCCCGCGTTGGCTTGAAATCCACAAGACGGCGCATCGGCTTGGGATCCCCACGAATTCCACGTTGTTGTACGGTCATATTGAAACCTATGAAGAGCGCATCGACCATATGCTGAAACTGCGGGAGCTTCAGGACGATACCGGGGGGTTCATGAGCTTCATCCCCCTGGCCTATCAGGTGGGCAAGACGCGCGTCGTGGAACGCCAGGCCTCTGCGATTGAAGACCTCAAGACCATCGCCATCGCGCGACTCTTGCTGGATAACATCCCTCATATCAAAGCCTACTGGGTCACGATGGGCGAGGAGATCGCCTCGGTCGCCTTGACCTTCGGCGCCGATGACGTGGACGGGACGATCGGGGAAGAGCGCATCATGCACGCGGCCGATGCCACCACCCCCATCAGCCAGACCCGCGAGCGGCTCATCCAGCTCATCCGGGCAGCCCGCGGCGTTCCAGTTGAGCGGGATGCGCTGTACAACGTCCTGCATGTCTATGAAGATGAGCACGCGCTCAACTAGATCGACACAGACTGTTTCCATGAAATCCGTGATCGGCCGGATCCCCTTCCTGAATTGTGCGCCGTTTTTCTACGGATGGTCCGGGGGCGGGTCGTGGGACTGGGTCGATGTGTCTCCGCGGCAACTGGGTCTTCAGGCTCAGGAGGGTCGGGTCGTCGCCGGGCCCATGGCGCTGGCAGATTTCCTTCGGCTCCAAGATCGGTTTGAGCGCCTCGGCAACTTGGGGATTGCGGCTCGCGGCCGCTGTCCAAGCATCACCCTCTTTTCCCGCAAACCGATTCGTCAACTGGACGGCGCGACGATTGCCGTGACCGAAGAGACCTCTACCACCGCCTTGCTGCTTCGACTGATCCTTGAGCACCGCTATCGTCTTGCTCCGCAAGGCTACCAGCGGGGGCATTCGGACCTGCCTGCCGCGATACACGAGGGGCAGGCAGGTGAGGCGGATGCGGTGTTGTTGATCGGGGATGAAGCGCTCAAACTCAGGGCCGCCAACCGTCGGTATCCGTATGAGATCGACCTGTCCTTTGAGTGGTGGCTCTGGCAGCATCTGCCGTGCGTCTTTGCGGTGTGGGCGGTTCGAAAAGACGTCAGCCCTGAAGACAAGCAACGACTCAGCCGAGCACTCCAAAAACAGCTGGCGATGAATCTCGCTCGGCTTCAGGTCATCGCCCAAGAACACGCGTCCTCCCTCGGGATGCCAGCCAACGAGTTACAGGCCTACCTCGAACATTTCACCTACCGGTTGGGCGAACCCGAGGAACGAGCGATCACGCAGTTTGCACAGTTGCTCCATGCCCACCATCTGCTCTGACGACATCCAGGAGAAGGTGCTGGCACGCGAGCGCCTCAGCCGCGAAGAGGCGCTGTGGCTGCTTCGCGAGGCGGCGCTCCTTGACCTCGGCCAGCTGGCCCATGCCGCGCGGTTTCGCCACAATCCCGAACCGATCGTCACGTTTGTGATCGACTCCAATCCGAACTACACCAACGTCTGTATCACTGATTGCGTGTTCTGCGCGTTCTATCGAAAGCCTGGCAGCCAAGACGGCTACGCCTTAACCATTGAGCAGGTCATGGAAAAAGTGAAGCGGGCTGCGGATTTGGGGGCGACCACCGTGCTGCTCCAGGGGGGACACAATCCAGACCTTCCGCTTGACTACTATCTCGAACTGGTCCGTGAAACCCGCCGGAGGTTTCCGCAGGTCACCCCGCATTTCTTTACCGCCTCCGAAGTCACCATGATGGCCCAGGTTTCCGGATTGACCGTCCGTGACGTGTTGGTACGACTGAAAGAAGCCGGCCAATTCACGCTCCCCGGCGGAGGGGCCGAAATTCTTTCCGATCGCATCCGCAGGCGCCTGGCCACGAAGAAAGGTCCGGCTGACGCGTGGCTGTCGGTTCACCGGGAAGCCCACCAGCTGGGATTCAAATCGACCGCGACGATGATGTTTGGCCATGTTGAGGAGGATGAAGACATCCTCGAGCATCTGGACCATCTGCGAGCACTCCAGGACGACACCCAGGGATTTACCGCGTTTATCCCCTGGAGCTTCAAACCGGGAAACACCCCCCTCGAAAAGCGCATCCCACATCATGCCTCACCGACTCGATATCTGCGGGTGATCGCGCTCTCCCGCCTGTACCTCGACAACTTCCCGCACATCCAGGCGTCGTGGTTTTCTGAAGGCAAGAAAACCGGACAAATCGCCCTGCACTTCGGGGCGGATGATTTCGGCGGGACGCTGTTTGAGGAGAATGTTCACGCGGCCACCGACTTTATCAATACCACCACCACTGACGAAGTGGCGACGCTCATCCGGGAATCTGGATTTCAGCCGGCCCAGCGGACCACCCTCTATGAAATCCTCCGGCAGTGGTAGACGGCATGCCTGTGATGCCTGAGCGTGCGATTCCGTTGTCGACGAAGTTAGGCGAGCTGATGGCCCCCGGCACGCTCGTGACGGCACTCATCGTGAGCCCAGATGAAACCGTCAAGCTCGATCCTGGAGCGCTCCATGGCCGCAGCGAGCTCGAGAGCCAGTTGGAACTGGTCCAACAGAAAGCTGAGGTTGGCCCAGGACAGTCGTGCTGGATCGTCTGGCTTTCCATCGAACTGGATTCCGCCAGCCACCCCATTCGATACAAAGGCATCTCGGTGTGTGAGGTATTCGTGAACGTTGAGAAGCGGGTTGGGTACAAGAGCCTTGCTGAGCACGTCAATCGCATGGGGGAAGCCATGCGTGGCGGTGTGAACCTCGGCCGGCTGACGCCAGAGATGCGGCAGCTCATCAGGCAGCAACTCGTGTCGATCAATCGCCAGTGGTGGGACCAATCACCCGACGCGCTAAAACGCGCCGTTGAATCTCCATGAATCTTGACTGGTCATCGCTCATCAGGCGGTCCCTGTCCGGTGAAGGGTTGAGCCGAGACGAGGCTCAGGCCATCCTCACCCTGCCAGACGACCGGGTGCCCGAGGCGCTCCAGGCGGCGTTTGAGGTCCGCAAGGTGTCCTGGGGCAAGCGGGTGAAGATTTGCGTGTTGCAAAACGCCCGAAGCGGGCTGTGTCCTGAGGATTGCCATTACTGCTCGCAGTCTAGCGTTTCGAGGGCGAAGATCGACAAGTACCGACTCTTGCCAGTTGACGAGTTGGTCGATGGAGCCCGGCGGGCCTTCGAGGCGGGTGCGAAGCGCTACTGTATGGTGACGAGTGGGCGGGGACCTACTGAGGCGGATATCGCCCACTTCTGTGAAGCCGCTCGGACCATCACCCCACGCTATCCCCTTGAGCTGTGCGTGTCGCTTGGGATCATGACCGAAGCGCAAGCCAAACAGCTGAAAGAATCGGGGATCGGGTGGGTGAATCACAACCTGAATACCAGCGAACGGTATTACGCGACCATTTGCACGACCCACACCTACCAAGATCGGGTGGAGACCGTGTTGAACGTCAAAAAGGCGGGCCTGCAGACCTGTTGCGGAGGGATTGTGGGGATGGGCGAGACGGATGAGGACATCCTCGACATGCTCTATGCGATTCGATCCCTCCAGATCAATTCGGTGCCGATCAACTTCCTGCATCCGATTGGCGGAACCCCTATGGAGTCGTACGAGTTCCTCACCCCGCTGAAATGTCTCAAGGTGTTGTGTCTGACCAGATTGTTGAATCCCACAAGCGACATTCGCGCCGCGGGGGGGCGCGAAGTCAACCTGAGATCCGTACAGGCGCTGGTGCTCTATCCAGCCAATTCGATTTTTGTGGAAGGGTATCTCACGACCTCCGGTCAGCAGGCCCAGGAAGCCCATCAGATGATTCAGGATCTTGGTTTTGAGATTGAACCGCAGTCAGTCGTGAGCGCGCCGGGACAGATACGGCCGGTCAACGGCAAGGAGAGTGACGGTCATGGGAAGTCGACTTAGCACAGCGCTGGATTCGTATCGCGACGTGGGACCGCTGTGCCTGCGGGCCGCCATCGGGGTCATTTTTCTCGCGCATGGGTCTCAGAAATTGTTTGTCTGGGGTCTTGGGGCGACGGCGCAGGGATTCGCTCAAATGGGATTTCAGCCGGGGATCGTCTGGGCCTCGCTGACCGCTGCGACGGAATTTCTCGGCGGGCTGGCGGTTTTGGTTGGCTTTTCAACGCGGCTCGCGGCGTTCCTGCTTGGGATGGTCATGCTGGTTGCTATCTTCAAGGTCCACTTGCCATATGGCTTTTTCCTCAATTGGATGAGCCGGCCGGGCGTGGGGCACGGCATCGAATACAACCTCTCGCTTATCGGGGGTTGCGTGGCGCTGCTCTTTGGAGGACCGGGCAGATATTCGATTGACGCCAAGCGGTGTGGATGCGAGGAGTCGTGTGAACGGAAGTAACGCCCCCAGTCAGCCTGGTACGCACATCCATCCGCGCCCCAGGGTATGCCTGGGGCGCTGGCATTTTTGAGCATCTGACACGACGCGGAAGGGAGGGGATATGGTGCGACGCTGGATTCTCACCGCGTTAGGGAAAGACCAACCGGGCATCGTCGCCCGAGTGACGAAAATCCTCTACGAGCTCGGCTGCAACTTGGAAGATTCGGCGATGACTCGTCTGGAGGGTGAGTTCACCATCATGTTGATTTTCTCAGCGAAGGGCGCACTTTCCCAAGTGCGGCTTGAGCGCGCGTTCCGTGCCATCGCGATTCGCCTGAAACTTGCGATTCATCTGAAAGCCCTGACTCATGCAGAAGCGACCCCTGTTCGTGGCGGAACGCCCTATCACATTTCCGTCTATGGCGCCGACCGGCCAGGCATCGTCTATCGGGTTTCTCAGTTGCTTGCTCATCAGAGGGTCAACATTACGGACGTCTCGACCCACCTGTCTACCGTCCCGTCTGGGACGGGACAGGCAGGTCGTACCTCGCGCCCAACAGGCAAGAAAGCCCTCCCCCTCTACCTCATGGTGCTCGAGGTCGAACTTCCTCGTCGGGTGAGCCCAGGAGGTCTTGAACAGCAGTTGCGCAAGCTGGCCAAACGTCTTGGCGTTGACGTGACCCTGCGTTCGGCAGGCACGGATGTTCTGTAATACAACTCAGGACAGCTAGTGAAGCCAAGTCAGCTGAATGTGCTGGATTGGTTCATTAGCTGAAGTGATGGCGATCCTGCCGATCCGGACCTTTCCCGATCCACTCCTGAAAACCCCAACCCGTCCCATCGAACGTCTCACCCCGGCAGTTCGTCAGCTCATGACTGATCTCATTGAGACGATGCGTCACCACCCCCGTTGTGTCGGCTTAGCCGCTCCGCAAGTGGGATTCAGCCTCGCGGTCGCGGTGGTTGATGTCACCGGCTATCCCAAGGCAGCTCACTCAAGTGGGTTGCTGACCTTGGTGAATCCGAGCATTGTCGCCCAGGAAGGGGGGGTGATGCAGCGCGAAGGCTGCCTCTCGATCCCAGATCTGACAGGGAATGTCCGGCGGGCGCTTCGCGTCCAGGTGAAGGCTCTCGACGCGTCAGGGAGGATGTGGATGCGCTGGTTTGACGGGTTCGAGGCGATTGCCATCCAGCATGAGCTGGATCACCTGAACGGGACCCTCTTTCTTGATCGGATTACCAACGTGAGGGCAGACCTCTTCCGGCGCAAGCGATACTGGTCTTTGGACAGCGGCCACACAGAGCGAGGAATCTA
>CAYJTP010000032.1:10495-17982 GCA_964373175.1 uncultured Planctomycetales bacterium
TCCGGCGCAAGCGATACTGGTCTTTGGACAGCGGCCACACAGAGCGAGGAATCTAAATGCGCCCACAATTGAATCGTAACATTGTGGCGCATTTACCCTGAGCGAAGTCGAAGGGTAACCCCTCGACGCGCTTCGCGTGCTCGGGGTAAATGGAACCACCAATGTCTCTTAACATTCTGGGTGGTTCCATTTAGGCGGGTGGTGGTTGGATGATGCTCAGGCGGGGAATGTGGGGGATCAATCCCTGGTGGTGCGCGCGTTGATAGAGCAGACGGAGTGCCCGGCGGCTCCGAGCCGACAGGGCGAGCGTTTCTTCATTGACGTACATCCCGACAAATTGCCTCGCGCGGGCCACATCAATCCCTCGACCAAACCGCAGCGAATAGCGCAGGGCATCTTCCTGATGACTCATTGCAAACAGGATACTGTCCCGCAGGCCCTGGGCGATCTGCCCCGCAAGCGCCTTGCCTAGTGATTGTTTGACGACGTTTAAGCCCAGCGGGATCGGCAGTCTGGTAGTCGTGTGCCACCACACCCCAAGGTCAAGAATCGGCAGCAGGCCTTGATCGCGATAGGTCAGTTGCCGCTCGTGAATCAACACCCCGCCATCCACCTCTCCCCGGAGGACCGCGTCGGGAATTTCCTCAAACCGCATTTCGACGACCTCCACCTCCCGAACGGCCAAGCGAAGGAGCAAGCACGCCGTGGTGTAGCGTCCCGGAACCGCAATCCGTCGGCGTGCGAGCTCGTCGGGATTGCATGGGCGAGTCGAGACGAGGAGCGGCCCATAATTCTGGCCGACGCTCGATCCGACCGAGAGAATCCAGTAGCGGTCCGCAAGGGCCGGGTAGCTTGCTGCCGAGATGGCCGTCATATCCAGCTCTGCTTGGCATGCGCGTTGGTTGAGGGTTTGGATGTCTTCGATGACGTGCTTGATGGTCAGGCCGTTGAGCGCGACCTTGCCTTCTGCTAACGCGTAGAACATGAACGCATCGTCGAGATCCGGCGTGTGTCCGATCGTAATGACGTGGGAAGAGACCATGATTAGTGGAAAGTTGAAAGTGGAAAGTTCAAAGGCTCCTTGAAATCATTGTGGGGTTGGGAACATTCCGCATTTGTTACTTTCAACTTTACACTTTTGAACTTTCCACTGTCGTGATTACCACTCTTCATAGTGGAGTTGTGCTGGAGGGACCCCGGCGGCCGTGAGGTCCTTCACGACCGCCCTGACCACCTCGAGCCACCCACAGACGTAGATTTCCTTGTTGGTCACGTCGTGGATGTGCTTCTGGAAGGTCTGCTGGACGTGGCCGACTTCCCCCCGCCAGTCTTTCGGCCGGCTGACCGTTGGGATGTAATGGAAGTTATGCCGCAGGGACGCCAGGGCCCGGAACTCCGCCTCGTAGAGGAGGGCGTGTTCGTACCGACACCCAAACAGCAGCCAAATCGGTTGCGTGGTATTGAGGTGAAACAGGTGCGTGATCATGCTTCGGAAGGGAGCGACGCCGGTTCCCGTCGCCATCAAGACCGGCTCATAGGTGATCGGTTGCTTGAGCGTAAAACGTCCGTGGGGACCGGAAACGGTGACGGGCGCGCCTTCCTTGAGTTGCCAGAAGAACGTTGAGGCGACGCCTCCATCCACGTGCTGGATGCACAGCTCAATGACGCCTTCTTCATGGGGCGGGGACGCGATGGAGTAGGCTCGTTTGACGATCGAGCCACCTGCCTGCGCCCCGCCAATCGGCGGGGCAGGCAGGTCCTTCGGAACATGCACGATCACAAACTGTCCGGACTCAAAGGCCAGGCGGCTTGGCTCGCGCAGCCTGAGCCGGAAGCCTCTGACGTTATAGGACAGGACGTCAATCCGTTCGACGGTCGTCTGACACGTGATAGCAGTCATGCGATTGTTCGTGTTGATCAAGACGCGCTATTCTAACAGAGCGGCTTTCTGATTGTAAATGAAATGCATTGTTCGCGCGCCTTCCCTGCGGTTGACGCAGGGAGGGGTCTTTGGTATGGTGTCAGGCATCGTGACAGAGGATGATGCCATACCCTGTTTCATCGAACCAATGCAGCATCACCCAGCGATTGCTTCCTGCTTTTCAACGTCATCTCTTGAGCTGGTACCGTCGGTACCAGCGTCCGCTCCCCTGGCGTAAGACCAAAGACCCCTACAAGATCCTGGTCTCAGAGATCATGCTGCAACAGACTCAGGTTGAGCGAGTGATTCCAAAATACCGAGAGTTCCTGCGTCGTTATCCAACCGTGAACGCCTTGGCCCGCGCGCCGGTCCAAGAACTGCGGAAGGTGTGGTACCCCTTGGGCTATAACGTTCGTCCCATTCGCCTGCGCAAGATTGCTCGGACGGTCCTGGCGCGCCATGACGGGAAGATCCCCTCTTCGTATGAAGGGTTATTAGCCATGGACGGGATTGGCCACTATACCGCGGGCGCTGTGCTGAGCTTTGCGTTTGGGCAGGATACGCCGATTTTGGATACCAACGTGGCCAGATTGTTGCAGCGGTATTTTGGGGTTCCTCGCAATGGGGCCGAGGCATCAGGCCGAAAGCAGCTGTGGCAGTTAGCGCGTCAGGTGATTCCACCTGGGAAAGCCTACCAGATCAACCAAGCGATGATGGATTTCGGTGCGCTCGTGTGCACGGCGCGACGCCCTCAGTGTCCGACGTGCGCGCTTCGCCGGAAGTGCCGCAGTTATCCCTATGACCCGATCGCGAGCTCCGCTCGTCCAGGCGGCAATCGCCGTCGTTGAGCGAAACGGTTGCTACCTGATCAGCCGACGCCACCCCCACGATCATCTCGGGGGGTTCTGGGAATTTCCAGGCGGGAAGCGGCGTGTCGGGGAATCGTGGGACGCGTGCCTTTCCCGTGAGCTTCGTGAAGAGCTCGGTATTCATGCCAAGCCAATCCAGCGGCTGCCATCGCTGTCCTTTCGCTATCCCGATCGACAGGTATACTTGGCTGTATTTCGCTGTGCGATCACCAAAGGTCAGCCACGACCCGTGGCTTCCCGAGAGGTCCGCTGGGTTCGCCCAACCCAATTGAGGCGGTATCGATTTCCCCCTGCGAATCGCCCCCTCATTCAGTTCCTCTCGATGGAGGCTGTATTGCGTCACCGGGGCGCTCGTGCTATAATTAAGGCGAGGAAAACAATCAGGAGGTTTCCATGATTACCTTAACACCTTCTGCTCTCCAAGAGGTCAAGCGGCTCATAGATCAAGAGCAGAAACCTAACGTCGCCCTGCGTGTGGGGGTGAAGGGCGGGGGCTGCTCAGGCTTTAGTTACCACATGGCCGTGGAAGAATCCACCCCCAAACCTTACGATACCGTCCTCGAGCAGAATGGCGTGAAGATCCTCGTGGATGCGAAGAGCCACCTCTACCTCGACGGTACCACGATCGATTTCAAGAACAGCCTCATGGGCGGGGGGTTTGAGTTCCAGAACCCGCTTGCCAAGAAGTCCTGCGGCTGCGGCCACTCGTTCAGCGTGTAAGTCATCCCGACGGTACCTCCTTAAACGCCTCCTGCGGTTCCTCATGACGGATGAGGAGCGAAAACAACGCGCCGCGGACCTCTGCCAACACGCCTACGAATCTCAGATGCAGGGCCAGTTGGAGGAGGCGATTGCTGCCTACAGACGGTCACTTGAGCTGTATCCCACCGCCGAAGCCCACACATTCCTCGGCTGGACCTATAGCTTCCTCGGTCGGTACGAAGACGCCATTCAGGAATGTCTGAAGGCGATTCAGGTCGACCCGGATTTCGGCAATCCCTACAACGATATCGGGGCCTATTTGATTGAGCTTGAGCAATTCGACGAGGCGATTCCCTGGCTCAAGAAAGCGACTATCGCGAAGCGCTATGAGAGCCGTTGCTTCCCCTATGTCAACCTTGGGCGCGTGTACGAGCAGAAGGGACAGTGGCAGCAAGCACTGGGCGCCTACGAACAAGCCATCCAAGCCAACCCCGACTACTTGTTTGCCTGCCATGCCCTCAATCGCCTCAAGGGCCTGTTGAGCTAACACGCGCTTTTATGGAACAGCCTGACAAAATTTTCAGCGTGGAGGAAGCCAATCAGCTCCTTCCCCGCATCGTTCCCTTGGTCCAACAGCTCCAAGGTCTTCAGCGGTCCATCATCAACACCAATACACAACTTGATGAGGCCGTCCACAAACTCGCCGCAAGCAACGGCTACCCGATTCAAGAGATACGCAAGCAGATTACAGAACTCACCAAACATCAGCTGCATCTCATCGAAGCTTTCCAGTCAGCTTTGCAGCAGCTCGAAAGCTTAGGGTGTCTTCTCAAAGATCTCAACCAGGGACTCATGGACCTGTACAGTCATCGAGAGGGCGAGCTTGTCTTCCTCTGTTGGCGGCTTGGCGAAGAGCGCGTCCAGTTCTGGCATCATCTAGAAGACGGCTTTGCCGGGCGTCAGCCTCTCGGGTAATTCGCTCTCCATCCGCTCCCCCATTTGCATTGACAAGCCGTCCGGGGGCTCCCTATAATTGGAACACTGTTCACTTCATGTGTACCTCAACAGAGGAGGTACCGAGATGATTGAAGCGGTAAGTCAGATTCCCCTCCTGAGCGCTCAGATCAGCTTTCCCCAAGATGCGACCTCAAATGTCCAGATGCTCCTGCGCTGGGTCCACCTCCTTGCCGGTATTACGTGGATCGGCCTGCTGTATTTCTTCAACCTCGTCAATGTGAACTTCATGAAAGCCCTTGATGCCACGACGAAATCCAAGGTGGTTCCTCAATTGATGCCGCGGGTGCTGTGGTGGTTCCGCTGGGGAGCTGCGGTAACGGTTCTCTCGGGACTCCTGTACTATCTCATGATCCTCGGCTCGGAGCCAATGTTCGGTCAAGGTTTCGTGGCATGGACGGCCGTGGTGGTTGTGGCCTACGCGTTAATGTACGCGATTCTCCAGGTGAGCCAGGGCCCTCTCAATAATGGCCGTGTTTTGGCAGTGGTCTTTACGATCGCGGCCTTCGTCATGGCCTGGCTGATCCTGACCTTGAATGGCCGGCCGACGGCAAGCACCCGTTCGCTCTCCATTGGCATCGGGGGAGGCTACGGACTCATGATGTTCCTCAACGTCTGGTTGATCATCTGGCCGTGCCAGAAAAAGATCATTGCGTGGACCGTCGAATCGGCCGAGAAAGGCACCAAGCCCCCTCCTGAGATGGCGACACTCGCTCGACGCGCTTTTCTCACCTCTCGGACCAACGCGTTTTTGTCCATCCCGATGCTCTTCTTCATGGCCGCGGCAAGCCACTACCCCATGTTTCGTTTTTGAGGCGTGGTTCACCGTTGCGAACGCCTGTATTCAAGGAGGCTCCTTCGTGGAGCCTCTTTTCTTATCCGTTTCGCGCTGGTCGCTTTTCGTTGCGAGAAGAAATTTTCTGATGTTACAATGACGTGACCATGGAATTCTTCGAGGTTGTCCGGAGGCGTCAGTCGATTCGGAAGTTCCAAGCCACGCCGGTTGAAGACGATCTGTTGAATCGCATCCTTGAAGCTGCCCATCAGGCACCATCGGCCGGGAACTTGCAAGCGTATCAGATCTTTGTGGTGAAGGATTCAAGCCTGAAGGCGAAGTTGGATGCCGCGTCAGGCAACCAAGGGAGTGTCGCGCAAGCGCCTGTGGTCTTGGTCTTCTGTGCCCATCCCGAGCGCTCAGCTGAACGATACGGTTCCCGGGGAGAAGAACTGTACTCTGTGCAGGATACCACCATCGCCTGCGCCTATGCTCAGCTGGCTGCGACTGCGTTAGGACTAGCGAGCGTCTGGATTGGAGCCGTATTTGAGCCAGAGACGATGAAGGAAGCGCTTGGTGTTAGAGAGGATTTGTGGCCGATCGCGCTCCTTCCCGTGGGCTATCCGGCAGAACAGCCCGTTCGCAACCCGCGCCGGGCTTTGCAGGATTTAGTGAGTGAGTTGTAGTCATGCGAGAAGGGTTATGATGCGGTTTCCCATCCGCGCGGTTCAGAAGAAGGGAGGATGAGATGTGGCTCTGGGTCATGGCGCAGGCAAAGGAGGGGGTCGGACCGGAAGCGATCGCGACGAAACGAAAACAGTGGGTTTCCCAAGGCAAAGACCAACAGGTCCGCAAGCTCTGCCGGACCGCCCAGCGCTATGTGGTCGTCGGGAGTGCGCCAACCCAGGTCTTCTGGCTCCTTGATACCGACGATCCCGGTGCAGTCCAGCTCATTACCGAGCATTTTGGGGAGCTGTGGACGATTGACACGCACGTGGTCGTTCCCCAGCCGATCGTCGAAGCGGTGGGAGGAAGAGCGTCGTAGGTCTGATGGGGTTTCAGCTGGTCATCTTTGATTTGGGAGGGGTCCTCGTGAAGCTTGAGCCAACCCGGATGCTCCAGGCACTCGCGGAAGAGACCCACCAACCGGTGGAGCAACTCGAGCGGATTGTGACCGATTCCACGCTCATTGAGCCGTTTGAACTTGGTCGAATGAGTCCGAGGCAGTTTTTCGAGCATCTCCAAGCTCGCCTGAAGCTATCGTGGAGTTTCGAGCGGTTCGTGAAGGCGTGGAACAGCATCGTGAGCGAAAACACCCAAACGACCTGGCTGCTTCAGCGCCTGCGGTCCCGCTATCAGCTCTTGGTCCTGACCAATACGGATGTGCTGCATGATGAGTATATCCGGAGTACCTGGCCGGTGTTTCATCTGATTCACCACTGGATTGCATCCTATCAGGTGGGCTTTCGCAAACCCGAGCCGCAGATCTACGAACTCGCGTTGCGCCAGGCCGATGTGCCGCCCCACGCCGCGGTCTATGTCGATGACATCGAAGGGTATGTAGAGACTGCGCGGCGTCTCGGGTTAGCGAGTATTCACTTTACGGATGGGCTCCAGTTGGAGCAGGAGCTTCGAGCTGCCGGTCTGCACGTCTAGGATATCAAGACGCAAGCAATTACTGGGGTGACATGGAACACGGACGCGTGCCGTATCAGAAGATCCTCTTTGTGTGCGTCAATCAGCGTGAGCCACACGAAATCTGTTGTTCTCACCAAGACAGCGACACGATTGCGACATCGCTGAAGGCTCGAGTGAAGGAGCTCGGTTTATCGAGATCCGTGCGGGTGAGCAAATCCGGATGTCAGGATCTCTGCGCGCGGGGAGCGAACGTCATGGTCTTTCCGGATTACGTGTGGTATCAGGGGGTGACCCTTGCGGATGTCGAGCGCATCGTCCAAGATGTCGTCCATGGACTCACCCCCGCCTGACGTTTCCTCATCCCCCCCATCCGCCCAGTGCGAGCGGCCCCTCGAACCTGTGGTGCCCCTCTCTTGTCCGTCCTGTGGTTGCGCCTTGATTGAGCGCAAGTGCAAGCGGCTCTGCGTGCGATGCGGATATTTCGAGTCGTGCGCGGACTTGATTTGAACAGAACTTACAACTCGTTTCAAAACCCTAGAGAGACGCTGATCCCCGCTGATCGAAACGC
>CAYJTP010000033.1:0-17743 GCA_964373175.1 uncultured Planctomycetales bacterium
CGTTGGCGAGGAGTTGCCCGGCGATCTGCGAGGCCGATCCGCCGCTCACGCGGTTTAAGACCGTGGCCGAGGAAGCGGGTTGGAGAAAACGAACGGTTTCTTGTGACGCAATGTCAAAGGAGGCCCAGCCGATGATCGCTTGATCGGAGGCGGTAATCTGCAGGAGGTCATCGGAGATCGTCTCAAAGGAGACCTCCCCGTGCTCGACGTTAGCCCCTTGAGGAAGGGCCCACACCGCCTCCTGCCAGGAAACGTGAACCAGCAGGAACGTCAAGAGCCACGAGACGCGCATGATGCCTTTCTGCATTGAACACCTAGCGTAACGAACACTGCGCTTTCAGTCAACAAGAAATGTCAAAAATATGCCGTTTTATAAACATTACGCAAGATTAAGTCATGCACCGAGGAGACTTCAAAACCCGATGTTCAGCGCGTAGTAGAGGCGAGGCTCGTTGCCTTCTGATGAATCGTTGCCTACCGGCCATCCGACATCGACCAGGGCGTTCGTGTACGCATTCACTGACCACCGAACGCCAAGTCCCAGCCCCACCAGCCGCTTGTGTTTTGCTTCACCGGTGACGGGCTTGCGCAGAAACGCCGCGCCGCCATCCACAAATCCAACCAGCGTCAGCTTGGACTTGATGGCGTTGCCGGGCATGGTGATGGGGTAGCGCAGCTCGGTCGTGCCCGAATAGCCGTAATCCCCTAAGATCTCTCCTTCGGGATAGCCGCGCACGGTATCTTTGCCACCAAGGAGGATGGTCTCGGAGGGCGGCAGACGCCGACTGGTGAATTGCGTCGCACCGCGTGCCAACACCTGGAATCCTCCCGGCAGATTCTGCAAGCGACCGCCGGCCAGATTGACACGCGTGAACTGGCCGCCGGTATTGGCCCGGCTGGCTGCCGAGTCCACTTTATGCGAGCCGCCCAGGAACCCATCAAAGCCGATCCCGACTTCACTCGTGAGAATGCTGCGGCCCATGCGATCCTGTTCCAGGAGATTGGGGCCGATCCTCAGTACCCGGAGATCATCCTTGCCCCGGTCAATGCCCGTCTCGCGGGAACGGACCCGTTTCCAATCAAACCCGGTGACCCATTCGAGTTCCCAGCGCTCCGCGTTGATGAGCGGGTGCGCCCAGTTGACGCCGATGACGTTCGCGTTGCCCACAACATTGCTCTGGCGAAAATGGCGCCCAAGATCGACGTCGGCATGGCTCACATCAACACTCAACGTCCCTCCGGATGCGCCCAGGGGGAGGAGATAGCTTGCCGTCACCCCGAAGAAGTCGGAGCGCTCGGAGAACTCGGTCCGCACGACCAGTTGGTCATCGTGGCCCGTGAGATTGTTGTGGCCCACAATCGCCCCCTGGCGCAGCCGTCCCGTGAGTTTCGTCCCGGCGTTGTGCAGAAAATAGCCGGCGTGCATCGGCAGGCGATCTTCGATGCGCACCACGATGTCGGTGGTGCCGGTCGTTTGACCGGCGACCAGGACGGCCATGACGCGACGATCAGGGACGGCGCCCAGGCGAGAGAGGTCGCGTTGCAGGACGGTGTACCGGAGGAGAGCGCCTGGTTTCGCGCGCATCCGGCTGGTGATCGTCGCGGGGTTGGTGTACTTCGTCCCTTCCACGCGGATCTCTCCAATGCGGCCCTCCAGGACTTGGATGGTCACCACGCCGTCCGTCACTTCTTGAGGCGGGATGTACACGAGGCTCGTCACGTACTCGTGCCCCCGCAACCACCGGGTCAGTTCCTGGGCCAGCGCTCGCAGCTCGGAGAGCGTGAGCGTGCGATTTTCATAGGGCGACGCGATCTTTCGGACTGCCTCATCGGGAATGAGGACGTTGCCTTCGACATGAATCGTGCGCACGAAAAACTTCCGGTCTTCCGGTCCAAAGGGAGGTTGTAAGAAGGGCGGCGCCTGGTCCTCGATGGTCGGGATGACGCGCTCGGGGGGTTCGAGCAATTTCCCACGGCGACGGAATCGTAATTCCTCGGGTCCTGCTTCGGTGCCGCTCGGAGCACTCGTCTGAGCCGCAAAAAGAAACGGGCCAGCACTGCTGACCAGCAGCGCCCCAAGCACCCACCGGAGGCAGGGCTTCTTCACCAGAAGGGCCGCGCACATGTGCGTTATTGTAAGTTACTGATCTATATTGTCAAGTTCCTTGTCAACGCAATTTAGGCGGGCTGGTCAAGCAAAAATTGCACACCTTGCCTCAAGGAGGGTGGCCGGGACAAAACGAGGCATAGTGTGCGCGTGGGATCTGGGCCGCTCGCGGGGGGTCAAGCGGTGTCACAATGTTTTAGAGCCTCTAAGTTTAGAGCCTCTAACAAAAAGCCTGACGTGGCTCTGGGCTGAGCCCCGAGCCCCGAGCGACGGTGATTTTGTTAGAGGCTCTTAGGAACTGGCGAGTTCCGCACCGTCAAGCAGCTCAAGGTCCTTGAGCCACTCCTCAGGATTCTCTTGATCTGCTGAGGCGGCGTCGGGCTGCTCATCCACGTCGTTCAAGAGCTCCAGGGTCTGGCGAATCCACGCTTCGTCCTCCTCGCTGGGACTTGCTTCAGCCAGCATGAGGCGGTCCATCATCTGGACGTCATCATCCAGGTTGCTGCTGGAGAGCTCGTGTCCCTCTCCAACCTCGGCAAGTAATTGCCACTCGTGCTCAACCTCGCTGGCCAGTTGCGTCGGCGTGCGCTTCATCACGACCACGACCGCCAGGAGACAGGCGAGCGCCGTCGCCCAAGTCATGGCCAGCTGCGGCTGCCACCGCCAGGCTGGGGTCGGGGCTAGCGGGGTTTTGATCCGCCTCATCACTTGCTCTGTATAGGACACCTGCAGCGACTCGGGAGGGGTCCGAAGCGGGTGACGGGCGACCCATCGCTTGAGCCAATCGAGGAACTCGAGGGTGTTCATCTCTTCTCTCCCTCCCCGCCTGCCCCGCAATCCGAAGGGCGGGCAGGCACACTGACATACGCAGCTAAGCGAACCCGCAACTGCGAGCAGGCTCGAAACAGATGCGCTTTCACTGTGCCCACGCGACACCCCAGCACTCCCGCCACCTCCTCGAGCGATCGGCCATGCAGGTGGTGCAGGACAAACGCCTGCTGCTGATTCCTTGGAAGGCTCCGGATGGCCTCGCCAAGCTGCTTGGCCAACTCCTGAGTAGCCACGGCCTCGCGAGGATCGCCTGCGGGGTCTTCCACCTCAAACAAGACCGGATCTTCAGGATCGTCTGCCGCCAGGGATACCGTCTGGGGCTGCCGGCTCTTTCGCTTAAAAAAATCTTTGCACTCATTGACGATAATGCGATAAAGCCAGGTGGAGAATTTTGCATGGCGTCGAAAGCGCGACAGGTGCTGATAGGCTTTGACGAAGCCATTTTGCGAGAGCTCCTTCGCATCCTCCATATTGCCGACGAAGCCATAGGCCAGCTTCCACGCGGCCAGCTGGTAGCGAGTGACCAGCTCGGCATACCGGTCCACCTCGCCACCCAGCACGGCATCGATGACTTCAGCGTCGCTAGCCCCGCCCCTTTTCTTCTCCCCATCATGATTCGCTGGAGGGATCGCATAAGACGCTCGCGACAGATCTGGCTGAGATGAACCGCTTCGTGAAGAATGGGCGGGGCTGGCCATTGGAGGCAGTATAGCATACGCTCACACCTTAGCCTTTAGCGCCGGCGACCGCCGCCGCCGTGTCCACCGGCCGGTCCGCCACCGCGAGGTCCACCCGTCCCAGGTCGCCCGCCCCCATGCACGGCCTCAGGAAGCCCTTGGCTACCAGGACCTCCGCCTGGCATGCGGCGCTCAAACGCCGGATGGGCGTTCGGACTGCGGTGCTCGCCACCTTGCCCCACTCCTCCGCGACCCTCTCCACGGCCCCAATCCCGCACCCCGTGGTCCTGGTGTTCCGGCCTCGATTCAGATCCTCGGGGACTTGGGCGACGATCATGGAAATCCTCCCCGGCCCGTCTTTCGTCAGAGCCGCCCGCCCCCCCGGCCCGCCTCGAACGATCGCCGGGGCGGGCACGAACATCCCGGCGACCCTCTCGCCGATCTCGCACGTCTTCCCGACGGTCATGGACATCTTCCCGCCGGTCGTAGACATCCTCAAGCCGGTCCCGTACCCCGCCCTGATGCCGGCGATCGTAGACGTCTTCCCTCCGATCGTGCACGTCTTCACGGCGGTCCCGCACGTCCTCCCCGGCCCGCCTCGAACGATCGCCGGGGCGGGCGGCTGTCGCCGGCGTCGGACCGGGGGGGCGGGCTCGGCGGTCGTGAACGTCTTCCCGTCGGTCGCGCACATCTTCCAAACGGTCGTGGAGGCGTTCGTGCTTGTTCTCAAGCCGCTCGTGGGACCGTTCGTGAGTCGCCTCAGCCCATCGAGGATGGTTCTGGAGGAACCGCTCGTAGGCTTCCGGATGATTCTGCTTCAACTGCTCAAGGTGTGAACGCCGCCACTCGCGGCGCCGTTCCATCAATTCCTGATAGCGCTCAGGATTCGTCTCCTTCAACTCGTTGAGGCGTTGTTCGAGCCGATGGCGCCGCTCTTCCACGAATTGCTGGTAGCGATCCGGCTCGTGCTCTTTCAACCATTCCAGACGCTCCTGCCGACGTTCGTGGAGCTTCTCCGTCACCCGCTCATAGGCTTCTGGGTTGGTCTCCTTGAGGTGGGCCAGCCGCTCCCGGAGCTTGGCTTTCTTCTCCTGAACCGCTTGACGAAACGCCTCCGGGTTTTCCTCTTTTAAGCGGCGTAGCTGCTGCGCCTCGTCGCGGACGTCCTCCCGACGATCGGCCACATCCTCACGGCGATCCCGAACATCTTCGCGCCGATCTGCAAGCCCCCCGTCATGCCGCCGATCGTACACGTCCTCCGCACGATCGCGCGCATCCTCGCGCCGGTCGTGGACGTTCTCCCGCCGGTCAGAGCGACCTTCGGGGCCTCTGGCCTGTTGGGCTTCCACCACGCTCGGGAGCGCCAGCACGCTGGCGAGTGCGATTCCCATCATGAGTCTGTTCATGGATCATTCCCCCTTTCTACTCAATTAGACGATGTGAGGGTAAAAAGGTTTACAGAACCGCTTGTCGGTGAACGTGAGTCGGTAACGTCGTCCGTATCGTTGATCGGTTACGGAGTTCGTCAAAAACATAAAAAGACGAACAACGTCACCGAATGACGAAACGGGCAGCGTCACCGATGACCGAACGACGAAAGGTAAGATTTAAGGAAAGAGGATGGGGAGGCGTATAAATAACTACCAGCGGGTGAACGACCGATCGTCCGGCGTGGCAAACAGTCCTTCCGCGACGTAGCGGGCGCCAGAATCTGGAAAGACCATCACGACGACCGCCTCGGTGTGATTGGAGGAGGTGAGTGCTCTGGCTATCTGCAGACTGGCGGCGAGCGCCGCCCCAGAGGACGGCCCGACTAAGAGACCTTCTTGCTCAGCCAACTGCTGCACCGCCTGGTAGGCCGCTTCGGTGGAGATGAAGAGCGTCTCATCCGCAAGTGCCGGGTCGTAGATCCCTGGGACGATCGCAGAGTCGAGGTGTTTGAGCCCTTCTAATCCATGGAGCGGTGCATCGGGCTGAATGGCGATCACCTGCACGTCGGATTTCAGTTCTTTCAGGCGACGGCTCACTCCCGTGAAGGTCCCGGTGGTCCCAAGCCCTGCGACAAAGTGGGTGATGGTACCCTTGGTTTGCTCCCAGATTTCCGCTGCGGTCGTGCGGTAATGCGCCTGCCAGTTGGCGGGATTGTTATATTGGTCCAGATACACAAACCGCTCCGGCTGCGCCTGGGCCAGGCGCTGGGCTTCGCGAATCGCCCCGTCGGATCCTTGGAGGGGGTCGGTCAAGACCACCTCCGCGCCATAGGCTCGCAGGAGTCCGAGGACTTGGGGGTTCGCGTTCTTCGGCACGCACAGCGTGACGGAATAGCCTTTGATGGCGCCAATCATCGCATAGGCCACAGCCGTGTTGCCGGAGGAGGCATCAAGGAGCGCTTGACCAGGTCGAATCAGTCCACGGGCTTCCGCGTCAGCCACGATGGAAGCGGCCGCACGATCCTTCACCGACCCACCCGGATTGAACCACTCCGCTTTGGCAAACAAGCGCACCCCAGGCACGTCCCGCTCAATGCGTGCAAGCGACAGCAGGGGGGTGTTCCCGATCAGCGCGAGCGTCTCACGCCCGATCGGGGCGCGGTGGGCGGTTCGGCTGAGGTTAGCGTTGGCTTTCAAGTGCCTCTCCGGGTCCAGGCTCCTCTTCATCCCAGCCAAGCCCTAAGGCGATTCTCGCCTCTTCCGAAGCCATCGTGCGAGGATCCCAGGGTGGGGTGAAGACCACATCCACCTGCGCCGCTTTCACCCCAGGCAGTCTGACCAGCGTCTGGTGCACCTGGGCTTTCAGCGCCGGCCCGTAGGGGCAAAACGGTGAGGTAAACGTCATCTTCAGCTTCACCTCTTCTCCCTCTGGTGAGGGATTGACGGTAATCTCATAGATCAACCCCAGGTCCACAATCCCTAAGCGCAGCTCGGGATCCTCAATGGGCTTCAGGGCCTCTAACGCTTGCTGTTCAGTCAGCGCCATTCCTCCTCCAACACGTTCAGAAGACAGAGGACAGATGACAGAAGTCAGAAGACAGAAGACAGAAGTGAGCGGTCTGGCTCATTCTGTTTTCTGACTTCTGTCTTCTGACCTCTGAGACGAGTGTCCTCGATATTCAGCCAGGCCTTGCTCGATCACGTTCCAGGACAGGGCCGCGCATTTAATCCGCACGGGAAACTTGCGCACCCCCACCAACGACTCCAAATCGCCCAGATCGACGTCGGGACGAAGCGGCTTTCCCTGCATGAGATCTTTCATCGCCTGAACCAGCTCTTCCACCTCGCGCAACGTCTTCCCGCGGAGTTGTTCCGTGAACATGGACGCGGTGGCCTGGCTAATCGCGCAGCCTTTGCCCAGGAACCGGACCTGGTCAATCCGTCCGTCGTCCAGCGTGATCGAAAAGGTCATTTCATCCCCGCAGAGCGGATTAACCCCTTCCGCGTGAATATCCGCGTGAGGCAGCTCACCCCGATTGCGCGGCTGGCGAAAATGATCCAGGATCACTTCGCGATACAGCTCATCCAACTGTTCAACGACCATCGGATCGTCCTTGTGTGATCAGGCCCAGAACTGTTTCCAGTACTTGGCTTTCACCGTCACGCTCACGGCAAGCCCCACGACAATCAGGCCCACAGCGTACGGTTTCACCCAACTCGCCAAGAGCGCGCCCAGCCCAAGCGCCACCAGTGCTTTCCCAGTCACATCCAGCAAGAGATCAGCAAGGGTCAGGCTCGCCTTGATCCGATTCCATCTCCGCCCAAGCGGCATCTGTCCTCGGGGCGGATCAGCCCCGCCCTTTTCCGAGGTGATGGCTGATGGCTGACCACGAGGAGCGCTTTGCCATCTCGTCACACCGTCACACGAGCCGGTTTGTGGAAGAACGTCTTGGCGACCTGGAGCGCCTCCGCGAGTCGGTCGACTTCCTCACGCGTATTGTAGAGGTAGAAACTCGCGCGGGCCGTCGCGGCCACGCCGAGCCGCCTCATCAGGGGTTTGGCGCAGTGGTGACCCGCCCGAATGGCCACCCCCTCTTGGTCAAGAACCGTCCCGACATCGTGGGGATGCAGCCCGTTCAGGTTAAAGGAGACGACCCCCCCGCGATCCCGCATCTGTCGTGGCCCGTACAACACCACTCCATCGATCTCGCCAAGCCGTGTGATCGCATACGACGCCAGCTCCTGCTCATGCGCGTGAATCTGCTCAAGGCCAAGGCGCTGGAGATACTCAAGCGCCTTGCCAAAGGCGATGACATCGGCGATGTTGGGGGTGCCTGCCTCGAACTTCCACGGCACCTCATTCCAGGTGGCGTGATCGAGCTGCACATCCGCGATCATCTCCCCACCCCCGAGAAATGGATCCATGGCTTCAAGGAGTGCCTCCTTCGCGTATAGCACCCCGACGCCGGTTGGGCCAAGCATCTTGTGCGAGGAGAACGCCAGGAAATCGCAGCCGAGCCGTTGGACATCGAGCGGCAGGTGGGGCGCGCCCTGCGCCGCATCGATGAGCACTAGCGCGCCGCGCTGATGGGCTTGTGCGATGATCGGCTCGACCGGGTTGATCGTCCCCAAGACGTTCGACATATGGGTCAGCGCCACCAACTTTGTCTTCGCGATGAGCTTCTTGGCGTACTCCTCCTGGTGCAACCGTCCGTCGTCGGTGATCCCAATGAACGACAGCGTCGCGCCGGTCGCCTGTGCGATGAGCTGCCAGGGGACGAGATTGGAGTGGTGCTCCATCTCGGTCAGGAGGATCTCATCGCCTGGCCGCAGATTGCGCCTGCCCCAGGCATTGGCGATGAGATTGATCGCTTCGGTCGCGTTGCGGGTAAAGACGATCGAACGGGGCGAGGACGCCTGAATGAACTGTGCGGTCCGTTCACGCACTTCCTCGTAGGCGGCCGTGGCCTCTTCAGCCAACGTGTGAAGGCCCCGATGGATGTTGGCATTGTAGCGGCTGTAGTAATTGACGAGAGCGTCGATTACTTGGTGGGGCTTTTGGGTCGTCGCGGCGTTGTCGAGATACACGAGGGGCTTGCCGTGCACCTGACGGTTCAGGATCGGGAAATCTTGGCGAATGCGTTTGACGTCCAACATTGTGTTATCCCACTTGTGTAATGTTAACTGTGTAATGTGTAATGGAAGAACCAAAGCTTCTCTTCATACGGGTCACATTACACTTTACACATTTCACCTTACACATGTCACTAGTCCACCTTGACCTTCACCTGATCACCCTCGATCTTCACCGGATACGTCGGAATAGGCACCGCCGCGGGCAAGCACAACACCTTCCCATCCCGCACATCGAATCGCGCCCCATGTCGAGGGCATTCCACCGCGTAGCCATCAAGCAGCCCGCCGCTCAACGGGCCCTCGTCGTGGGTACAGACGTTGCCCACCGCGAAGATCTGTTCCTCCACGTTACACAACGCGACGGGCGTTCCGTTGACGTCGACGAACTTCATCGCACCTACAGGAACCTCGCTGAGCTTGGCGACCGTCACAAATCCGTTGTCGTTCATCTTCGGCAGTCGTCTTTCGGTAATCGGTTACGCTGCCCGTGTCGTTGGTCGGTTACGTCGTTCGTCAAGGCATTGGGACGAACAAACATCACCGAACGACGAAACGGGTCGCGTCACCGAACACCGATAACCGATGACCCATGAAGACTACCTTCGAGTTCGTCCCGCAAACGCTGCTGGAGCGGTTCAAACGGAATCTGCTCGATGACGGATTCGACAAATCCCATGACGATGAGCCGTTCGGCCAGGTCCCGCGGGATCCCGCGCGACATGAGGTAGAACAACTGCTCTTCATCGACGGGTCCGATGGTCGCCCCATGCTTGCAGCGGACATCATCCGCCAAGATCTCCAGCATCGGGATCGTCTCGGCCCTGGCGTGCTGGCTGAGCAAGAGGTTGTGGTTCGCTTGATACGCGTCGGTCTGCTTGGCGGTTTTGGCGATCCGGATTAAGCCCGTGTAGATCATGCGACTGTCATCCTTGAGCGCGGCTTTGAACAGGAGATCCGACATCGTGTGCGGGGCCTGATGGTCCTGCAGCGTATGCTGATCGACGTGCTGCTGGCCGTGTCCAAAGGTAAAGCCGTAGAGCAAGCTTTTGGCCTGGGGCCCCAGGAGCTTGGTGATCACATGGGCTTTTGAGACCAGCGCCCCCATCGCGATATTCACCATGGTGAACTGCGAGCCCTCATGGAGGGTCGCGCGCTGGAGGAGAAACTCTCGAGCGCCAGCGTCCCAGCGCTGGATGCGGACGTAGTGGACCGCCGCCTGCGGCTCAATGACCAGTTCAATTCTCCCGTTGATCACGTGAGAGACCCCCGCCTGCTTTGCGGCTTCGCGCTGCGGTGCAGAGAGCAAGGAGGCTGCCGGGGCCACGCCCATATCTTCATGGATGAGGACCACAGAGCTGCCTTGCCCCACCACGATGACCGTCAACGGGAATAAAGCCGTGTTCGGCTTCGCAGACAGGAGGCGAACGAGTCGAATGGGCTGCTGTCCGGAAAATCCGGCGGGGATGTTTACCAGGAGATCATCATGATGAAACGCGACGTTGAGGCTGGTGAGTTTCTGTTCTGGGAGCGTGAGGCCGTCGGCGTCAATTTCCATGATCCGCTTGAGCAGGTCGGCACGATCTTGGGTGGCATGGGCCAGGTCCGTCACGCGCACCCCTGGCGGAAGCTGCTCAGTCATCCGCGAGCCATCGGCCCACACCACGAGATGTTCCGAGGCAAGGGGCTTTAGCGCAGACGCCAACTGGTGATCGCTGACGGAGATCGCCTGAAGCAGCGACGTTTCCTCAGCGAGAGTAAAGCCCTGCATCGGGTCTAACAGTTTGACGTCCGTCCGTCGCCAAATCTCATCGCCAGAATGCGGCCAGGGAAGCTCCCCGTGGCGCTTCAGGGCGGTATAGCGAAGTCGGGTGAGCCACGACGGCTCCTGCAGGCGCTTCGCCAGCTGGTCAATGGTGGACGAGCTCAGCATCTCGGGCATCTGTTGATTTCACCGATGAAGAAAAAGCGATTACACAGATGCAATCGGTGTAATCGCCTTTTGCAATCTGTGGAATCTGTGGTTTACCCGACTGCCCCCTCCATGCAAAATGATTCCACAGATTTTTCAAATATGATTTCACAGATTAATCCGTGAAATCCTCTTATAAATCTGTGTAATCCCCACATCATCCAACTGCCCCCTCCATCTCCAGTTGGACGAGACGGTTGAGTTCCACCGCATACTCCAGGGGCAATTCCTTGACAAACGGCTCGATGAAGCCGTTGACGATCATCGTCATCGCTTCCTGTTCCGACAGCCCACGGCTCATCGTGTAGAAGAGTTGCTCCTCCCCGATTTTCGAGACGGACGCTTCATGACCAATGTGGGCCTGCTGTTCTTCAATTTCCATCGTCGGATAGGTATCGGAGCGGGAGGCCTCATCAAGCAGCAGCGCATCGCAGCGCACCGTGGCCTTAGAGTGTTTCGCCCCCTTGTGGACCTTCACGAGCCCTCGGTAGGTAGACCGACCGCCACCTTTGGAGATGGACTTTGACGTGATCACCGAGTGGGTATCGGGAGCAACGTGGACCATCTTCGCCCCGGCATCCTGATGCTGCCCGGGCCCGGCAAACGCGACGGACAACACCTCCCCACGGGCTCCCGGTTCCATCATGTAGACGCCCGGAAACTTCATGGTGAGCTTTGAGCCGAGGTTGCCATCGAGCCACTGAATCGTCGCGTCTTCATACGCGACGCCGCGCTTCGTCACGAGGTTGTAGATGTTCTTCGACCAGTTCTGAATCGTCGTGTAGCGCAGTTTTGAGTGCGGCTTGGCCACGAGCTCCACGACCGCCGAGTGAAGCGAGTCGCTGGAGTAGGTTGGGGCGGTGCAGTTATGCACCGCAAATCCTCGAGCGAGATACGCATTCGGAGAACGGTCAAGCTCGATGTTAAACACCGGTCCATCGTAGGGAACCCGTCGGAGCGCCTTAATCGGCACAAGGAAGGCGTTGTCTTGACGACGCACCTCACTCTTCTCTTTATCCGGTGAGTAATACAGGATGGACTGATCTTTCCGAGTGATCCGACGACCTCGGATGACATCGGGGCCACCTTTCCGAACAGAAATCGTGGCGTAATATCCCTGACGAGCGAGCAGTTCCTGAAGTTGGCGCGCCAACATTGCCGATGCTGTTGAGGCTCGGAGCATACTGTGAGCGCGCTGATATCGGCTTCCATCGCCGAAGAAGTACGTCTCTAAGAGGTGGGCCTGTTTCTCAGACGGGAGCTCCATGATGGTCTGGTTCAGTGCCTTCGTCGCTGCCCCCTTCCCACAACTCTCAAGGCATGCCTCACGCAGCTTGCGAGAATAGACAAGGACCGACACCCCATGGTTTTTGCGGTTGGCAACCTCGATCGCTCGCTTGCCTGTCATCTCATAAATGAGCCGTTTCACCTCGTCGATGTAGGGCCGTTCGGAACTCGATGCCCCAAATGAGAAGACGACGACAGGCATGCGCAACGTTCGGTGAACGAACGTGGAGCCCTCAGCCAGATAATAGCCAAGGAGCCGCATGACCGCCACCGGGTAGCGGGAATCATCCCGGACAACTTGTGAGATCGGAAACACCAGGAAATCACCGCGCTCAAGTTGTCCGGCTTCAACGAATCGCGGCTCAGTGTTCCGCAGGCGCTCAGGATCCACCTCTCGCAACCAGGATCCTCTTGGTCCACGCTGGCTCACCACCGCTCGACGCGGAATGGTCAGGACCGGATGCTCTGGGGTCAACTGGAATGTATTGCCCTGGGAAATGGGCTGAATGGTCATGAGGTCACCACGGAACGGGCGGGTCCTAACAGCGCGAACTCGGGCGGCCTTGCCATCGCTGTTGAGCACGGTGTCGCCTGGACGCACCGATTCGATATTGACCCACTGCTTTCCTGTCGAGACCTGCTCGCCAGCTGGTAGGCAGCCTTCAATGTAGTGGACGGAGGACCCTTCATCGGCGATGATCAGCGTGCGCTCAAACTGGCCCATCCGCTCGGCGTTGATGCGAAAGTACGCCTGGAGGGGCATCTCGATGTGCACCCCTTTGGGCACATAGATAAATGAGCCCCCGCTCCAGACGGCTGAGTTGAGCGCGGCAAACTTGTTGTCCGCCGGCGGGATGATCGTGCCGAAGTATTGCTTCACCAGATCCGGGTACTCTTTGAGCCCGCTGTCCATACCCAGGAAGATCACCCCTTGACGCGTCAGATCTTCCCGCATCGAATGGTAGACGGACTCTGACTCATACTGCGCGCTCACCCCGGCGAGGAACTTGCGCTCCGCCTCAGGAATTCCCAGTCGGTCAAACGTGTTCTTGATCTCCTCCGGGACATCTTCCCAGCTCTCACTCGTCTTCTCGGTGGGCTTGAGGTAGTAGTAGATCGCATCAAACTGAATTTTCTCCAGCAATTCCAAGTCCGCCCACGCGGGAAGCGGCTTTTTCAAGAAGTAGTCCAGCGCTCGGAGGCGAAACGTGGTCATCCACGCCGGCTCCCCCTTCATCAACGAGATTTCTTTGACGAGCTCGCGCGTGAGTCCCTGGCGCGCCTTGAACACATAGTGCTCAGGCATCTTGAAGCCGTAGAGCTGTTCGTATTCCTCGTTGATCTCGACCAAAGGTTTCGTGGCCATCTCACGTCGCTCCTTCCTTATGAGGGGCTGCTTGCTGGACTTGCCGCCGGTTTGAACGCGGCATAGCCGTCCCGCTCCAATGCCAACGCCAGTTCCGGACCGCCGGACTTCACGACGCTGCCGTCCACCATCACCTGCACGTGGTCCGGCTTGATGTAGTTGAGGATGCGCTGGTAGTGCGTAATGAGCAGCATGCCGCGTGTGGGTGAGCGCAGGCTGTCGATCCCAGCCGCCACGACTTTCAACGCATCGATATCCAACCCGGAATCGGTTTCATCCAACACGCACAGCTCTGGCTGGAGGACCGCTAGCTGGAGGATCTCCAAGCGTTTCTTCTCCCCGCCAGAAAACCCGTCATTGACGTAGCGGTTCATAAAGCCATCTTGGATGCCAAGCGTCTTCATCTGGGTCTTCACCAACTGCCGAAACTCCCGCACCGGCACGTCCGCACCCCGCACCGCGCGAAGCGCCGTGCGCAAGAAATTCGCGATCGTCACTCCCGGAATCGCCGTCGGATACTGAAACGCAAGGAAAATGCCGGCCTTCGCTCGCGCATCAGGGGATAACGATGTGAGGGCCTTCCCTTTGTACACGATCGTTCCCTGGGTGATCTGGTACTTCGGATGGCCCATCAAGCAAAACGACAGCGTGCTTTTCCCGGAGCCATTCGGCCCCATGATGGCATGAACCTCTCCTGCCTTCACCTCAAGGCTCAAGCCTTTCAGGATCTCTTTCCCCCCGACTGCCACATGGAGATTATCAACCGTCAGTAAGGGTCCACTCATCATAATATCAGACTCTTTTATCCACTTTCCCCTACAAAACAACCCCGCCAAGCCGCTTGGCGAGCCGATCCGACACCGCGTACTCATCCCCTAAGAGACTGGCGAGCGTCGTCTGATCCAAGAAGTTCTGGATGTAGTTGGTCAAGCCCGACCAGATCGAGCGAATCCCACAGTTAGAAAAGTGCACACAAGTATCTTGATTGCCTGTAAACTGCTGGCAGATGTGCTCCGTGCTGGGAACCTGGCCAAGCGCCCGCACGACCTCACCGAGGGTGATCTGGGTCGCTGGGCGATTGAGGCTGTAGCCGCCCCTGATCCCCCGGAAGCTGTGCACCAAACCCGCCTTCGCCAGGAAGCGCAAGAGTTTCTCCACGTACGCCGGGGTGAGGCCTTCCTTGACGGCAATAGCCTTCACCGCCGCAATCTCGCCGGTTGGCGTGCGAGCCAATTGCAACAGGCACCGTAACCCGTATTCCTCTTGGGCGGTGATTTTCATGGGATGCCTCTACCTTCAAGCTTACGATAATATGACTCTTTTGTCAAGTATTAACGCGCAAACCCCATTCTCCTCAGGTATCCTAGGGACTACGGGGTGGGGTGGTCCGGTGCGGTGGGTCCGCCAAGGGCTGCCTGAGGCGTTACGTCTACCGTTGGAGAATGCGCCAGATAGGCCACAATGGGGGGATTAGGATGCTCGGAAACAAACCTCTTATATTGGTCGGCCAGTTGATCGTAGGTCCAGCTGCGCAAGGTTTCAAGGTAGCGACGATCGGGAAGGCTTAAGCGATAGACGGACCCCGTGGGCGTGCGATCGTCGCAGAGGAGCTGGGCAACGAACGAATAGTACTCGTGAACCAGGTGATACTGGTAGGCGGTCGTGCCTTGATAGCGTTTCTTCAGAAACAGGTTGTACGGCAGGACGGCCGCGGACATCTTGGAGTCGCCTGGAGAGGACCACTGTTCCAGCGGCGCATAGAGGGGTTCCTTGTAGAGCAACACGTGATCCAACTCATGGATGAGCGTCGAGCGTAAGTACGCCAGCGAGCTAAAGGCCTTGGGGCTGAGTTTAATCAACACGGGCATGCGCATCCGATCTGCGAACATCGTGTAGGCATCCAGCATCCGGGTGGAGCCCGCCGTCCCTTCAGGCAGGTCCCAGACGATGAGCTTCAGCAACTGGCCATAGCGGTGTTGAGACTCTGGGGACGTAAAAAAGTAGTGCAGGAGCGGGTCGTTGGCGATCAGCAAATCCAGAATGTCCTCGCAGGCCTGCAGCTGCTTGGCCTTCCACAGATGATCCCGCTCCAACTCGTTTTCGAGGAAGAGCCGAGCCTCCATATACCGCAGTCCTTCAGGGGTGCGGAGGGAGGTTTCCATCGCCTCCCGCTGCTGGCGCCTGGCGCGTTCATCCGGAAGCGTCTCGAGGATGGAGAGTTTCGTGCGCAACTCGCGATACCGTGGCCCGTACACGCGATCCAACGCCACGTAATCAATGCCGAAGCGCTCGTTGACGCGTTGGATGGCTGCTTGAGAGGCCGCCTGAAAGGCTTCGGTGGCCGCGCGGTTTCGCTCGATGAGTTTGGCTTGGAGGTCCTCGTGAGGCTGCGCAGAGATGGCTCCGCCGAGGAACCACCCACTGATCAGGACGACGAGGCTAACGACGGATGGCATCTCGGATGACACGCCGTAACTGGCGCCGTTGTCGCCGGGTCAAGCCCACGAATCGGATTCCAAAGCCATGGCGATAGGGGCTGTCGGGTTTGCCCCTCCAGACGACCTCGGCTGAGGTCGCGAATTGCCAGGAGGTCGCTTTGGGATGCGTGGCCGGGACAAGGGCTGCCGCAAACTCCAGCGCCTCTCCCACCTGTTGCGGCGGCATGGCGTGAGCCGCACTCGCCTCATCCACTCTCACAAACGCGCCGCCCACAGACAAGTTGAGTAACTGCACCGGCAGAGTCAGGCCGTGCACCGTGATGGTCGCATCAGTCGCCAGTGAGATCCGCATGGGCCGCGTCCACCACCGCAGCCGTGGGTTCAGATAGGGACGCCGCAGGGAGGAACCAACCACATACAGCGCCATCCCGAGCCATACGACGGTCAGGGCGAGCCCCATGGGCGGTTCGAGATCGGGACGGAGGAGGAGCCGCGCGAGCCTCGAGCCCACGACGTAGCCGCTCAGGATCAGGAAATAGATGAAACTCGCGCGCGAGACGACAAACACCGCGGCAGCGGCACTCCACGCCAGCACCCACTCTTGGAGGAAGTAGGCAGAGCCAACCACCTGGGCCAGGACCGCCGTCGATCCACCAGCCAGAATCCACACCTGAACGAGGACGACCAGCGGAAGCGCCAGGAAAATCGCCGCAACCACAGTAATCGCCAGGGGTTTTTTCTGATAGCCGGGAAGCGGCTGATCAAACGCCACGCTCATGCGTGTCCCTCCGTGTGGCCCTTTGAAACCGTTGAGGAGAAAACGGTGCCACATCAAAAGACGCGCGTCCCTCAAGCACCAGTTCCGCAAGGAGCTGGGCCGTAATCGGGGCCAGCAAGATCCCGTGGCGGAAGTGGCCGAGGGCGGCGTAGAGTCCCTTGATGCGCGTGGGACCGAGAATCGGCAGGCAATCCTGGCTGCAGGGACGAAAGCCCACCCACGCTTCCCGGAACGTCGAGCGGTCAAAGACCGACGGGCGAACCATCTGACGAAATCCGGAGAGGATTCTGTGCATCCCGGTTAAGGTCAGATGTCGGTCAAACCCAACAAACTCAACCGTGGAGCCGACGATGAGCCGTCCGTCTTTCCGCTGCACGCCGTAAGCCTGTTCTGACATGACGGCGCGACGGAAGAACCGCTTCGGCGCATCAAAACACAGCATCTGTCCCTTGGCTGGCACGACGGGGAACTTAAGGGATCGCCTCCCGCTGATTGAGGCCCAGCTCCCAAGACAGTTCACCACGATGGGGGCGTTGAGCGTCTGGCGATTGGTGCGAATCCCCATCACACGATTCGCTCGTGTCAGCAGCCGACGGATCTCGGTCTGTTCCAGGACTGACACGCCGGCCTTGCGGCACGCCAGGCTGAGTGCCTGCATCAGCTTGACGTTGTCGACCTGGGCCTCCGTCGGAAAGCAAAACCCGGCTTTGAATCGCCCGGCCACATTGGGCTCACGACGCATGACGTCGCGTGATGACCATCGCTCGACCTTCAAGCCCCGACGGCGCTGCCAGCTAAGACGCGCCTGCATGGTGGCCACATCCCGCTCGGTCAACGCGAGGTACAGGATGCCATCCACCGAGTAGTCCACCCGCATCCCGGTGTCGCGTTCAAGGCACTTCACCCAACCGGGATACAGCCGGCGGGAGGCTTGGCACAGTTCAAAGAAAGCTCCCGGCCGCTCCAGGTCCATCTGGGCAGACAGGATGCCTGCTGCGGCGTTAGAGGCTTCGCAGCCGATGGTGCCCCGCTCGATGAGAGCGACCTTCTGGCCGCGCCCCGCCAGCTCCCAGGCAATCGAGCTGCCGATGATGCCACCCCCAAGCACGAGCACGTCGTATGGCTTCATGGTGAGAGAGCAAGCCCGGTAACAGGGGGAATAACCAATAACCAAATCCTCCGCCCTCTCGTTCAAGGCGAGGGGCGGATCCCTGCCCGCCCTTC
>CAYJTP010000034.1:0-17533 GCA_964373175.1 uncultured Planctomycetales bacterium
TCGGAGGAGAGCATGTGGAGGTCTCGGCGGTGGCCTCCCCGAAGTTCAATCCGCACTTCATCGAGCCCAAGCCCAGCGACGTCCTCAAGGTGAAGCGGGCGGACGTGTTCATCCATGCGGGGCTTGACTTGGAGTTGTGGCGCTGGCCGCTGCTTGATGCAGCGGGAAATACGGAGCTGTTTCCTGGTGGCCGTGGGGAACTGGATCTCTCCCAAGGCATTGCGCTGTTGGAGGTGCCCAGCCGCGCGGCGACGCGCGCTGAAGGGGACATCCACCTCTACGGCAATCCGCACTACTGGCTCCATCCAGACAACGCCAGGATTATGGCACAGGCGATCGCGGAGAAGCTCAGCCTCCTTGATCCCGAGCATGAGCAGGACTACCGCAAGAACCTCAGCGCGTTCTTGGCACGGTTGGATGAGAAGATCCCCGCCTGGCGCGCTGCGATGGCGCCCTATCAAGGACGAGAGCTCGTCGGCGACCATCGGGCCTGGCCGTATTTGATGACCTTCCTCGGGCTGAAGATGGAACAACACCTGGAGCCAAAGCCCGGGATTCCCCCGACCCCGAAGCAGGTCGCCTTTCTGAAGCGCTACATCCCAAAGCAGCACATTCCGGCCATTATCCGAGCCGCGTATTTCCCCCAGCAGACGCCAGCGGCGATCGCCAAACGCACCGGGGCGAAGGTCGTGTCACTCTGTCAGAGTGTGCGGGAGCAGCCCGCGTGTTCCGATTACATCGCCATGCTGGACTATGCTGTGACGCAGCTGGCTGAGGCGCTGCAGCATGGGTGAGTTCCTCGGGCTCATGATCAGGCCCTTCGTGGCCTGTTTGATCTTGACTGGGATCCACGCGTATCTCGGGCTGCATGTGATCGAGCGGGAAGTGATCTTTGTCGATCTCGCGCTCGCCCAGGTGGCCGCCTTTGGGGCGACGCTGGGGTTTCTCTGGGGATTCGGGCTGCACTCGACCGCCAGCTACATGATTGCGCTCCTGTTTACCCTGATCGGGGCGGCCATTTTTGCGCTGACGCGGCTGCGCAAACCGATCGTGCCGCAAGAAGCGTTGATCGGCATCGTCTACGCGGTGGCCGCCGCCGCCGCAATCCTGGTACTCAGCCGAGCCCCGGAAGGCGGCGAGGAACTGAAGGCGCTGCTGGTTGGCCACCTCTTGTTTGTGGACTGGCCAGAGATCATCAAGGTGCTTCTGCTCTATAGTCTCATCGGGATCATCCACTGGCTGGCACGCAAACCGCTCCTGGCAATCTCTCAGGACCCTGAACAAGCCTTGGCCCAAGGCCTACGTGTGCGCTGGTGGGACTTCGTGTTCTATGCGACGTTTGGAGTGGTCGTGACCAGCTCCGTGGAGATGGCGGGCGTATTGCTGGTGTTTTCCTTCTTGATTGTCCCAGCGGTCTGCGGGGTCTTACTGGCTCGGTCGATTAGCCAGCGACTCGTCATCGGCTGGGTCATCGGGGTTCTGACGAGTCTTGTCGGGATGAGCGCGTCCTACGCCTGGGATCTCCCAACGGGAGCGGCCGTGGTGTGTACCTTCGGCGTGTCCTTGGTGATGTGTGCAGTCCTCAGACGGCTCCGAACAGCAACACCTTCGATTGCCAAGCAATTGACATCCTAGGGCAGTTTGGATAGACTAAAACCCAATCCAAGGATGGTTGTTCGATGGCTCTTGAGAAAGCGAAATTGATCAAGCTCATGAACGAAGGTCTTGAGATGGAGTACGCCAGCCAGATTCAATACCTCACACAGGCCGCGATCACGATCGGCCCGTATGCCGAAGCCCTGATGGCTCGCTTCAAGGAAATCGCCTCGGATGAGATGGAGCACGCGGAGATTCTGCGCACGCGCATCGCGGCGCTTGGCGGAGTCCCGACGACGAAGGTGGGGGAGATCCAAATCCACAAAGATTCCCTGCAGGCGGTGAAGATCAACCGGAAATATGAGCGGGATACCGTCGAGTTCTACCGCAAGCTCCTCAACCTCATCCCCCACGATGAGGTGATCCTCTACGAAGCCATCGAGCACGTTCTGGAGGACAGCCAGGAGCACGTCGAGGAGCTGGAGCGGCTTGTAGGCAAATAGGCTCGTCAGTAGTAAGCTCGTCAGCGGTAAGTAAGATAAAAAAGAAACGCCTGGAATGCTCCAGGCGTTTTTATTTTTCTTACTGCTTATCGCCGACGAGCTTATGCTAGACCTCAACCGCCTCCACGCCCTGAATCTCAGGCACTTCCGCGCGGATCGCGCGTTCAATCCCAGCCTTCAACGTCATCATCGACGACGGACATCCGTGGCAGCTGCCCACCAGGCGCAGCTTCACGATCCCATCAGCGACTTCCACGAGTTCAATGTCTCCGCCATCCATTTGCACGGCCGGTCGAATCCGATTGATGACTTGCTCAACCCGCTCTCTCATTCCTACCTCCCCAAACCCGTCAATGGGCTTGTTCAACTGTAGCATAGCACACTTATGCTCGACGGTCAAACGTTGGATCGCAATGGCCGGCGCGCAGTCAGGGCATCCTTGACTGTTTGTCCGATGGCGGCGGGGCTGTCGATGACCGTGACGCCGGCGGCTTTGAGCACCGCGATTTTCTCAAGGGCGGTGCCGTGGCCCCCGGCAATGATGGCGCCGGCGTGGCCCATGCGCTTTTCTTTTGGAGCCAGACGTCCGGCGACAAACGCAAAGACGGGCTTCGTCATGTGGGCGCGGATGAAGGCAGCCGCTTCCTCTTCTTCGGTCCCCCCGATTTCTCCGATGAGGACGACGGCCTCCGTTTCTGAATCATCCTGAAAGAGTTTCAAAAGATCCGCGAAGCTTGTGCCTAACACCGAGTCACCACCGATCCCGATGCAGGTGGATTGTCCCAAGCCCGCTTGTGTGAGCTGATAGACCGCATCGTAGGTCAGCGTGCCGCTTCGCGAGATGACCCCGATCGATCCTCGTCGGTGAATGTAGCCTGGCATGATTCCCAGCTTGCACGCATCCGGGGTGATGACGCCAGGACAGTTGGGTCCAATGAGTCGATTCGATGCGCCCGCCAGCCGCTGGCGAACCCGCACCATATCCAGCGTCGGAATGCCCTCAGTGATCACCACGATCAACGCAAGCGACGCGTCAATGGCCTCACAAATCGCCTCATAGGCGAACTTCGCCGGCACGAAGATCACCGTCGCATTCGCTCCCGTCGCATCCACTGCTTCCCTGACCGTATTGAAGACGGGGGCCCCGTGAACTGACGCCCCGCGCTTGCCTGGGGTCACCCCACCTACCACCTGAGTTTTGTACTCGAGCATCTTCTCGGCATGAAAAGACCCAGCCTGGCCGGTGATGCCCTGGATGAGGACGCGTGTGTTTCGATCAACAAGGACGCTCATAGGGAGGTGGAATAACCAAGCACCAAATCCTCCGCCCTCTCGTTCAAGGCGAGGGGCGGATCCGCCTCCGGCGGACAATGACCAAATAAGCTCCAATACCCAATGACCAATACCCAAACCATCCAGACAGAAACTGTGACGTTTGGTGATTGCCCGCCCCGGCTTGGGAGTCGCCAGGCGGGCCGGGGGAAGGAATAGGACTTTACCCTTTGGTTATTGGTCATTTCGAGGGTTATCCGTTAGCGAGTTCCACGACCTTGCGCGCGGCTGCGCCCAGTTCATCGACGCTGATCAGGTTGAGCGATTTCGCCTCGCGCAAGAGCCGTCGGCCTTCCTCGACGTTGGTCCCCTGCAGGCGCACGACGATCGGAACCTTCACCTGAAGGGTCTGGGTGGCATTCAACAGGCCTTGGGCGATCCAGTCGCAGCGCATGATCCCGCCGAAGATGTTCACGAGGATCGCCTTGACCTTGGGATCTTCCAGGATGATGGAAAAGGCTTTGGTCACCTGCTCGACGTTGGCGCCTCCCCCCACGTCCAGAAAGTTCGCCGGGGATCCACCGGCCAGCTTAATGATGTCGTTCGTCGCCATCGCCAAGCCCGCCCCGTTGACCAAGCAGCCGATGGTGCCGTTGAGCCCCACATAGGAAATCCCGATGTGTGAGGCTTTGCATTCGATGGGATGTTCTTGGCTTGGATCGCGCAGCTTTGCGAGCTCTGGGTGGCGGAAGAGCGCGTTGTCATCAAGCGTCAGCTTCGCATCCAACGCGAGGACGCGATGCTCCTCGGTGAGGACCAAGGGGTTAATTTCCAGCAAGGAGGCATCGTGTGACTGAAAGAGCTGCCAGGCCGCGCGAAGGATCTGCTGACACGTCGTCGCCTGCGCACCCGCGAATCCAAGTGCCGACGCCATCCGGCTCAATTGTGCGGGTCGCAAACCGTGTTCAATCTCAATGGGCTCCCGCACCATGGCGCTGGGATCGACCGCAGCCACCTCCTCGATGTCCACCCCGCCCCGCTGACTGGCGAGCACGATCGGGGTCGCCTTGAAGCGATCGATCGTCACGGCCAGGTAGAGTTCCTTCGCGACGGCGATCCGTTCATCCAACAAGACCGTCGACACCGGAAGCCCGTCAGGACCTGTTTGCTTGGTGACTAACCGTTTACCGAGGAGCGACGCCGCCTGCGTTGAGGCTTCATCCGTGCTTGACGCCACGAGCACCCCGCCGGCCTTGCCCCGACCGCCGGCGTGGATCTGCGCTTTCACGTTGCACGAAAACGTTGTCCCGGATGCCCCGCATGCACGTTTGAGGGTGTCGTAGACCTGCGCCGCCTGCTGCGGGGTGGTGGCCACAGCCCCGCGAGGAATCGGGATGCCCGCGTGGGCGAACAGCTGTTTGGCTTGGTATTCGTGCAGCTTCATGGGAGATGATTACACAGATGAAAGGAATGATTACACCGATTATCAGAAGGTGAACATCTAGAACTGGGTGTACCGAGAATCACTGTAATCGCATTGAGTAATCGGTGCAATCACTTTCGCTGCTCGATGGGGACAAAGCGCAGGTCCCGAGGACCGGTATAGAGGGCGAGCGGCCGAATGAGCCGGTTGTCGGCGAGCTGTTCCAACACGTGCGCTGACCACCCAGCCATCCGTGCACAGGCGAACATCGGGGTGAAGAGGTCTGCCGGGATCTTTAGGTAGTGGAGCAGCGACGCGGAGTAGAAATCGACGTTGATGTAGAGCTGCTTCGCCTTCCACACCGCTTCCTGGAGACGCTCGGAAATCTGAAACCACTTGAGTTCACCATTGTCCTCGGCTAGCGCTTTCGCGAAGCGCTTGAGGTGTTTCGCCCGAGGATCCTCGCCTTTATAGACGCGATGGCCAAAGCCCATGAACCGTTTGTGGTCCTCAATGGTTTGTTGCACAAACGGCTCCACGTTCTCAGGCGTGCCGATTGCCATCAGCATCTCCATCGCTTTGGTGTTCGCCGCGCCGTGGAGCGGGCCCTTGAGTGTCGCAATCGCCGCGACGATGGCCGAGTAAAAATCGGTTTGCGTTCCGGTGGCCGTTCGCGCGGCGAACGTCGAGGCGTTAAACCCGTGCTCCGCGAGCAAGACAAAGTAGGCATCAAGCGCCTGCGCCTGCTGCGGGCTTGGGGTCTCGCCATGGAGCATATAGAGGAGGTTCACCGTATGGCTGAGGTCTGGTCGGGGACCGAGCATGGGCTTTCGGGCTCGCAGCCGATCAAACGTCGCCACCACCGTGGGAACTTTAGCGATGAGATCCGTCGCCTGGGGTAAAACCGTCTTGGCAGATACGTCCTCGGCCTTCGGGTTTGACAGCCCCATGATGGAAACCACCGTGCGCAGATAGGCCATGGGGTTCCCATACGGGAGTCGCTGCATGACTTGGAGCAGCTCGACGTCTAATGCGCGGCGGGTGGCCAGTTCCTGGTTCCAGGCAGTCAGCTCCGGTTTCGTGGGCAGATGGCCTTGAAGCAGGAGGAAGCTGACCTCCTCGTATGTAGCCTTCCCGACTAGCTCATCCAGGGAATAGCCGCGGTAGATCAGTTGACAACGAGCCCCGTCCACGTCGGAGAGCGCCGTCTCCGAGGCGATCACGCCTTCAAGGCCCTTGTGGACTGGCGACGCGGAAGAGGGGGTGGCAGCCTGACTCATCCCGCCCCTTTGCTCTTGACGGAATGTTTCAACGACACCGATTCGCTGGTGCTGTCATGATCCATGAACTGCTGGCTCGGTCGGATCGTACGCAAAGGGGCGGGGCTCATGACGTGGTGGGTTTCGCGGCACCGAGGGTCTTGATCCCCTCACGGACCTGTTCGGCGGCCCGGGAGAGCGCGTAACGTTCCTCCTCGGTGAGCGGGGTGTCCACAATCCGCGCAATCCCCGTGGAAGCCAGTTCGACGGGCACCCCGATGCAGACATCCTTCAGTCCATACTCGCCCTCGAGCCGCACCGAGGCGGGAAGGATATCATGGGCATCGTGGAGAATCGCCTTGAGCATCTGCACAACACCGCTCGCGGGGGCGTAATAGGCGCTAGAGTGCTTCAACAACGAGACGATCTCCGCTCCGGCGTCGCGCGTGCGAACGACGAGCTGTTGGATCGCTTGCGCATCCAGGAGCTTCGAGAGGAGGGTGCCGTTGACGGTGAGCGAGCTTGTCAGCGGCACCATGAGATCGCCGTGCGACCCCAAGACCATCGCACGCACCTTGGCGGGATCCGTCGCAAGGCGCGAGGCGGCAAACGCTTTGAACCGTCCACTATCGAGCACCCCCGCCATGCCCATCACGCGATGGCGGGCAAAGCCGGTCCGTTGCAGGACGAGATACGTCATGACATCGAGGGGGTTTGTCACGACGATGACGAGCGCCTCAGGGGCGAATGTCGCGATGGAATCGGCAATCGGACCGACGATCGCGGCGTTTGCCGCCAGCAACTCTTCGCGCGTCATGCCGGGTTTGCGGGCCATGCCGGCCGTCACGACCACCAGACGACTGCCGCTCAAGGCCGCAGAGTCGGTGGTTCCCGTCACTTGCACGTCGAGCCCTTCCGTCGCAGCGGCCTGCATCAAATCCAGGGCCTTCCCTGCGGCGAGGCCTTCCACCACGTCAATGAGGACGAGATTGGCGAGCTGTTTGAGGAGGACGAGGTGAGCGACGGTCGCCCCCACCTGCCCTGCCCCAACAATCGCAACCTTGGGAAGATCCATACGAGGAATTGCTACCCTATTTTGGATTTCGGATTTTTGATTTCGGATTGCTTGTTTTCAAATCAGCATTCCCTGCCCGCCTCTTGGAACGCGTGGCAGGCGGGCGCAATCCACAATCCGAAATTCACGTTCGTTACCAACCGAAATGTACGCCCAGGCTCATCAACCCGATCCCCACGATCATCCAAAACGCCAGGATGCACGCGGCGACCGCCCAGCGGGTTCCCGCCGTGACGTCGGCAAACCCCTGGAAAAACCACGAACCCCATCCTTCAGGCATCGCGGCATGGATGAGACCGGTCTTTCGATGCAGACGTCTCGCGCGCCGTAAGCGATCCCGGGCCAAGAGGACGCCCAGGCTGATGGCGATGAAACCGCCTCCCAAACAGAGTATGCTTACGATCCACTGGGGCATCAACACTCTCGTGTCCGCGAATTCCCTCGCTTTGCAAGATCACGGTCAACGGCGGTCAGTGTAGCAGAAGCGCACGCCTGGCGTCAAACCCCGTTAGATTTCGTCCGACGTGACGACTGTTCTGCTCCCGGAAGGGACATCGAGAGCCGTGTACGATGCGAGGAGCTGTCTCGCATTTGAGAAATCTAACTGGGGCAAACCTCACGTCGGCTTGACACCGAGGAAGCGCTTTGCTCTAATACCGCCATCGCTCAAGGGGGGAGGTGCCTATGACACGGACGGCTTGGATTGGCCTACTCGTGGTGACGATGAACGCTGGTGTCGTCAGCTCGATTCATGCGCAGCCGCAACAAGAGAAAACGTTGCGCGGGGAGATTCTCGATCCCGGGCTCTATCTGCGGGAAGGACGCCACGGCTCCGAGGTGGAGGATCTCATGTACGACGCGGCAGATGGCGGACAGACCCTGGCGCTTCTTGAGGACGGAACGAATACGATGTACCTCTTCCTGGCAGGGGTTCCCGGTGAGGATCCCAACGATCTTGTCTATGAATATGCCGGCCAACGCGTCAGCGTCACTGGCACGGTCTATGAGCAGGCCAGCTTCAAAGGGATCGTGGTGACGTCGGTGGAACCGCTTGAGAGCACACCATCTGCTCCGTCAGAAGACGACCCCGCTCAAGACCCCGCCATCCAATAGCAGACACCAACAGCGCCCGCCCTCACGCACACCCCACCCCGGCGTTCAACTGGTACAAGACCCGTGCCCGAATCGCCTGGGGCCTGGCTAGCGGTCGAAGGAGTTTTCCGTTTCGCACAAGCGGCTTCAATAGAGAGCGATAGGCCCGCCGGCACCGACAAGACCGCCTCGGTTTCGCGAGCCACGGCGTAACGATCGTCGTGAAACACGTGGGACAACGCCAAACCTGCTTCCGGCCGGAGAGCTTGCCCCGTTTGGCCATTGGACGGCCATTGATCTCGACGAGATCCATCGCCAGATCCAGCACGGGGGCGTTCGACAACGCGGTGCCGACCCCATAGCCGTCGCACACGCTGTTGAGGGACGCGATGTGTTCTTCATCGATGCCGCCGGAGACCAAGAGCTTCACCTGTCGGTGTCCTCGGAGATCCAGTTCCCATCGGACTTCACGCAACAGCTCGCTCAGGTTGCCACGCCGCGAGGCCGGGGTATCCAACCGCACCGCAAACAGCTTTCTGCCCAGCGTCTCCGCACAGGCGATGGCCTCGAATTTCTCATCGCCGATCGTATCAATCAAGGCCACCCGTTTCACCGAAGCGGGCATGACGGCGTCAAACGCCTTGACGGCCCACGCCGCATCGCCCATGAGCAGGACCAGCGCATGAGGAATCGTCCCGCTCGGTTGAATCCCAAGCTGCTTGGCACTTTCGAGGACCGACACCCCGTCGCAGCCGCCGAGGTAAGCCGCACGTTCCACCATCGGGGCGATGGCGGGATGGACCCGTCGGGCTCCGAAGCTCAAGACCAGACGCTTCCCCGCCGCCTGACGACACCGAGCCGCCCGGGTCGCAATCCCTGAGGCTTGACACAACAGGCCTAAGAGCGCGGTCTCAAACTGTCCGAACGCCAGATACCGCCCGCGGATCGTCAGAACAGGCTGGTGCGGTCCAAAGAGGGTCCCTTCGTCCATGGCCTCCACCTCAATCCCCGGAATGCCCATCAACACTTCCACCGCCTCTTCAATCCCCGCCAAGACCCCGAAGGGATACCCCAGGGGAAGGCGCTTGACCACGAATTCGGCGCACACGTGTTTGTCAATCCGCTTGGCTCGGAGGATTTGCTGGGTCCGGAGAAAATAGACATCGGTGATCTGGCCGCGTTTGATCTGAGCTTCAGTCGCAAGATGCATCGGACGCTTTTCTGCAGGAGGAAGGAAGCGATTGAGTGTCACCACCCAATCGCTTGTCTGGGTATGATACTCACCACGGGTGAGGTTGTCAACGTCTCGACCCTGTCTGAAGACGGGTGGACGTCATGGCAGGACGCGCAGCTGCACGCGGCCGACCAGCCGTCTGACGTCCTGGCGGTGGCAGAGCTCAGTCCCTGGAGTCATGGCACACGCCGCGCCGCACGCAACCCCAAGCCGGAGGGCCTCGTGCAGAAGGTGTGTGACCTGATAGCCCACCACAAAGCCTGCGATGAGTGAATCGCCAGCCCCGACGGGAGAATCCACCGGGACGCGCGGAGGTTTGGCCCAGAGGACCTGCCCCTGCTCCCCAGACGCTAGCACAGCCCCCTCAGGACCCAGAGACACGATTACCACAGATGGTCCTCGTTTGACCAGTTGCGTGGCGGCGGAAGCCACCTGAGCGACCCCGCGCAACCGCCGGCCCAAGAGCTCTTCCGCTTCCTGCCGATTGGGTTTGATGAGCCACGGTCGTGCCAACAACCCATCACGTAACGCCGGCCCCGATGTGTCGAGCACCGTTGGAACCCGAAGAAGCCTGAGCCGTGTGAGCATTCGTCGGTACATCGTCGCTGGCGCGCCAGACGGGAGGCTCCCGGACAAGACGACACAGGAGGCTCGACGCCCAAGACGCATGAGGAGACGCGTAAGTTTGTGGAGAGATGTCCTAGAAGTGACTGGGCCAGGACAGTTGATTTGCGTCACGGCCCTCGGAGAAGCCGTTTGAATCTGATAGTTGTTTCGCGTGGAGCCGGCCACGGTCACGAACCGATGAGGAATCTGATACTGCGTCGTGAGGAGGTGACTCAGGATCTTGCCGTCGCTGCCTCCGGCGAGCGCCACGGCGAGGGTTCGTTCCTGAAGTTCCTGAACCACCCGCGCCACGTTGATCCCTTTTCCGCCCGGATAGCGGACGAATCGGATGGCCCGGTTGAGGTCGCCCAGCTGAAGCACCGGCAAGTATACCCATTCATCGAGTGAGGGATTCAGGGTCACCGTGAGGATCATGCACAAGAGCTAGACGCTCTAGGCGGTCGGCTGGAGGGAACTGGGCGCCTTAGCCCTTGAGCCTCGAGCGGAGTGTTTGGCCAGTGCGCGCTGGTACACCGCGACGTAGTCACGCGCAGAGCGGGTCCAGGAAAAATCCTGCTGCATGCCGCGTTGCACCAGTTGCTTCCACAGCGCGTGATCCCCAAAGGCGGCCACGGCCCGTTTGACGGTCCCCAGGAGGGCTTTGGCGGAATAGTCCTCGAAGACAAACCCGGTGGCGGCCTTGGTCTTGAGCGTCTCCGGCGACACGTCAATCACCGTATCGGCCAAGCCCCCCACCCGACGGACAAGGGGAACCGTGCCGTAGCGCATGCTGTACATTTGGTTCAACCCGCACGGCTCGAACCGCGAGGGTATGAGGAACGCGTCGCAGCCCGCCTCGATCTGATGGGCCAAGGCATTATCGAAGGTGAGATTCACGGCGAGGCGCTCGGGGAACTTGGCCGCTAAGGCCTCAAGTTGCGCGTGGTACTTCGGATCGCCGGTTCCAAGGATGACGACCTGCACCGGAAGGCCCATGAGTTCTCCGGCAGCCTCGACGAAGATATCGATTCCCTTTTGTTCCGCCAGCCGCTGGATCATCCCGATGAGCAGTCCGTGGCGTTCCGGAAGACGCTGGTGGCGTTGCAGGGACAATTTGCAGAGGGATTTGCCCGCGAGCTCATCCGGTCCGTAGTGCGCGGCCAGATGCGGGTCGGTCTTCGGATTCCATTCATCGGGGTCGATGCCGTTCAGGATGCCCACCACATCCGCGCGGCGAGCCACCAGCACCCCTTCCAGGCCACAGCCACACTCACTCGACTGGATTTCGGTGGCATACGTGGGACTGACAGTGGTGAGACAATCCGCGGACACCAAGCCCCCCTTCAGACAGTTGACTTTGCCATAGAACTCCAAGCCCTCGATGCCAAACGCCTGGGGCGGCAGATTCGTCAGCGCAAACGCCTCGGCCGGAAAGAGCCCTTGATAGGCCAGATTGTGGATCGTCAAGACCGTCCGCGTCGATTGCCAGAAGCGATCCGTTGATGCCGTCACGGCCAGATGCGCGCACACCAAGGCCGTCTGCCAGTCATGGCAATGGACGACCTCAGGCTTCCACCCGAGTTGCGGGATGACCTTCAGGGTCGCTTGGGCAAAGAAGCTGAACCGCTCCAGATTATCCGGAAAGTCCCCTTGCTGGTCTTGATAGAGCCCGTCTCGATCAAACAACGTGGGCTGATCAACGAAGGAGACTCTAATGGACGTGTGGGGGACCACCGCTTCATACACCGCCGCCTCGATCGTGCGCGTCCCGACAGGCACGGCGACATGGTCAAAGATCTTCGTGAGATGGAACCGGCGCAGGTCCACCGCGCGATACCGCGGCATGATGATGCGGACCTCATGCCCAAGTTGGGTGAGCGCTTTGGGAAGCGCTCCCGCGACATCGGCCAATCCGCCGGTCTTGGCAAACGGGACGACCTCTGAAGCCACAAACAAGATTTTCATGTCTGAGGAAATATCCAATGACCAAATCCAAAATTCCAAACAATCCCCAATAACCAAGCACCAATTACCAAACCATTGGAAGGCCGCATGGTTTGGTGTTTGGAATTTTGGTCATTGATTATTATTTGGTGATTGTCCGCCAGAGGCGCCCGCCTGCCCCGCAGCATGAAGGGCGGGCAGGGATCCGCCCTGCGCCTTGAACGAGAGGGCGGAGAATTTGGTGCTTGGTTATTCGTCTGGAATTGCGAAACCGTTCTTCTATAGAGGAACGGCACCTGGAAGGACTCAGGCGCCATTGGACGGGGCATACACGCGGTAGTCAAGAAAGGGGAAGAGATTATCGGCGGCTTCGACTTCAGCGAGCCAGGCTTCATCAATGGCATTGCGCGTCAGGGCGTCATAGAGACGGGTAAAGCGTCCCAGATGATCACGGATCCTCCGGTAGGCATAGGCGGTGTGGGTTTGCGTCTTGAGGATGAACGCCCAGTCCGAGGACTGCGCCAACAGGAGTTCGCGAGCCGATTGATTCAGTGCGCGTCGACGCAGCCCAGAGGCGTGGGGGTGGGCGGTGGCGAGTTCCACCATGCGTTCAACGGCTTTGTGCAAGTGTCGATAGACCCAGTCGTTCGACCCGTTCAACCACACCTCATTGTAACCCTGATAGCCCCAACTGGACATGCATGGCTGCACGACCTGATTTCTCGGATAGCGCGCAAGATACTCTGAGGGGCTGATCAGCCGGAAGACCTTCTGGTCAACGTGCGTCTTGCGAATGAGAAACTCCAGCCAATCCGGCCCTTCAAACCACCAGTGCCCAAACAACTCGGTGTCATAGGGGCTGATGATGATCGGCGCGCGGTCCATGAACGTGCGCAGGTACTCAATCTGCCGCTCGCGATTGAACATGAAGTCCGCCGCATGCGCTGCGGCTTTCTCCAACGCGCGATCCGGATCATACGGGGCCTTGTCCTCGGTCTTCCCCGTGATGCGATAGTACTTGATGCCCGTATTCACCCGGGTCCCGTCCCCGTTGAGGTAGGGACGCACATAGTCAAGTTCCAAATCAAACCCCACATCGCGATAGAACTCGCGGTAGTCATAATCACCGGGATACCCTTCCACGGCGCTCCAGACGCTCTTCGAGGATTCAAGATCCCGTCCACAGGCCGCCACCCCGCTTTTGCAAAACACCGGAGCATAGATGCCATATTTCGGTCGCGGCGAGCCGAACAGTACCCCGTGCGCATCCGTGAGGAAATACCGAATCCCCTGCCCCTTCAAGAAGGCATCATGCTCGGGATGGTAGCCGCATTCGGGCAGCCACATCCCGACGGGTGTTTTGCCAAACGCGTGTTCGAAGGCTTGCACGCCCACGCGGATCTGTGCGCGGACCGCGGCCTGCTGATAATCCATGAGGGGCAAAAACCCATGGGTCGCGCACGAGGCAATCGGCTCCACGAACCCCCCATCCGCCAGTTCTCGAAAGGGCTGGGTGAGATTCTGGCGATAGGTTTCGACAAACAGCCGACGGGCCGTGGTGAAGCGATGATGGTAGAGCAGGGCGAGGCGATGGAACGGGGGCTGCCAGCGTGTACGCCAAATTTCCTTCTCGGCCAACTCAATCAGTTGGTCGAGATGGCGGACGTAGCGAGATTGCAGGAAGAAATCGGAGAACATCGCCAGCAACGTCGGGGTAAACGACATGGTGATCCGAAAGGGGACCTTGTCGTTGGCCAGTCGCTGGAAGCGCTCTAAGAGGGGCAGGTACGTCTCGGTGAGGGCTTCAAAGAACCAGCGCTCCTCGAGAAAATGTTCCTGCTCTGGATGGCGGACAAAGGGGAGATGGGAATGCAGGACGAGCGCCACGTATCCTTGCTCTTTCATGAGGCGGGGGACATGAGACGCCAGGCATGAGACATTAGGTCTCAAACTCGGTTTTCCTGGTTTTCTCCGGTCTCTTGTCTCTGGTCTCCCGTCTCTGTGGCGTCTGTCCTTCGGTCTTCCGGCTGACGGTCGTCGTGATGGTTCTTGCGTCTTGCTGATCAGACGAGGTCGCCTCAACAGGAATCGACTGGGTGCCGTCCGGCAACGCCATGCGCGTGCTAAACGTCCCATCGGGATTCAGCGTCACGGGCTGTCCCTGAATCGTCACCTGGGTCTTCGGATCGGTCGCGCCGTAGATGACGAGCTCGGTATCGACCCACAGCCAAAACCCTTTTGGCAGCTTCGCCTTGACCGGACTAAACAACCCTGGCGAAAACATCGCCGCGGAGAAGGGCTTGCGCTCTAACAGCTCTTTGAAGCCCACCGGGCTTGAGCCCATGCCAATCCCTGCGGCGACCCCGAACAGCTTCCAGTAGTTTTCGTCCGTCGTGAGCCACTCTTCGTCGACGACGTCGGAAGGGCCGTACCGGGGCGTGGTCACCCGGTTGGACCTCGCCAAGAGAAGGAAGCGTCCGTGTTTCGTGAGGAGTCCCAGCTCCACGACAAATGATCGATCAGGCGCATCAACATGGATGTACCAGTTCGTGGCCAGCCCCGAGAGCGAGATATCGAACCGCGCGTTGGCGGCTTGGGTGGGAAACTCGCGACCAGTCACGTCGTACACCCGGAGGACCGAACTTAAGCCACTCATGTCCTCCGGAGCCAATTGGCTGCGTACTTGACGCTCGTGGGATGGCTGAATTTCCCAGTAGGCATAGAGCCACCAGGGATCCTTGACCATGAGGACAATCCGATGATCCCCATAGGCCGTGGGAATGGTAAAGGTCTCTTCGCGGAGATGGCTTTGTGGTTGGAAGCCGCCCGGGACAGGCGCCAAGACGCTGACGGGGCGTGGCGGGCTTTCGACGCGTGGGGGTCGGTGGGGCTCGGCGGAAACGGGCCGGACGGCGCGTTCCAAGATTGGACGTGACGCTGGCGCGCGTCGCGTGGTCGTCCGACGAGGCAAGGAGGCTAACTGGGTCGTGACGCGCCGTCTGAGGCGACGGGTAGTGGAGGGTTTCTTTGTAGCGAGGCGGCGGCGTCCCGGCTTGGCTTTGCTCATCGCCACCGACACCGATGGCTTGGAGGTGCTCCGACGGGTCGATCGCCTTGGAGATCGTGATGATGAGGATGTGTTGCGCGCCATGGCCCTCGCCTCCCTTAGACCTGCCTGTCACACCGACAGGGACGGCGCACGGGATTTCTTCCGACAGACATCCCGCGGATCGAACCGCCTGCCCTCTCACTCCGAATCGAGTCACGGGAAATGAGACAAACACTCCCCTTTGCGGGCTCTCCGCAAACGGGACGGCAGGACGCCCCAGGCCCTCACAGCAGATTCATTATAGCGCGTCCCCGTGCAAGCGCAATCTGAAAACGCACGCCGGAGGGCTTAAGACAGGCTACGGCGGCTTTGGCGGACTCCAGCCAGTGGTCAACAACTCCCAGAGGGCTGCGCGATAGGGCTTCGCCGCCAAATAGCCCATCGTGATGAGCAGCTATAAGGCAGAACATCCCACCCGAATCCAGGTGACCGGAATGCAAAGCTGCGTGACAAACAACCCGAGGAGCAAGATCCCTTCCCAAAACCCAAAGCTCCAGTTCGCCAGAATCACGACAGCCAAGAGCGACTGGGCGGCGGTGAGCAAGATCTCCTCCGCTTGCCGTCCGTCGAAACGCATGGCCCCCAGATGCCCTCCGGAGATCGCATAGGCCAGCGGCAGCATCCCGATCAGCAATGTCCATTGGTTGACCTTCGAGGAGATCAACGTTCCCAAGCCCGCCCCGGGATTCTTGCGCAGGGCAAACAAGATGGCCACGATGAACTCCGGCGACTCGGAAGCCAGCGGGGCCAGCCACTGGATCAGGATAAACTCTTCGATCCCCAAACCCCGGGCGCTGCGCAGGAGCCCTTCCGCAAATGGCTCTGCTGCAAGAAAAATCGTGTAGCCAGGAAGCAAGAACAGGATCACGGTGATCACTCGCCGCTATGGGCGCGTCCACGTCGCCACACGAGCGGGTGGACCTTCTAGGTGAGGCTCTTCGTGATGCGATTTGCTTGACTGAATGAGATAGAACACAAATCGCGATCACCAGCGTCGCGAGCTCAATTCGCTGCTCCCGCTTAATCCGAGCCCGATGAGGAGACGATTGGCGCCCGTCATGTTGGCGGCGGCATAGTGGATATACGCGGGATCTTTGGCCGCGGTCCACGCCAGGTAGATATCGACGGCGTATTCTGGCAACACCGCCATCAGGGCCAGGAACGCGAGGGCGAGGGCTTGCGAAATTTCCAATTGGGCGAGTTCCGCGCCCCAGGAGAGGAGGAACGCCGCGCCAAAAATCCCCAGGCCTGGCAGGATGGCTTCCCAGGGAGGCGCGAGATGCACACGAAGGACGTGCACAAGGATCCACTGACCGGCAAGCAGGAGGGCGCTGGCGAACCACACACAATCTTTGAGCAGGGAGGATTCCTGTGGGCGTTGCGTCATCCCACGAGGGAGGCCACGGTCTTTCCGGTCAACTGGGTGAGGGCTTGCAGGTACTTCGCGCTGGTCTTCTGGACGATGTCCGCTGGGAGTTCCGGCGCTGGCGGAGTTTTATCCCAGCTCAAACCCTCCAGATAATCGCGGACAAACTGCTTGTCGAAGCTCACTGGGGATTTCCCTGGGGCGTACTCCTCAACCGGCCAAAACCGCGAGGAATCGGGGGTGAGCAGTTCGTCAACAAGCATCGGCCGCCCCTCGAGTAACCCAAATTCAAACTTCGTATCGGCGATGAGGACCCCCCGCAATCGGGCATAATCCCGAGCCTTCGTGTAGATCGCCAGGCTCATACGTTTCAACTGCTGAGTGAGTTCGGCGCCAACCCGTGTGGCCATGTCGGCCTCGCTGATATTCACATCATGGCCGGTTTCCTCTTTCGTCGCTGGCGTGAAAATCGGCTCGGGGAGCTCTTGGGCTTCTCGAAGCCCTGCGGGCAGCGAAATGCCGCACACCGATCGGCTCTTCTGGTATTCCTTCCATCCCGATCCAGCCAGATAGCCGCGCACGACACACTCCATGGGAACTACCGTCGCCTTGTGAACCAGCATGGATCGACCCGCTAACAGGGCGCGGTGAGGTGCTAAGGCCCGGTGGCGCTGGATGATTTGGGCGATGTCGGTCGTCACCAGGTGTGAGGGCACCACCTCCCGCATCCTGTCAAACCAAAAGGCGGATAACTGCGTGAGGACAACGCCTTTCTGAGGGATGCCGGTCGGGATGACGACGTCGAAGGCGGAGATGCGATCCGTCGCGACGATTAACAGGTGCTCGCCTAAGTCATAGACGTCGCGGACCTTCCCCCGCTTGAAGAGGGGGATGTTATTGAGCTGGGTTTCTAGGATGGTCTCAGGCATGATCATACTCCTCGAATCACCAAGCACCAAATCCCCCCGGCCCGCCTGGCGACTCCCAAGCCGGGGCGGGCAATCACCAAACAATCACCAATAACCAAGCACCAATCACCAAACCGTTTAGAACT
>CAYJTP010000035.1:0-17249 GCA_964373175.1 uncultured Planctomycetales bacterium
TTTCTTAAGCAGCGGAGAGGGCAGGCAGACGCACCCGGAAGGTGCTCCCCTGGCCGGGGGCGCTCTCGACGTGGATGCTGCCGCCGTGGGCTTCAGCAATCCACTTGCAGATTGCCAGGCCGAGTCCATAGCCGCCCTCGGCGCGGTTACGGGATTCGTCAACCCGGTAGAAGCGATCAAAGATCCGTGGCAGATCCTGCGCCTTGATGCCAAGGCCTGTATCAGTCACCTGGATCTCGGCGTAGCCGTTCCCAGACTGGGAGCGCAAGATGATCCGACCGCCTTCTGGCGTATATTTCACCGCATTGTCGCTGAGGTTGAGGAGGAGGCGCCTGAGCTTCATCTCATCACCATTCAGAATCGCGTCGGCCTCATTAACGAGCTCCACGTGAATGTGTTTCGGCTCGGCGAGGATCTGGGTTCCCTCCATCATGTCCTCCATCAGGCTGTCGAGGTGGAGCGGTTGGAGGTCCAACGCAATCTTTTCTGCCTCCGCGTTAGAAAGAAAGAGCAGCGTCTCAACCAATCGCGACATGCGGCTGATCTCGCTGGAACAGGCCTCCAGGATTTCGCAGCGGCCTGCACGAGGACAGGTTTTGAGTCCGAGCTCAATCTCTCCCTTCAGCACAGCGAGCGGGGTGCGCAGTTCATGGGAGGCATCAGAGATAAACTGCTGCATCTGCTCAAAGGAGCGCTGGAGTCGCTCAATCATCTCGTTGAAGGTCTCAGCGAGCGCTTGAACCTCATCACCCGTCTTGGGGACGTGCAGGCGCTGACTAAAATCCTTTGCTTGGATGACCTGGGCGGTCTGAATCGCCTCCTGCAGTGGACTGAGGGCTCGATTCAGCAGCAGCCAGGCGCCAACGCTCGAGAGGAGCAAGACGGCTGGAACGACGAGGAGCAAGATGACCAACAACCTGGCCAAGGCCTGATGAACCCCACGCAGCGGAATCGCCACATGTCCTACGTACAGGGGCTTCCCGTTTTCTTGCACATCCCGTCTGACCATGCGCCAAAGCCCATCACCCGGCAGACGTAGCGTCGCCGGGTGTCCAGTTGCCATCTCTGAGGCAGCGTGAAGCTTCGTGGCCAGTGCGGGCGGTAGCCCCGCAGCCTCGTAGATCAGTTGCCCGTTGTGATCGACGACACGGACATAGAGGTCTGGGCCCAGCGCAGTCAGCTCCGCCATCTCCCCGATGACCTCGACCAGGTTGAGCTGCCGGTGTTGGGGCAACAACTCCACAAGACACGTCGAGTAGGTCAACAGCCGCTGGTCGAGTTCATGGTGGAGCCGCGTCGACACCGTCTGATAGAGGACGGTGGCCAGGAAGAAATGGGCACAGCCCAGGCTGAAGATGTACCACGCGATCAGCCGGACGCGGATATTCTTCGGAGTGATTTGCATGGGGACCCTGCGGGCACTTCCTTCAGGAGGTAGCCGACCCCCCGCACCGTGTCAATCAGGGGAGGGTGGAATCCTTGATCGATCTTGGCGCGGAGGTGGCTCAGGTGTACCTCCACGAGGTTCGTGCCGCTGTCAAAGTCGTAGTTCCACACGTGCTGCTCAATCATGGTCTTCGTGAGCACCTGCCCGGTGTTTCGCATGAGGTACTCCAGCAGGGCGAACTCCTTGGGGGTAAGCTCAATGGGCTTGCCCGCCCGCGTCACGCGATGCGCCACGGTGTCAAGGACCAGATCGCCGACGTGAAGGGTGGTTGTCTGAGGGCTTCCCCGACGCAACAGCGACCGCACTCGGGCGATGAGTTCCGCGATCGAAAACGGCTTGACCAAGTAGTCGTCACAGCCGCTGTTGAGCCCGGTGACGCGGTTGCGGACGGTCCCCTTTGCCGTCACCGCTAACACGGGAGTGGCGACCCCGCCTTCGCGCAACGATTTCAGGAGCGACAGGCCGTCGCGCTTCGGCAACATGAGATCTAAGATGATCGCGTCGTAGACGTTGGCTTGGGCAAAGTGCAACCCCTCCTCGCCGTCGTACGCACAGTCCACGGCGTAGCCTGCCTCAAGGAGGCTCCGCCTCACGAAGTTGGCGACCCGCTTCTCATCCTCAATGACGAGTACACGCATCCGCAGCGCTACATCACTACTGGCGCACCATTACGTGAGGCACATCTTGGGCGCTTACGGCGACTCGACCTCAACGCTGAGGATGGCCTCGTAGGCGAGTGGGAGGTAGCGATAGAGGCAACATTCAGCGGCTTCCTGAGTTTGGCACACACCATGGGCGTCGCGACCGCCGCACAAGGGGCAGACGGCCTGGATGACGGCCGCTTCAAATCCTGCGAAGTTATTGGGCCCAACCACCTTCACCGCTTTGATCAGGTGGGGCAGGAACCGCTCGATGCGACAGCCAACCTCAGTGTTGGCTGTGGAGGTGGGATCCAGATTCCGGTCAACGCAGATGGCGTGAACGCACCTGGCTACCGCGTCTCGATACACCTGCAGCGGGTCTCCCATCGCGCAGTCCTGGGCTTGGCCCTCTTTCCGCAACTATATCTGCGCGGATGGGATCGTTCTATGACGGACGTCAGGGTCCGTTGGCCCAAGGAAGGATCTCAGGAATGGCCGGCTTGGAGAGGCGGTTACGCGAGGCGCCTGCGCGTGAGCGCGGCAAGGCCGACGGCCAGCATGAAGGCAATCTCGGCGACCAGGTAGCCGACGAGAAGAAGAGGGAGGGGTTTGGCATGGCCACCGGCATAGCTGTGCAGCCCGACGAGGTAGAAGCTCACGCCGTAGTAGGTCATCAGGAGCAGGAAGAAGCCACCGATCGTCGACAGCGCGACGCCGATGCCCTTCAGCCATCCGGCCATGCGGCCGTGCAGCACGGCGAGAAACCACAACAGCGTGATAAGCGCCCAGGTCTCCTTCGGATCCCAGCCCCAGTAGCGGCCCCAGGAGGCGTTGGCCCACACCGCTCCCAGCATGGTGCCGCCGGCCAAGAGCGCCACGCCCACCTGAATCGTGCGATAGAGGAACACATCCAGCAGCGCGAGGACCTTCTTGCCCTGCCCGGCCAGGAACTGCACGCCATAGATGTGCGCGAGCATGGTCGCCAACGCCAGCACGCCGTAGCTGCCCACGATGGTGAGCACGTGGACGGTCAGCCACAGATTGCTGCGCAGCACCGCCACCACCGGCGAGATGCTGGAGTCCAGAGGCACGTATTCGGACAACAGCAACGTGATCGCGGAGAGAAGGGCCGCCGAGAACGCGAAGTAGCGCGCCCGGTAGATGCGCTCAAAGATGAAGGCCAGGATGACGCCGACAAGCGGGATCCACAGCATCGTCTCGAAGAAATTCGACACCGGCGGACGGCCGCCAATGATCACACGGAGCGCAATGCCGCCGGCATGCACCATCGCGCTGAGCGCAAACGCCGCGAAGGCCGTCCCGCCGACGCCGGCGGCTGCGGCCGAACGCAGCAGCGCGATGAGAAACAAGACGGCCGCCAGCCAGTAGCCACACTGCGCGATCCGGAAGAGATGCGCCTGGTTGTAGAAGACCTCCAAGCGCAGTTTCCACGCCGGCGGCAGCGCCGCCGGGTTGAGCCCCTGCAGCGTCGAGACCAGGCGGGTGGTGGCCGCGTCCACCGCCGCGCCTTCCCCGTCCCTCAGCGCCGTCACCCAGCCGGCCCAGGCCTGGCGGATCTCGGCCTGCTGCTGTGGCGGGTAGCCCTCCGGCTGCTGGACCGAGCGCCAGTTCCAGTCAGCCGTTGACGGCGATGGCACGAGTTCCAGCCGATGCTCCACGAGATTGCTGAAGGTCGCAAAGCGATCGAAGGCGTCCATCGTTTCTTGCTCGAGCATCGACAGCTTCTCGTCGCGCCGCTGCTTCTCGATGATGCCGGGCAGCATCCTCATCAATGTTTTAGTAGTGATTAGTTCTTCGTGCGAAATGTGCGAGGCTTTGGGATCCATCCCCAGCGCCTCGCGCAGCGGCCGGAACGGCACCGCGATGAGCGCGCGCGGCTGCCACTGCTCTGGAAAGGCGATCATCGACACCACCGTCAGCACGGGGTCCTGTCCGTCGAGGCGCGGCGAACCGGTGATGTGGTCCAGCGTCTCCCGCGCGAAGCTGTCGAAGGGCTTGTGCCGTCCATGGTGCTGGATGGGAAGCAGCCGCAGCGCCTGCCGTGTCGCCTGCGAGATGCGCGGCAGCGCGGGAGCCGATTCTTTCTCGGCTGCGGCCGATGACAGCGGCAGGAGCAGCGCAGCGGCACACCATGCAAGAGGAGCCAGTGCATGCTTCATGGACGTGTTCCCTTTCGTCGTGTTGGCGTCTTCGGCTTCGCGGCGCGTGCGCGCATGACGAACAGGCTCACGACGCCCCCGATGATGATGAGGAAGCCGGCGTAGACCAGCGGCGTGCCCGGATCGTTGCGCACCGACAGGATCGTGGTTTCCGTCGGCCCTTCAACAAAGCTGGACTGGAAAAACGAATAGCCGCGGTATTTCAGCGGATTATTCATGCTGATCTTGCGCATCAGGATAACGCCGCGCTGCGGATCGGTGAGCTGGACGTCACTCTCGAACCCGGCGGCCATGCTGCTGCCCGGATAGGTGATCTTGCGGAAGTCGGAGAGCTTGATCGTCACCGGCAGCTCCCGCTGCCCCGGCCGGTATTCGACCACCATCACCTCATCGCCGAACTTCAGCTCCACCGCCTGGCGCAGCCACACCCAGCTCTCGGCTTCCAGTCCGTCAAGACGGCCGATGACGTGCACCGCCTCGGAGCGGACATCGTTGCTGCGCGGCTCGATGTGTTGGATCAACCGCGCCTTCGGATAGTAGGCGACAATCTCAATGCCGTATCCCAGCGAGGGATGGGTTCCGCGCCACCCCGCCTGCACCCGCTCCGGCTCGGTGCGTTGCATCTGCTCATCCGTGAAGAGGGCGAGCAACTGCCCGTCCGGCCGCCGGAGCAGCGCAATGGTGTTCGGCGGCAGGCCGCCCGTGCGGCCATGGGTGTAGACCACCTCCGCCGGGATGAGGTGCGTGCGGCCGTGCATCGCCGCGAAGTCCGGATGGCGGGCGAAGAGCAGGTGCGCATCGGCGCCTTCAGGGCCGCTCAAGAGCAGCGCCACCGCCGGGTTGTTCGGCTCCTCCGAGCGGCTCGTTGGCCCCTCCGGCCCAAGCGTGAAGTCGGGGAAGTAGTCCTTGAACGTGATCGCATACGGCGTGCCGGAGATCGCAATCGGCTTGCCGAGAGTGGCCGGCACCGGGATGTCATGGTTGCCCGCGTTCGGCAGGCGGACCGACACCACGCCGCGCGGATGCGTGCCTGATTCCCCCTGGCCCAGCAGCTGCTTCATCTGCGCCTCGGTCTCAGGCGAGAAAAACAGCACGTGCGCTGCGGCCCAGCCCATGCCAAAGCGTTCCGGGTCCTTCGACAGCAGCCAGAACGTGTCCTCCTGCCCGTCATGCGCGAGGCGCAGCTGCGCCGCCGGGTGGTCATCCGCGCCGTCCGGGAGGATCTCCTCCCTCAACGCAGCATCCGGGTAATAGCGATCCACGGTCAACTCCAGCGTGCGCGTGCCGATTGGCACGACGAGCGTCTTGTTCGGCTCATGCACCCAGGCGCGGGTCTCGAAGTCGGTGTCAAAGACTCGCGTCGTCTCCGAGACATGGTGATGCACGCTGAGCACGTTGCGCGGCAACTGCATCACCTTCTCCGCCTGCCCTTCGGGGATGATGAGCTGGCCCTCGATGCCGAACCGGCCGCCGATGATGCCGCCGAGCAACATCAAGATGATGCCCAGGTGCGCCAGGACGAAGGGCGCATGGTGTGTCTTCCACGGGTAGCGCCGGGAGGCGGCCACCGCCAAATTGACGGCCAGAAAGGCCAGGATCGTCTGGAACCACCACGCCTGATACACCGTCCGCTGGACCGCCGCCGTGCCAAATCGGGCCTCATAGATCGTGCCCCACGCCAGCACCGCCGCAATGGCGATCAGCAGCGGCACCGCCATCTTGATCGACCCTAATAATTTCATCCACCGTGTCATTGGTACGTTCTATTATAGCAGCCTGCTAGGGCCCCATCGCACCGGTGTGGCATTGGCTGCACTTGAACTTCGTCACATCCATTCCCACGTCTACCGGATGGCGAAACGGCTGAGCCTCCAGTCGCCCTTGCGCGATCTCTTCAGGCGGCCCCTGGGCGAGGATCGTATGGCACGCGTTGCAGTCGTTCGTCAGGATCCTCCCGTCCTGACTCTTGTGCAAGCCGTCATGGCAGCGGAAACAGCCGTCGGAGTTCAGATGCCCGATGTGATTCGGATGGGCCCGCCAGTCCGTCTTCATCTCGGGAAAGATGTTGCGCGCATAGATCTGTTGCACCTCGACGGCCGCCTCCTGAATCGCCCCCGCCTTCTCGCGGGACAGCTCCGGATACTCCTGCCGATAAAACGCCGGCAGGCCTTTCAGAATCTCGGCCTGCGCCTGGGCCTCGCTGGCGTAGGGCTGGATCAGCAACCGGATGGCCTCCCGTTTGAGGGCCGGCAGGCTCCGATCCAACCGACCGGCGTCCATGGCCATCTCCACCGCGCGATCAGGCGGATGGTAGATATGCGAAGGCCGATTATGGCAATCCACGCAATCCATCCGGCGCATGCGAGCCGCCGTGATCTGTTCGGGCGGGAGCGGCTGCTCAGTCGACATGTACTCGGTCGCCTGCCCGTTGGCGTCGACGGTGCGCACCCAGGGGATCGCCTCTCGCCGCTCATCCGCCGCGATATACGAGATCTCTTTGCTGATGTTCATGTGCCAGTGGATGCCGGAGGCGGCCCCGGTCTTCGGATCCCCGCCCCCGACCTTCATCAGCATCTGGATTTGCCAGGGGCTGTTCGTCTCATCCGCCAGATAATGCGAAAACGTCTTCTGCTGCGCACCGAAGAATTTGGCCGGCCAGTGGCATTGCTCGCACGTCTCCTGGGCGGGGCGCAGGTTCTTGACGGGAGTGGGAATCGGGCGCGGATATGTGTTCGAGGCGACCGCATACACCTGGTAGGCGCCGGTGATCTTCGAGCGCACGAACCAGTCCGCGCCCGGCCCGACATGGCACTGCGTGCACGCCACCCGCGCGTGCGGGGAATACTGGTAGGCCGTGTATTCGGGTTTCATCACCTGATGGCACACCAGCCCGCAGAATTGCACCGATTCGGTAAAGTGGTAGGCCCGGTATCCGGTGACGGAAAGGAGCACCATGAGCACCATGAGGCCAAACAGCGCCGCCATCACCGCCGCCTGGTGCTGGGGGAAGTTCAGATCGATCCGCGGCAGCGGCGGGACGGACTGCCCCGGCCGTTTGCGCCGCCTGGCGCGCTCCCAGAGCACGCCGAGGAGCGCCAGGGCGATCCCGCCGATGGCCACAAACGGCAGGACCAGGTAGATCAGCACGGCGATGTAGGGCGAACTGTGCCGCTGAAACAGATCGAGCAGCATCATCGGCAGCCCGAAGGCCGTCGCGATGAGCGCGATCAGCCCGCCCAGCAGACTCACAGGGTTGCGCAGCAGGCTGGGCGGTTTGGAGGGCGTAGGCAGGCTCATCATCACGCGACCGGGCGGGAGTTACGTGTGGGGAGGCGACTGCCGGTCAAGATCGCGGATCTTCCACCACAAGCCGATCACCACCAACACAATGATCACCAGCGTCACCCAGAGGCCATGCCGACGGAAGTGAAACTCGTGAATGGCCGCCTGCCCCTGCGTCTGGGCCTCCTGGGTGTGCTGCACACCCTCCTCGATAATCGGTTGCATGGCCGAGGCGGAAAAAGAATGGACATAGGTCCGGGCCTGGGTCAACTTGGCCTGCGCCCCGTGGACTGCGAACTGCGCCTCGCCGACGTCCATCCCGAGATGGGCGGCCTGCGCGACCGTCACTTCCGCGCTCGTCAGCTCGGTCTTCAGCCGCTCGATGGCTTCGCGCATCGTGTGGGCGGTGATGAACCCCTGCGAGCCGGGTTCGTGACACGTCACGCACAGCGCCTGCGGTCCGGTGCCCAGCATTTCATCGCTGGGCCGCTGGATCAAATGCTTGCCGTGGCACACCTCGCACTCTGGAAGCCCAAAGGCCTCATGGGCCGCCTTGTGAGGACTCTTCGCAAACAGATCACGCGTCAGGCTGTGGCATTGCGCGCAGACGTTCCCTATCGCGATCGTCCCGGGCTTGGCCGCCTCATGCGAGCCGTGACAGCTGGCGCAGTGAGGGGCGGCCCGATCCCCCCGAAGGAGGAGCGCTTGTCCATGCACGCTTTGGGAATACTCCCAATGCTGCGTCACCGGAAGGCCGTGCTTGTCCATAATGGCCGAGTCGGCATGGCACCTCGCGCAGGTTCCCGGAATATTGGTCGCATAGACGGGCGAGAGCGGGTCTTTCTTTGAGCGAATCCCATGGACCTCATGGCAGCTCGTGCAGACCGCGACATCCGGATCGCCCTGACCGAGCCGCTTGCCGTGCTGGCTGGTGAGATATTTCGCATACTGATCGGTGGGAAGGTTCGGGTTGTATTTGCGCATGTAGGAGGGGTCGGCATGGCAGCGTGCGCAGAATTGCGGGATGTCGTGGTGCGCGGGGCGCCCGATGAATCCTTTCGCCGGGTCCACCCCACCCCCTGCACGCCGGCCTGAAGGGCCTGCGCCTGTTGGCGCAGATCCGCCTTCGGCGGATGCGTCAGGGGGTGGGGCCATCGCCACTGCCGGATCCATTGATGTCGGATCTCCGCCGTGGCAGTCGGCGCACGAGACCCCCCGCGAAGTGTGCACATCCTCCGCGGCCAGCGTCGCCGGCCCCCGGAACCCGCTGCTCTGCTCCTGCTGCGCGTGGCACTCGATGCAACGATTCGGAGCGGCCGCCTCGGCCCACGCCATCGGCGGAATCACCAATAACCAAATTCCAAACACCAAACAATACCCAATCACCACATTCCAAACACCAAACATTTGGTGATTGATGTTTGGGTATTGGTGATTATTTGGATCTTGGCATTTGGTTATTGGTGCTTGAGGCATCAATGATGACCAAGCCATAGCGCGTACCCCGTCATCCCCACCACATAACTGACACCGATGAAGCCGGCTCCCCACACCAGCCAGCTAAACCGCTCCCGACGCGCGGCCCGGTCCAGCCAGGGCACCAGCAGCACCGCCGCGCCCGCCGCTCCGGTGGCGGCCAGCGCCAGCAGCTCCCCCTCGATCCCAAAGACATGGCTGGGAAACAGCTTCAGCGTCTGGAACATCCAGAGAAAGTACCACTCTGGCTCGATGCCGGCGGGGGTGGGCGCAAAGGGATCCGCTTTCGTGCCGAGGGTCGCCGGCCAGTAGACGCTCACGCACAGAACTGCGCCGAGGATCACCACCCACGCGATGGCGTCGCGCAGGAAGAAGTTGGGAAAAAACGGCATCGAGCGCTCATGCCGCACGGACAGCGGCTTGCTCATGCCCTGCATCTGGATACCAACCAGATGCAGCGCCAGCACGGCCAGCAGCCCGATCGGCAGCACGGCGATGTGCAGCCAAAAAAATCGGGTCACGGTCACATCCCCGACATCCGCCCCGCCCCGCATGAACGTCCCCAGGATCGGACCGACCAGGGGCACCGCCGCGGCAATCTCCGTGCCGACCTTGGTGGCAAAAAAGGACAGGGTATTCCAGGGCAGGAGGTAGCCGGTGAACCCAAAGCCCAGCAGCAGGTAGAACAGCAAGACACCGCTCACCCAGGTGAGCTCGCGCGGCTTGCGGTATGCCTTCAGGAAAAAGGTGCTGACCAGATGAATGAAGGCGCAGAAAATCGCTAGGTTGGAGGCCCACGCATGCACCGAGCGGACCAGCCAGCCGAACTCCACCTTCGTCATGATGAACCGGACCGACTCGAACGCTTCGGCGGCGGAGGGGCGGTAATACAGCAACAGCAACACGCCGCTGGCGATCTGGACGCCGATGAGCATCAGCGTCATGCCGCCCCAGTAGTACCAGAAGGTGTGACGGTGAACCGGAACAGTCTTGTGGGTGGCGAGGTCGGCGAGACTGCCAAGCTGGTAGCGCGCGTGGAAAAACGCGCGCAGGCCGTCGAATCGGGCCATGCGATTAGGCCTTCGACACAACGACGTCGTCCCCGCGGAGGTTGACCTGGTAGGCCTCCAGCGGCCGGGGAGGCGGTCCGGAGATCACCTGGCCGTTGAGGTCGAACTTCCCGTTATGGCAGGCGCACCAGATGATGCTCGTCTCGGCGTCGTATTGGACGGTGCAGTTAAGGTGGGTGCACACGGCCGAAAACGCTTTCAACTGGTCCTGCGGTGTGCGCACGAGCAGGCCGGGCCGATTGCCGAAGCGAAAAATCTTGGCGCTATTGGTCGCCAGCTCCCCGACCTTGCCGGCAACGATGCTGGAGACCGAGGCTTCGCTGCCCTTCGGCGGCCAGAGATAGCGCAGGATGGGATACAACGCCGCCCCCGCCAGCGCGAGCACGCCGCCTTTGAGCAAGGATTCCAAAAAGGCGCGCCGACTGATGAGTTCCCTCGGACAGATCAAGGAGCCTCCGCAGATGACCACGCCATCCCCGAGGGGATCGCGCTGGTCTACATGTAGCTATGCAACCCGCTCAAGAGAAAATTCACGCCAATGAACGAAAAGAGGACCGCGAGAAAACCGACAAGGCTGAGCATGGCCAGGGCTTCGCCTCTCCATCGCTGCACGCGCTGCCCATGGAGCAGCACCGCGTAGACGATCCAGGTGATGAGCGCCCAGGTTTCCTTCGGATCCCAACTCCAATATGTCCCCCAGGCCTCGTTCGCCCAAATCGATCCGACGATGATACCCACGCTCAAAAAGGGAAACCCAAGCTCGATGGCCCGCGTGCTCAACCGCTCCAGCCCTGCCAGCGCCTGCCCCGAGTGGCTCTTCCGGGCCTGGAGCAAATAGAACAGGCTGGCGACGCCCGAGACGCCGAACGCCCCGTAGCCGACGAAGCAGCTCATCACATGGATGGCAATCCAGTGGCTCTGGAGGGCCGGTAGCAAGGGCTTGGCGGCGTCATCCATGAAGAACGCAAAGCCCAGCGCGACGAGGGACAGGCCGATCACGCCGCGCGTCACCCGGTCGTGCGGTGGCAGGCGACCCACGATCAGAAAGGCGAGGATCAACGCCCACCCAAAAAACACCAGGGTATCGTACAGACTGGCAAAAGGCGGATGGCCCTGGTCAATCCACCGATACCCCACAAAGAGAGTGTGTGCCACCCAGGAGACCAGCAAGAGCTGCTGCACGCGCTTCAGCCGACGGGCCGTGGCGCGCGCGGTGCAACTCAGGGAGCCGAGCAACGTCACGCCGTACGCCACGAGGAGCCCCGTCAGCCACCGCAGCGCCATTAGGCCTTCTGCGCCCATCCCCAGCGCGCCTCGTGCGCTGCGGTCGTCAGCCCCGACTCCCGCGCCGCCGAGTCGCCGCGCCGTAGACCAGACCCAGCACCACGACCCCGAAGCCGGTGTACACAATGCCGATGCCGGGATCTCTCATCGCGAGGATCCCGGACCACGCCCACCGCTCCGGATCATAACTCTGCTGGTAGAAGGTGCGGCCCCGGTAGCGCACCGGGTGGTTCACTTCAAGCACCCATTCATCCACCACCGTCCCGCCTTCCCGCACTTCCACCGCGCTCCTGAACGACTTCGGATGGCTGGGGCGCCATTGATAGGCCAATTGGAGCGGCGTTCGAGGGGCATGCATGCCCGATGGATTCGCAAACACCCAGCGGGTCTCGACGGCCTTGCCGTCGTCGACGCGCACCTGGATGGCGGGATTCCTGGGCTCCGGCGACCGGCTCACGACGTCGCGTGTGCGCATGTCCATGGCGAAATCTGGCACAACGCGTTCAATCTGCAATCGGTAGGGAGTCCCGGTCACGAGCATCTCCTGTCCTGGCGCCACTGGAAATGATCGCGGGCGCGCCTCCCCGGGCACCTGGACCAGCAATTGCTCGGCGTCAGGATCGTGGCGCTCCAGCGTAAATGATTTCAAGCGCAGCTCGAAGCCCAGCGGCCGTTCCTCCCTGTCAACATACACCGTGTCCATCGGGCGGTCGGCCATCAGCTTGATCGTCCCCCGCTCCGCCAAGAGCCCGCTCACCGCGCCCCCCAGCAAGACCACCACAAACCCAATGTGTCGAATCAACGAGTCCGGCCGCTCGCACCAGAAGGTCGAGCGGGTTGCCAAGCAGGCGATGAGGTTCACGGCCAGGAGCCCTAAGAACGCCAGGAACCACCAGGAACCGTAGAGATCCGTCAGGCCCACGCGAGTCAGCATGGCCAGCGTCTCCGGGCTGTACCGAGACTCGTAGACCGCCAACTCGGCGTGCTGAGGAATCAACGTGCCGAGCATGGCACTGACGCCGATCAGCGTCAGCAATACGATTGCCAAGCGGCCTGAAGCCAGGGCGCTCAGCAGGCGGTTGCCAAGATCCCGTCGCATGATGCTCCATTATGCACCAACAGCCCAGAGGCGTCACCCTCCGGGCTGCGGGAGAACGATCAATCCGCGTGGAATGTTCGCGGTTAAAAATCCCACGTCATGGCCGCATAGATCCCATGCCCGTCGTAGTCGTCGAATCCCGGCCCTTCGATCCGCTTGTCATGGAAGTTGAAGTATTCGTATCGCAGGTCCAATTCGTGCTGATCGCTCAACTGATAGGCCACCCCCGCCCACATCTCGTAGAGGATGTTCTTGTTGTCCCCCTGAGAAGCCGTCTGCTGATACGACGTGTGGAGCTTCGCCTTCGGCGAGGCCATGTAGTTTGCGGTCGTGTTGAAAATGTACAGGTCTCCATCGTAGTCGAACACGCCGCTTCCGCGTTCCCAATTGGAGGCCACCCCATGCGTCGGCGTGCCGATCGAGAAGCGGTCGACCATCCCCGTCGCCATCAACGACAGGCGCGGCCCCACAGGGCCGAATACGGAGGCGCTATACCGATTCCGAACCAAGCGCTGCGATTCTTCGGTGATGTTGCCGTACCCAATCGTATCGTTGACGTGGTCGTATTGAACACCGGTGACCCATCCGTAGGGACACCGGACGTTGGCCTTCGCCGTGATTTCGTTGACATCCTGGTCTTGATCGCCCAGCCGGCCTGGATAGAACGTGGCGGAGGTGTCGCTTTTCGTCGTGTAGTCACGGATCTTGTCCTTCTGGCGGTACTTGACCGACCACGTCAGGAGACGATGCGGCCGGTTGACCAGCAGCAGGGTGTAGACCTGATCTATGTAGTCAATGTCGGTTTCGTACGTGAGGGCCGCCGGCCCCCCGAAATCGGTGAAGATCTCGTGCGCTCGCGCGTCAAAAAACTCGCCCCAGTCGAGCCGGCGCTGCTCAAAATCCGCCGTCGCAGAAATCGTTGTCCGTGGAACACCGGCATACACCAAGCCGACAGATTCGGCAAAACGCAGCTCTTCAAGATCAGACTCTGCGGTGCGGTCCGTGGACCCTGTATTGGTGAACGCCGAGCCCCTGGCCTTGGTGTCCGCATCCTCAGCGCGCAAGCCGAGTGAGAGCCGCAGGCCTTTGACCCCTGCCACATTGCTCCAGACCATCCCGCCGTTGAAGGTATTGCTCCTGCGCAGATTCTCCACTTCAGGGTCCACAACGATGTTCGGGCTAGCGAGATTCGGGCGGACCTCGCTTCGTCGCGACTGGTTCTTCAGCCAGCTATACAGGTAGCCGCCGGTCAGGAGCACATCTTCAGTGGGCTCCGCTGAGAGCGTCACCTGCGTCTGCAGGTCGTAGAACGTCGGATAGTCCAGGAAGGTCCGGGCCTCCTGTAGCGAGCCGTTGTTGTACCGGTAGAAGCGGATGTCCTGGTCATCCCGGTAGAACTCATAAGACTGCCGAACGTTCAGCGCGTAGCCCTCCGCCATCTGAACCGGCAACTCAAGATAGTAGGTCTCACTTCGGCCTTCCACATCCGCTGTGGCGGGAATGGAGCGGCGACTCACCTTGCCGGTCGCCCGCGACCGCTCCCCGCGCAGCAGGGTCTCTTTGCCGTCCCGGCTCCAGAATTTCACCCCCCCGATCAGGCTGAGCTGGTCGCCCACGTGGTAGCCTGTTTCGATCTTGCCTGAGGTGCGCGTGGTGTAGATGTTGTCATCGGTGTGGTCGGCGAAGGACCGGTCCAACTGGTACTCCAGCGGATCCCACGGTTCGTTGGAGCCATCGTAATAGGAACGAAACTGACGCACGTCGGCGTCCAGGTACCATGTTTCGAAGCGGTCAAGCACAAACTGGCCCGCATAGTCGTACTTGGCCAGCGCATGCCCTGTAACCTCCAGGCTGTCCATGGAGAGCCTGAACGACTCAATGCCCCCGCTTGTTTGATCGATCGTCTTGCGATCTTCGCGAAAGCGGCCGGTGTCGCCGCTGACGTAATAACCTTGCACGGCCGGCCGCATAGAAATCTCGACTTTGGCAGCCAATGCCCTTGCGGGAAGCGCCAGGCAGAACCCCATCGCCAACTGACAGACTGTGCTCGGCCTCAGCCACCTGCTTCGTTCACGCTGAACCATTGGGTCCTCCGCCGTTGCGTAGCGTCCTGCCAAGGTTCCTCTGCTCATCGGTTAAACGTCCGCCAGATGTTCGACCCGTGTGGCGCCCGATGATGATCAATGCATTCTTCACCCCGGCCGATGTTGTATCCGGAATGACTCACGCCACCGATAGTGGCCGTCGACGAATTCACGCTGGCTTCCCAGTGACAGCGCAGGCACAGCGAACTCTGGCTGGCCACTAAGAGCTTGTCATACGGGGCGCCATGCGGCTCATGACACGCCACGCACCCTTCGCGCATGGCGTCATGCTCGAACACAAAGGGCCCTTTGAGTTCCTTGTGGCACTGAAAACATGCCTCATCGCCGCGCGCCAGGGCCGTGGGCACGACAGCCCTGGCGTCCGTCGCGTGCAGTTGATGACAATCCGCGCAGCTCATGCGCCCTTCGGGCACCGGGTGATGAAATTGCATCTGGAATTGCGCGCGTTTCTCCAAGTGGCACGCGAAGCATTGCTCAGGGGAATTCCGAATGATGGTGCCCTTGCCTCCCCCCGCATCGACATGGGCTTGACCGGGGCCATGGCACGCTTCGCAACCTTCGACCTGTCCCTTTTCAACAAACGACGTCAACGACGCATGCGGACTTCGCTGAAAACTCTTGTGCTCCTTCGCATGACAGGCCGCGCAGGTCTCGGTGCCGACGTATTCGGCCTTGGACACCTCCGCAGCCGCGTCTTTCACGTGGCCCTCCCCCGTATCGGCGCCGACTTGATTCGCCAGCGCGAATCCGCACACGGCTGCCGCGGCCAGGCTCTCCCATCGCCACCTGCGTCGTCGCGTTTCCGACATGCGCTGGCCCTCCCTTCCGGATGGTGTCAGTGGACGTGCTCGGCTTCGCCTTCGGTCTCGTGGTGCTCTTCGTGACTGGCCTCAGCGCTGTCGATGCCCTCCGGCACAGATGCCGGGTCGTTCAGGTCGGTCCCGGCTTCCAGCTCCTGGGAGTTGGTCGCGCCGTCGTTGTCGGCATCATCGGCTTCAAAGGCGCGATAGTCCTCAACGGTGAGTTTCTTCGCGCCCGCCTCCGTTTTGAATTGCTGCAACGCCAGGCCGTAGGCGTTCAGATCGCCTTTTTTGCCGATCGCGTTCTGGTGGCAGGCCTTGCACGAGTAGGCTTTCGCCTCCTTGCCGGGATAGGCGAGTTTGAAGCTCTTCACGTTGTCAATCGTCGCCCCGGCCGGCACCCCGCCCGCCAAGAGCGCGAGACCCGCCCCTACACCGACGAGCACGCCTCGACCGATTCGCATGAGGAACCCTCCTGTTGCGCGCTCGGCGTCAACCGCCGAAGACACTGCGTGACTTGTTCGTCAATCAGCTCCGTGCAGCGGGCCAGTGCCTGCCGGCGCCGCTGCAAGGCCCCCTGGGCAAGCGTCTGCAGATCATCCACATTGTAGAGCCGCACCCCCGGCTGGGCGGAGAGCGCGGGATCGATGTTGCGCGGCACTGCCAAATCGATCAAGCACAACGGCCGGCCTTGGCGCAGAGGTGTGACCGCTTCCAGATCGCCGGCGTCGATGACATAGTGCGGGGCCTGGGTGCAGACCACGGCGATGTCGACATGGGCCAGATGCGCAATCGCCTGCTCCCACGAAAGGCACTGCCCCTGGCAGAGTGTGGCCAAATCTTTCGCCTTCGCTTCCGTGCGGTTGACGACCCACACCTGGCCGATGCCGGCGGAGACGAGATGCTTCGTCGTCGCCTCGGCGGCCTTGCCGGCTCCCCAGAGCAGCACCTGGGCGTCCGAGAAGCGTTCGCCCACGCATTGCCGGGCCAGGGCGACCACGGCCGACCCGATCGACGCCGCACCTTCCGCCACGCGGGTCTGCGATCGCAGCAGCTTCGTCGCATGCAGCGCGCGCTGGAAGAGACGGTTCAAGAGCGGGCCGGTTGCGCCGGCGGCGTGGGCCGTGAGGTAGGCGTGCTTGACCTGCGCGGTGACCTCCGACTCGCCGAAGAGCATCGAGTCCAGCCCCGCGGTCACCCGAAACAGATGCGCCGCGGCGGCGCGTCCGGTGAGGCGATACACATGCGGCTGAAACTGCTCGGGCTGGAGACGGCTGCGTGAGGCTAGAAAATCAATGAGCGCCTCGGTGGGATGCTCCTGCGGGTGAGTAGATGTGACGTAGCATTCCACTCGGTTGCAGGTGGAGAGAATCACGGCTTCTTCGAACTCGAAGGCGGCGCGCAGGCACGTGAGCGCCTCAGACAGGTCGCGCCCTGGAATGGCGAGGCGCTCGCGCAATTCCACCGGCGCCGTGCGGTGACTCACTCCCACCAGCAGGAGATTCACTCGCTTACCTTAACTGTACGCGGCCTCAAGGACTCCCCCCACGCAAATTATAGACACGCGCTCACGCCCTGTCCAGCACTCTATCTATTCTCTGCAGGCTCCGACGCCTCCCACGCGGCTGCGGTCTGCGGTGAGACGACCGTCGCTCCCTCTCGATTCCACTCGGCGGCAATCGCCTCCTCAAGCAGCCCGAGGAATTGGCAGCAGTCCATCCCCCGGCGCCAGGCGACCTCATCCAGACAGTCGTAGCCTTCGTAGGAGACGTTGATGAAGAGCCGATGGAAGAGTGGCTTGGTTTGCGGGTAGGTGTGGAGGATGTGATTGACTGTCATCTCCTCATGGAGCTTGACAGCCGGGG
>CAYJTP010000036.1:0-15067 GCA_964373175.1 uncultured Planctomycetales bacterium
TCACCCCCGGGCAAGCCCGGGGCCCCCTGGGTGTGCGGGTTGGAATCAAATTCTCCGCCCTTCGCCTTGAACGAGAGGGCGGAGGATTTGGTGCTTGGTTATTTCCATACTAGCTAACTAGTTAGGACGCTCCTTCATCCCGCACGAAGCGGTAGCCGTCTTCGACTTCTTCGATGAGTGTCTGGTTTTCCCGCTCGAGCTTGGCGTTAAGATGTCGGATGTGCTCCTCGACCATCCGCAAGCCTCCGGGGTCATGGCGGCCCATCCCTTCCTCTAAGAGCCGCCGCTTGGACACCACATGGCCTGCGCGCATGGCCAAATACACGAGCAAGGCGTACTCCCGATAGGTCAGGATGATCGGTTCTCGACCCAGGAGCACCCGATAGTGCACGAGGTCGATCACCAGATCCCCTCGACGTAAGACGAGTGCTGAACCCACCATGACAGGACATCCGACAACTGAACTGATAGTAGCTGTGGAACGTTACAGGGAAATCACGGGCGGGTTAAATCGGCGTAACACTGCGAGTCCACAGTCCATAGACCATAGTCCATAGCCAAGAGTGGGTTGGTTGGTTGGTTATGGACTATCGACTATGGACTCTTGTCAGTCGGTTTCACTGACAAACTTATAGCCGACGTTGCGCACGGTGTGGATGTAGACGGCCCCTCGGGTTTCGATCTTGGCGCGCAGACGCCGAACGTGGACATCGACGGTGCGGGTGCCGCCGTAGTAGTCGTAGCCCCACACTTTGTTCAGCAAGGCTTCCCGGCTGAACACGCGCCCGGGGTGGCTCGCCAAAAAGCGCAAGAGCTCAAACTCCTTGTAGGTCAGATCGATGGGCTTGCCGTTGACATGCACCTCGTAGCGCTCGAAATCGATCGCCAGCTCTCCGCTCTTGAGGCCATTGGTCAGCTCGACCTTATTGAGCTTCCACAGGAGGAACTTGATGCGCTCGATGAGCCGCTTCGGGCTGATGGGCAGCGTCAGGTAGTCGTCCACCCCTAACCGAAAATCCAACTTCCCCAGCTGCTCTTCTGGGACGAGCAGCACCAAGGGGACATCCTTGAGTGATCGATCCCGTTTCACCGTATGGCACAGTTTGTGCGCATCAACCTGGCTGCCTTCAAGATCGACGACCAACACGTCCACCTTCGACGCGTCCAGATCCTCTTTGAAGAGCCCCTCCACCTCCAGGAGTGAGACGGAAAACCCCGCCTCCAGCAAGCCCGACTTGAGCGGCTTGCGGGAGACTGACTCGTCAGTGATGAACAGGACCCGATACATGGCGTTTCAGAAGACAGAAGAGCGCTGGGTCACCGTCGCCGAGGGCACTCTGTCCTCTGTCATCTGTCCTCTGTCGTCTATCCTTGCTGATACTGATTCGTGATGGGCATGCGACGATCCTTGCCGAACGCCTTGGGCGTAATCTTGATGCCCGGCGGGCCTTGGCGGCGCTTATACTCCGTGCGGTCGACCATTTGGATCACTCGTTTGACCGTCTGTACCTGCACGCGGTTTCGCTGAATAATCTGCTGCAGGCTCTTGTCTTCCTCGACATAGGCTTTCACGATGGGATCCAAGACCTCATAGGGCGGCAAGGTATCCTGGTCCGTCTGGTGGGGGGCAAGCTCCGCGGTGGGCGCTCGCTGAAACACGCGCTCGGGAATCGGGGACCCGGGTCCTCGTCGATTGCGAAAGCGCGCGACCTGATAGACCAAGGTCTTGGGCACATCCTTGATCACCGCAAACCCTCCGGCCATATCGCCGTAGAGCGTGCAGTAGCCGGTGGCCATTTCGCTTTTATTACCCGTCGTGAGCACTAGCCACCCAAACTTATTCGACAGGGCCATGAGGAAATTCCCGCGGATGCGCGCCTGAACGTTCTGCTCGGTGACATCGCTTGGCCGGTTGCCAAACAGGCCTTGCAGCGTCTCGAGGTAGGCGCACAGACACGGTTCAATGGACAGCTCCTCGCAACGAATCCCCAAGGCTTGGGCAAGACCCTTGGCATCTTCCTGGGTTTCTGGGGACGAAAAGCGCGAGGGCATGACGACCCCGACGACGTGCTCTTTGCCCAACGCCTCCACCGCCACACAGGCGGTGAGGCTGGAATCAATCCCGCCTGAGAGCCCCAGCACGACGGTGTCAAAGGCGTTCTTGCGCACGTAGTCGCGGGTGCCCAACACCAGGGCTTCGTAGATTTCGGCGATCTGGTCAAGCGGTGCCCGACGGGTGGGCTTCAGTGGCGGAAGCGCGTGCGGCCGTGACGTCACCGGGACGACCGTCGCGCGGGTGGTCGCTGGTCGGACAGGTCCCAGGATAAGATCCGCCACCACGAGATCTTCCTTGAACTGACATCCGCTGGCCAGCACCCGACCCCGGGCATTCAGAATCAGGCTGGCTCCGTCAAAGACCAGCTCATCCTGTCCCCCGACGAGGTTGCAGTAGGCAATGGCCATCCGATTGGCCCGGGCCCGGTTCGCAAACAGTTGCTGGCGCTCTTTCAGCTTGCCCGCATGATAGGGGCTTGCGGAAAGATTGATCACCAAGTGGCAACCCGCGTTGGCGAGGACGCGTGCCGGGCCTGTTCCCCAGAGGTCCTCGCAGATCGTCACCCCACACCGTACACCATTCAGCTTGAGGACCAACGCCTGCTCCCCGGCGATAAAATATCGTTTCTCGTCAAAGACCCCGTAGTTGGGCAGGCGCTGTTTGTGGTAGGTGGCCACCTGCCGCCCATGGGTGAACACCGCGACCGCGTTATACAGCCGTTCTGTTCGATCGCGGTCGACGAAGCCAACCAGTGCCGTGAGCCCCTGGGTTATACCGCGAAGCGACTGGACCGCCTTCAGATTGTCTTCAACGAAGCGCGGCTTCAGCAGGAGGTCTTCCGGGGGATAGCCGGTCACCGCCAACTCCGGCACAACGACGACATCCGCCCGCCAGGCTTTGGCGCACAAGAGGGCCTCGGCGATCTTGGCCCGGTTTCCGGCAAGATCACCAACCGTCACGTTCAGTTGCGCTAAGGCCACGCGAAGAGAAGACATATGGAGCCCCCGGGCAAGCCCGGGGTACCCTCTTGCCCGCCGTCGCTCTTCGAGCTTCGGCGAGGCATCCGCCTCCCCTCCAGGGGGCGACATCTCGCCGAAGCAGGAGTGCCGCATTCCTCCCCGGCCAAGGCCGGGGTCTCCTGCGGAGGCGGATGAAGAAGGCCTGTATTATAGCACGAAGCCACTTCGGGAGGCTGCATCAAGGCGACAGGGACAAGCTCCGAGCTCGTCAGGAGGGGTCACAGGCTGCTTGCCCGCTCGCTTGGTGCCTGTGACTGGCGAGCAGGTTATTTCACCAGAAACGTGACCTTCTTGGAACTGGTTTTGAGCTTGACTTGTTTGGCCTTGGGGGGATTCGTGACGGTGATACCGGAAGGAAATTGTGTCGGTTTGACCCAATAGGTTCCCGGATTTCGCTGGAAGCGAAACGCGCCATCGTTATCGGTGGTCGCCTCAGCGAGCACTTGCGTCAACTCTTTATTCCCATACAACGTTACCGTACACCCGGAGATTGGAGATCTTGAGGGAACCAATTTCACCGATCCCGTTATGGCAAGTTGGACATGGATAGCGATCATCTCGCTATCGGTCAACTCTCCATCGCTCACCGAAAACGTGATGGAATGCGCTCCATGTTGTTTACCAGTTGGTGTCCAGGTAAAGACGCCGGTGCGCGTGTTAAAACGCGCGCCCTTCGGAAGGGAAGACGCGCTCAAGACCAGGCGATCAAAATCTGGGTCGGTGGCCTTGACCGTGATGGTCACCGTCGACCTTGCCTCGACGGTTCGATCGCCGATGGCCTGAAGCTCGGGTGATTGGTTGACGAGATCGCGAAAGTAGATGTCCCAGTTGCCTCGGCGATCATCCATCCACACCACCCGATCCCCCTCGATGGCCGGGGCCTCTTGGCGACTTGGGTGCGTGGTCACCGGCTCCGCAGGACACGTGCCGGCCGTGGGATCATAGACACACATGAAGATGTCTGGGTTGCCCAAGCGCTCATCCACCCAGACAATCCGGTTTCCTGAGATGGCGGCAGACCATTGAGGAGCGGGATTGGAGGTAATCGGTTGATGCGTCGCCTCATTGAAACAGTAGCCGGACTCACCTGCAGGCTTCTCCAAGTCGCAGAGGACGATCTCCCAATCCACGCTTGTATTGCGCTCCGCCCAGACAATCCGATTTCCTGAGATGCGTGGGGAGATGGGATAGCGCCCCTTAGTAAACGTAAACGGGATTGGCCCCTGCTCAGAGCATCCCCCCTGCGTCAGGTCGTAGTCACAGAAGAAGAGCTGTTGTTGGCTGCGGCCCCCCTGTGGGATGTGCTCCCAGACAATCTTCGTTCCGGACACGTGGGGGTGCCATTGGACCTCCGCTAGGTTGATTAACTGCTCGCTGGTGTTCGCTAAGCCATAGAGGCCGATGTCCCAGAGCGTTGATGAGAAGACCCTATCCTGTTGCCAGACGACCAGGCGATCAGAGATGGCAGGAGCTTCCCTCCATGTAGTATTGTCAAGAGAGGTGATCCGCTGTCTCATGGTCGTGTTCAGATCGTACAGTTCAATCGCTTGCTGAGTTCCACATAGTTGCTGCCAGGCGATCCGATTGGAAGTGATCGAGGGGGAGAGAAAGGATTCCTCGGTGACGCGGCAGCTAGAGTCGGGCGTACCAACGAATGTGGTCCTCGAAGTCTCTAAATCGTAGAGGGTGACCTGGACCGGGTCGACGCTGGTCAGGCCCTCATCTTCCCAAACGACCCAGTGCTCGGAGATACTCGGGGATATCTGATCGGCAAGATCGGTGATGAGGGGTCTCGCTTTTGAAATCTCTACAGGAACGAGTTCCTCATACTGAAGACCGCTGGTTGAAGTGACGACCAGCCGGATGAGGTAGAGATCCTCGGAGAGATCCTGAATGACCCAGGTGCCAAGCAGCCCATTGATGACAGGACCATGGACAGGTGCTCCCAGAGAATTCCACGTGGTAGGAAACGGTCCTTGGCCAACGAACACCTGGTAGGATGTAAAATCTTCTCCGGCGGCGGTGCCCCTGATCTTGACGGGGCCATCCAATGGAGCGATGGTCGTGCCGGGCTCAGGTTCGCGAATCTCCCACTGCACTTTCGGAACCGATTCGATCGTCAAGGCTGTGGTCGCGTTGATGCGCCCGGCTCCGGTGATGAAATCCCAACCTGGCGTGGCCGCGTCATCGGCGCTTAACCGAAGGACCTGCCGGACCTCTTCGTTCGTGAAGGTGGGCCGATGGGCCAGGATGAGCGCAGCAAGTCCGGAGACATGGGGAGCCGCCATTGAAGTCCCCCGCGCACGGTAAAAGGACCCACCAAGCACAAATTCCCCTTGCGTATAATTCGGAGTGCCGACATACATGTCGGTAGTGGCTGCCCTCAACGAGAGGATATTGACATAGAAATGCGACCCTGAAGGCGTGTCCTCCATATTTCCAGAATCGCCCCCTGGAGCAGCGACGTCGATCAACTCGCCATAGTTCGAGAAATCCGCACGGCCATCAGTGTGATCAGTCGCCGCCACCACAATCGGTTTGGGGTTGGTCATGTTTTGGGGACTGAAGAGCGCGACATCCATCGATTCGTTGCCAGCGGCAAATACCACCACGGCCCCTGAGTTGTAAGCGTAGGTGACGGCGGCTTCTAGGAGGGGGTCACTCGGACATGGCTCAGCGCAGCCCCAGCTATTGTTGATGACATCCGCGCCATTGTCGGTAGCATACACGAGCGCTCTCGCAAGGTCCTCGACATAGGCATAACCTACGGCGTCATAAAACGTCTTCAGGGCCATGACGGTGGCGTCCGGAGCCACTCCAACAATCCCCAGGTTATTGTCTCCAACGGCAGCGATCGTTCCGGCCACGTGGGTCCCATGGCCCAGGGCGTCCATGGGATCAGGATCGTTGATATCGTTCGGATCTGCATAGTCGCCGTCTTCATTCTCATCCCAGGAGTTGCCAAAATCGAATCCGCGGATGTCATCGATGTAGCCGTTAGCGTCATCATCTACGCCGTTGGGATTACGATCTTCGCGTGGATTGATCCAGACGTTTGGCGCGATGTCAGGATGCGTGTAGTCCACCCCGGTATCCACGACCGCCACCACGATCCCTGCACCGCGGGTGCGATCCCAGGCGGGCTCGAGGGTGAGCTGCTTGAGTCCCCAGAGATCCTCATAGCCTTGGCCCCAGGCATTGGACGAACTGTAGTAGGGATCATTCGGAACCCACTGGATCGTCATCTGGTAGTTGGGCTGGCACCACTCGACGTGGGGGTCTTGCTGGTACGCGGCACAGACAGCCAGAATATCCGCGTCAGGCTCCTTGAGCTTGAGCGTATAGATGTGAGTGAAAACCGGCAGGGTGCCGTCGCGCGGTGCCCGCTGGGTCCGTTGGGGAAACTTCGCCTGGATGTCCGCATAGAGAGCAGAAGCCATCTTCCCGGTGGCAAGCTGTTTGGCTTTCAGCGTGGGAAAGACCGGGGTCATCACGGTGATCTGGTACTGGCTGTTGAGCGCCTCGATGGACGCAAGTCCCGTGTGGGTCACCGCAAGTCCTCCAGCAGCCTTGCTGGCGAGGAGGCCTTGATCGATGACTCCCCCGGCTGCTTCAGTAAACTTGACGAGGACCTCTCCCTTCGCATGGGCAGGAACTGGCTTCCGCCGCCTAGCCGGGCGTACGTCCTCAGGTTCAAGCGATTGCTGAACGACGGGATTTCGAGATGGTGGCTGTCCACGGTGCAAGGCAAAGACAGAAGGACTAAGAACGCTAAGAGAGAGTCCCAGGCTCAGAAAGAGCCCGGCGTGTACGACAACTGGGTAATGGCGTAGAAGTAGAAATAGTCGTTCAAGAATGGTATTTGATTTGTATTTCATTTGTAAATGTATAACTTTAGTTCCCAATAAAAAACCCCGTACCGCTGTGTGGTATGGGGTTCCTCGTGTACCTTCGGTAGCCTGGCTTTCCTCGGCCCTGAGGGCCAGCGGAGGACCCCGGCTTTGCGCCTTGCGATTGCTCGCAAGTAGCCTTTTCAGGTATCAGCTACTTCGATTGTCACAAACAAGTATACCTGAGGCAACGGCTGTTCAACAAGGGTTGGGGAACTGGGGGCGGTTCAATCTCAAGGCACTGCGCGAGGTCGCGACAGATCTTTCGGCTCGGCAGACTGTGGGGCAGGTAGAGAGAACTCCATCTCGGCCCACTCGCCGTCTTTCAACACGGCGACAGCGACGTGGATGAGCTCAGTCGTCAGGGCAGGTAGCATCGTAAGGAAATACGTCCCGTCTGCCGTTGGGGCGAAAGGGCCAGTGCTGGGGGTGGGTGAATCGGGGTTCAGGGTCCAACGACCGGTCAGCTGCCGGACGTCGAGGGGCTGGTTGTGTTCGTCGTTGACGTACAACACCAGTTGATTGGGATCCTGCAAGAGCACTTCGTAATGATACCGGTCTTCCGCGTCGCCGAAGTAGCCTCCATGCCGAGGTCGATGCTCGTTTTCTTCAGCTTCCTCAACAGCCCCCTGTTCATGGGCGGATTGCGAATTGATCGCGCCGATTGGTTGTGCGAACGCCGAGGCCGTGAGTCCTCATGTCAGAAGGACCAGCCAAAGTCGGTTGGTCTGTCTCATCATCCTTATCATTTCGCGGCGATCAGCAAGAAGTCGGTTGCCAGCGCCACAAAAAATCCGACCAGGAGCCCAATTCCGACGACCGCTTCTTCTTTGAGTTGACGGCCCAAGTGCAAGAGCTCTCCGACGATATAGAGAATTGTCCCTGAGGCCAGTGACAGGCAGAACACCTCGGTCGCTTCACTGGTCCACCAGCCGCCGATGATCGCCCCGAGAAACGTTGGGCCACCAGCCACAAGCCCCGTCAGGCTCAAGAATCCCCACCCAACTCGATGGCCCGACAGGGGCGCGGCGATGCCGAAGCCTTCCGTCGCGTTGTGCAGCGCAAAGCCGATCGCCAACAACCAGGCGAGCTTCATCGCCCCTGAGGCGTAGCCCTGCCCGATCGCGAGCCCTTCGCTCAAGTTATGCAAGCCGAGCCCGATCGCAATCATCATCGCCACCTGCTTCGCCCGCGTCTTCGGGGCGATGCCGTTTTTCGCACTGTCAAGGAACCGTCGCTCAAAGTAGACCAACCCCAACAGACCAACCGAAAACCCCAACACAAACAACCCTCCGGAGCGATACACCGCACTCCATCCCAAGCCGTGCTCCACCGCCCCTTCGATGAGTTCTTCAATTTCTTCAAGGGAGTGGCCGGTGATCTCGACCAAGAGAAAGATGAGAATCCCCGTCGACACCGCGTTCAGGAACGCCTTCGTCCTCGTCGAGACATTGCGCAAGCGGGCAATGGGAAGCCCAAGGAAAATCGTCCCGCCTGCTAAGGCGCCAAGCAACCACTGTGTCGGATCCATGCTCACCCGCCTGCTTCCTCAATGAGCCGAAACGTGATGGGAATCTCCACCCACACCACCGTGGGACGTCCCCATCGCGTCGCGGGCTGAAAGCGCCAGCGACGCACGGCCTGGACGGCAGCGTGATCCAAGATCGCATAGCCTGAGGACCGCTGCACGCGCGCTTCACCGCAGCGCCCCGACGGCAAGACTTCGACCTCAAGCACGACGGTTCCTTCGTAGCCGCGCTCGCGCGCGAGCGTCGGGTAGACCGGCGGCGGATTACGCAAGTAGTTTGGCAACAGATCAGTCACCGCGCCTTGAGCAGGCACGCTCACGACTGTCCGTAGCGCAGGGTCTGGCTCTTGGCTGTCTGGTGGCTGATCCGGGTGCGGCAGGATGGGTTCAACCAACGGCTCTCGCGGTGGGGCAACGTCGGGTTTCGCCGGGGCAAGCAACACGATTTCGACACTCGTCGGCGCCCGCTCCACATCGAATTCGACGGAGCCGCTCATCGGCAACCCGATCATCGCCCCCACGTGGAGGCCAACCGAGAGGCTCAGGGCAACTTTCAACTCACTGGTCATGGGCCTTCAGGGGTTCCTTCGGGCGCGGTCTGAAACGACACGCGCAACAGCCCTGCGCCGCGCACCGCATCCAGGACGGCGATCACCACCCCATGCGCCACCTGTCGGTCAGCGTTGATGACGACCAGCGCGTCGCGACGGCGGCGTTGTTCCTGTTGCAAGGCACCCGCCAAGGCGTCCAGGGTGATCGGTTCGTGATCAAGCGCCAAGGCGCCATCCGCCGAGAGGGAGATGGTGAGGGCCGGTTCCTGGGACACGCTTGCGGTTTTGGCTCGAGGCAGATCGACCACGATCCCCTGCTGCAGCGTCATGGAGAACACGCCAAAGATGAAGAACGCCAGCAGCAGAAAGAACATGTCGATGAGCGGGACCAGTTCAACCCGCGGGCGCTTAAACACGAACGGCTTCACCAACATGGTTGGCTTTGCCTTTCTGGTAGAGGATCTGGAAGTTTGTCACGTGCGTGGAGATTTGACTGGCGGCGTCCTCCACGCGGGCGCAGAAATAGTTGTAGGCCACCACCGTGGGAATCGCAATGGCCAGCCCCGCCACCGTCGTGATGACGGCCTGCGCGATCCCCGCGGCGACGACGGACGGATCGGGGATGCGCCCCTCGAGCGCGCCGAACGCCACCAGAATGCCCGTGACCGTCCCAAAGATCCCTAAGAGGGGAGCGACGGTGATGATCGTATCAAGGACGTTCAGATAGCGTTTCATGCGCTTCAGCTCCGTATTCACCGCCACCTCCAGGGCACCCTCGAGCGAGAAGTGGTGGTGCGTCAGGCCGTTGAGGATGACGCGCGCCACGGGATCATGGGTGCCTTGGGCGGTTTGCACGCACTCCTCAAACAATCCGCGCTCCGTCAAATGCAGCAGTTTATGGATCAGCTCCGGGGTGCGCAGCCGGCGTTCCTTGATCCAAAAGAGCATCCGCTCAAGGATGACCGCCAGCGCGATGACCGAGCACAGCAAGAGCGGGTACATCACAGGACCGCCCTTGAGGAACCACGTGATCATCAGAAGGTCACCGAAAACCCGAGGTAATACCTCCGCCGCGCCGCCGGCTCGATCCCGTCTGAGCGGATGCGCGCGTAGTAGTCCTCATCGAAGAGGTTGTTCACGCCGGCGATCAGCCGGACCCAGTCCTGATACAGCGTGGCCTCCGCCGCCAAGTCCCAGACCATGTAGGAGGCGACCTTCGTGGTGCCGACGCTGCCGGCTGCGTTGCTGTCCTGCCAGTAGTGGTCTCCGACCAGTTGGCCGCCGAGCGAGAGCTTGACGCGGTCGTGCCAGTCGTAGACCAGACCGGTTTTCACCAGATACTTCGGGGCAAAAGCCGGATCCCGGCCGTCGTTCGACCCGCTCACAAACTCGGCGTTGAGCACGGAGAGGTTGCTGTAGAGGCTCAGGCGGCCCCAGGGCTTGCCATGTTCGGTGTGGGCCATCGCGTCGTAGAACCCGATGAGATCCACGTCGTTGGCCAACTCGAAGCCTTGGTAGATTGCGCGGCCGGAGTTGGAGCGCTCGGAATTGCCGCTGCCGAGGTCGCGGGTTTCGATGAAGTTGTCGTAGTCGATCAGGAAGTAGCTGGTGTCATAGGCCCACCAGGATGTCGGCGCGCCTCGAAGCCCGAACTCATACGTCCAGGTCCGTGACTCGTCCAAATCCGATGGGGCCTGCTGGCCGGAGCTCGTGGGATTGACCAGATCGTCGTATTCCCTGGGCCGGTAGCCTTGGGAGACGTTGGCATACAGCTCATGGGCGTCGCCCAGGTCATACCCCAACCCCAGAGCGCCAAGCGGCACGGCGGAGGTATACGAATCGGTGATCAGCGGCCTCGCCACTTCCACGTTGGACAGTTCCTGCGCCTTCATGCCGATGAGCTCCAGGCGAAAGGCGGGCACCACCGACAGCCGTCCCAGCCTCAGGAGCTGCTCTGCAACCAGGGCGCCGTAGATCGTCCGGCGATCCAATTCAAACCGCGTCGGCCCAGTGGTGGCCTTGGGCTCGGCTCCCCGCTTGCGTGAGCGGGGGCTGTCCGACGCATACATGACAAAGCCGGCGGTAGTCGCCTGCTGGCTCCCCCACGCCTCCCACAGGTGCCGCAGCCGCGTATCCGTGCCGAGGAATGAGAACTCCTGCTCGTCCAGGTTGGTGGCCGATCCGGTCTGCCGGCGGGTGAAGCGGTCTTGATACCCTGCCCAGGTCTTGGCGACGAGGAGCGTGTCATCGGAGAACTCGTGCTCATAGGTCAGGCTGGGCATGGTGCGTTCGATCCAGATCCGGTCGTTCGGGGTGCGGGCGAAATCGCGGTTCGCCAGGTACTGGGAGAGACTGAGCCGGCCGGCTTCTCCGCTCTCCGAGGTATAGACGTCGACGTTGGCGATCCACCGCTCATGCTCGCTGGCAGCCCACACGAGCTTGGCGCTGCCGGTCATGACCTCGTAGTCCGCGTTAGGCCTGGCGCCGTCCGAGCGCCGGCGGGTGAAGTAGCCCAGATAGCCAAGCCGACCAGACGTGCCGCCGACGGTGTTATACAGCCCGTACAGGCCGTCGGAACCGAAGACGTGCTGCGTGCGCGCGGTCAACATCCGATCGGCTGGCGGAAGATAGGTCACGTAGTTGAGGGCAGGGCCGGGCTGCGGGCCGTAAAGCAACGACGAGCCGCCCCGGATGAGCTCCACCCGCTGGATAGCCTCAACCGGAGGATGGTAGTAGAGGGTCGAGTAGCCAAACCAGTCGGAGACGATGGGGATACCATCCTTGAGCACCAGAAGGTATTCCGTCTCGTGAGGATCGCCGACCCCGCGGTAATTGAGGTTCGCATGGCTTGGTACGGTCTGTTCCGCGACGAGCAGCCCCGGCAACTGTGCGAAAGCCTGCCGGAAATTGTTTGCCTGGACCTCCGGCTGCCGATTCAGGACAGCCGCCGTGGTCTTCTTCCCCGCGTAGATGCGGGTTTCCTCCACGTCCGGCAGGGATGGCCCCTGGCGCACCTCTTCGGCGGTCACCACGACTTCCTCCAGCTGAACTTTCTTCGAGGCGGGCGGCTCCTCCGCCTGCACCGACGAGATCCCCACGACCACCAGGCTGGCCGCAACCCACCTGCACCACCGACCACCCATCAGAGCCCCTCCTCAGTCTTGAGCGACTGCGTTGCTCAGGGGACCTCCGGATGTCCGGTCAGTTCCCGCGATTGTGCGCGATGCGCCTCCCGTGGTCGGGTTGGTGCCGTGATCAAACCGAATCTTTTCTGCCTTCTCGATCTGGACGACGTGTGAATTGTGGATGGTGATCTGGACCGTCCCAAACCGGATGCTGCGGATTGCCTCCGCGATCTTCGCCACCACCTCGGGCGCCACACGTTGCTCCATCATCGTCAGGCCACCACTTCCTCAACGTGCAGCTGGGGGTGTTTGGGGGCGCGCTTGGGATCGATGCGCTGGCACTGGGAACACAGCCCGTACAGCTTATGGGTATGGGTGAGCAACTGGTAGCCGTATCGCTTGACGACCTCTTCCTGGAGGCGCTCCCACCGAGGCTCCTGGAACTCGATGATCTCGCCGCACTGCACGCACATGAGGTGATCGTGATGCGCTTTGCCGAAGGTCACTTCGTAGTTGGGCGGCCCGTAGCGGAAATCGTGCTTCTCCACGACCCCCGCCTCATGGAGCAACGCAAGCGTCCGGTAGACAGTCCCCCGTGCCACGGAGGGATCGACCTCCTGCACATCCTTCACGAGCTCCTCCGCCGTGAAGTGGAGGAAGGAAACGGCTCTCCTGACAACGAGTCGGCGTTGCGGGGTCAACCGCACGCCGCGTTCCCGAAGGAGTTGTTCGACTTGGACGAATCGTTTCATCACTAGTTGAGACTGAGTCTCAAGTAATAAAATTATAGCCTACCGAAAGAGGTTGTCAAGCGATTTTCTCAAGAACCAACGGTGGTGTCTTACTTTGACCACACCGCAGAGCCCGCAAAAGCACCGCAAAAGCGCAACGGGAAGTCTCCGAGAGACTTTGCGTCTTTGCGGATTTTGCGATTTTGCGGTGTCAACGTCAAATTGAGACAGTACCGAACCAACTATGCATTTGACAACGGCTCTCTACGGGCTTTATACTAGGCTGCTCATGCGACGTCCAAGGGTGTCCAAGGTGTCCAATCGTCTGACGATCGTCGTCAGCGTCGGTGTCCTGTCACTGATCCTCACCGCCATCCTCCCTCACCATCATGAAAAGTCCTCAGCTTTCCACCAGACCCAATCCTGTCGACTCTGTAAGATCCAAGAGGGGTTTTCTGCCACCACGGCAACGTCCGGCGTTGTCAGCGCCCCGCTGTCCTGGGTAGTGACGGCTTGGCTCCTGCCGTCTGACTCGCCGAGTCCAAGCCACACGGTCCGCTTCGTCTCTCCCCGCGCGCCTCCCATTTCCTCCTAAGCCACGCGGTCGTTGGGATCCGGTTCACCGTCGTTCCACCCTCCTGTGGGGTGGCATGGACGTATCGCTTAGGAGGATTCAATGAAATCTGTCTCTTGCGCAGTGCTTTGGTGGCTGCTCATCACTCCGCTCGTGTGGGCTAATCCACCATCCGATGACCTCTCTGCCCTGCGTCAGCAAGTGCAGCAACTGACCGCAGTCGCTCAACAGCTCAGTGAGACTGTCCAGGCGCAACAGCAGCGCATCGCACAGCTTGAGCGGGCGAGTCTCCAACCCCGTCAGGCTCCCAGCGCGCCATCGATTGCTGCGCTGCCACGCCAAGGCCCTGGCGGGGCCAACCTCTCCGCGTTCAACCCCGAGATCGGGGTCGTTGCCGATCTCGCAGGGCAGCTCTCGGAGAGCTCGCGAGACGGCGAAGGCAACGACAAACTCAGCGCCAGGGAAGTCGAGTTGGTGTTCGGGCACCCGATTGACCCGTATTCCCGCCTCGATGTCACAGCGACGTTCTCCGACTTCGAGGAGCCCACGCTTGAAGAAGCGTACATCACGCACTGGGGCTTGCCGGGGGAACTCACAGCCAAACTGGGGCGCATGCGGCCGAAGATCGGCAAGGCGAGCACCATCCACGGCGAGAGACTGGAGACGGTGGATTACCCGCTTGTCGTCCAGCGCTACCTCGGCAATGAAGGGCTCTTCCGCACCGGACTGGAGCTGACCGAATTTCTCCCGGCCCCATGGACGGCGGTGACCCATGAGCTGACCGTCGGCACCATGGAGGGGGGCGTGGGAGAAGGCGGGACGTTGTTCGGTGCGACGCGCCGACGCCCATCCTTCTACGCGCATCTCAAGAACTTTTGGGATCTGTCGGATGAGACCAACGCGGAACTCGGAGCCACCTACCTGACCGGCTCAAAGGATGCGGACGCCAGCTTCGAGGTCAACGCGTTGGGGGTGGATGCCACCCTGATTCATTACGTCACGCCGACGAATAGGCTCAAGTGGCAGAGCGAGCTCTACCTGCAAGACCGAGACGAATCCTCCAGCACGGCAGAGGACGGCACGGTCACGATGTTTCAGAACAATCCGTGGGGGCTCTACACGTTGCTTGACTACCGGCTCAGCCCCCGGTTTGGCGTGGGCGGGCGGTTCGACTACGTTGAGCCCATCGACGCCGATCCCGCCAGACTCGTGCGTGATGCCGATACCGCGTGGTCCGGCTATCTGACGCTCTACCAGAGCGAGTTCGCGCGCTGGCGCTTGCAGTTCCGGCACACCAATTTCGCCGCCGGTGGCGATGATAATACGATCTTCGCGCAGGCTATTTTTATCATCGGGGTGGATCGGCATCCGCTACAGTAACGAAATCGCAACTTGAGGAGATGTATCGATGAAACGGTTTCTTCGCGTCCTTGTGGTGTGCGCGTGCTGCGTGGCTGAGGGGCTCCCAGCGACCGCCGCAGCCACACGGTTGAACGTGGTGACCACCCTCTCCACGTTCGCCGATCTCGTCAACACAGTCGGAGGAGAGCATGTGGAGGTCTCGGCGGTGGCCTCCCCGAAGTTCAATCCGCA
>CAYJTP010000037.1:0-15060 GCA_964373175.1 uncultured Planctomycetales bacterium
GCACAGGGTTGCTCAAACGTCAAGAGTAAATTTTCTGAAACAGCAAAAATTTCTCTTGACAAGTCCCCGCGAACATGATATGTCAAATATGAAAACTACATTTGATAAATTAACAATTCACAATACGGAGGCGGCAATGAAGAGGGCGGGAGGGTTGTTGATCGTCGGCCTCATCGGATGGCAACCATTCGCCATGGCCACTCCCCCAGCCTGGGAACCGCTCGGCCAAGGCTTGACCGATGCAAAGATCATGGCCGTCGCGGTTGACCTGCGCAGCCCTCGCCTGATCTATGCGGCCTCATCCAGTGCCGTCTATGCCAGCCGCGATGGCGGCATGAGTTGGCGGGCTTGCCTGCAGCTCCCGACCCACACCGAGATCACCCGGCTTGTGGTTGACCCATTTGATGGCCAGCGCGTCCTGGCCGCCACCACAAACGGCCTCTACGGCTCACTGGATGGCGGGCGGCGCTGGACACGGCTGTTCCGTGGAGCCGGGACCGGTGAATCGCGCTGCCAGGTCGTGCTGGTTCATCCATCGCATCGCCACCAGATCTTTCTGGGGACGGCGGGTGGACTGTTCATGAGTGCAGACGGCGGCCAACACTGGCAAAAGCTCGTAGGCCAGGTGAGCAATCAATCGGTACGCAGCCTGGCCATTGACCCTCAAGACCCCGACCGGATCTATGCGCTCACGGATCAAGGACTGTTTGTTGGAACGGAGGAGGCGACCACGTGGGACAAGCGCCTGCCGACGCTGCGCACAGGTGAGCCGGTGGAAGAGCCCGGGAGCGAAACCAGCGAGGAACCCCAAGAGGAGCCAGAACCTTCACGCCGACTCACGACCCTCGCGATCGATCCTCAAGACCACAAGCGGCTCTATCTGGGAAGCCTCGATGGCCTGTTCGTCAGTCGCGATGCTGGGATGACCTGGCAGCGCGTCACGCAGCTTGGACTGGGGACCGCGCAGATTCACCACCTCATCCTCCATGCGCACTCCCCGATGGTCGCCTATGCGGCCACCCCGCAGGGCGTGGCCCGCTACGATCCGCAGGAGAACCGTTGGGAGATTCTCTACAGCGGGCTACCGACCCAGGCGGTGCATTTTTTGGCGGCGACGCAGAGCAGAGTGTTTGCCGCGACTGACCAGGGCCTCTATACCCTCGATCTGACTGAGGAGCAGCTCGCCCAAGGCAATTGGCCCTCCGCAAAAGAGATCCTCGGCAATTTCGTCTATGAGCCCACCATCGAGCAAGTACGGCAGACGGCCATCCGTTACGCAGAGGTTGAGCCGGAGAAAATCCAGCGGTGGCGCCGCCAGGCCTACCTCCAGGCGTTCTTCCCAACCCTGAAGATCGACTACGATCGCGACAACGATACGTATATCTCCAGTTCAGTCACCAGCACGGCTACCCGCGTCTTCCAGACCGAAGACCCGTCAAACAGTCTTGGGTTTTCCCTCAACTGGGACCTGGCCAAGCTCATCTGGAACGACGATCAAACCTCGATCGATACGCGCTCCCGCCTGACGGTCCAGCTGCGGGACGATATCCTCAACGAGGCCACGCGCGCCTACTTTGAACGACGGCGCCTGCAGGTTGAACTCCTGACGGACCCGCCCAATGATCCCAAGGTCCAATTGGATAAGGAACTGCGGTTGCAGGAGCTCACCGCGATGATTGACGGGCTCACCGGTGGGTGGTTTTCCAAGCAGCTCGAGATGAACGGTGGTCGGTAAGGGTGACGGTCAGGTAGGACGTTACGGCAGACGGTGAGGGTGATGGAGAATCGCGTAACCACAACAGGCCGGATTGTCAGCTTTCGGAACCTCGAAGTCTTCCAGAACACGTATCAGGCGTCGATCGCGATCATGACGCGCGTCATCCCGAAGCTGCCCGAGAGCGAGCGATACGATCTCAAGCCGCAGCTTGGCCGTTCCTGCAAAGCCATTCCACGGTTAATCGCTGAAGGCTTCGCAAAGCGCCATCAACGGTATGGCTTCCAAAAGTACTTGTATGACGCGGTGGGCGAGTGCAATGAGACGATCGTGAGTCTGGCGCATTGCCTTGATCTCTATGGCCACACAATCGGCGACGCAGATCTCTTGGGATCGCTGATCGACCTCTACGATAAGTCAGCGCGCCAACTCTACAGGTTGACCGACGTCTGGAATACATTTCGCCGGGATCGACGTCAGCCATCACCGATAGCCGTCACGCCTCACGTGACCGATTACCCTCACCCTGACCTGACAATAGACAGGGTCACCGATGACCGATTGCCAAAACCACAGGAGGTGCACGATGGCAACACAGGGGCTAGGACTTGAGGTCAAGCGAGTGCTTCGGCTCGATGGCAACGGCACGACGAAGGCGTTCTGCGACGTGGCCATTGCTGGGTCGTTTGTGATCAAGGGCGTGCGGGTCATCGAAGGCAAGAAAGGGGTGTTCGTCAGCCTGCCGCGCGAGCAGGGCAAAAACGGCCAGTGGTACGACACGGTCTCGCCCCTGACAAAGGAAGCGCGGGAGCAACTCACGGAAGTGGTGCTCGAGGCCTACACCGCGAAGGAGCCGTCGCTGGCCTAACGGCATCGAAAGGCTGGAGGGCAATGAGGCCAGCGCACAGAGGGTGGGGGGCATTCCGACACAGGCTTGCGCCTGTCCTCTTCGTATCTGGTGTACTCAGTTCTGTGTCGGCTGCCTTCGCGGCAGATACCACACCGCCTTCAACTCCCATGGTGACCGACGATGGCGCTTACACGGCGTCCACGACGAGCCTCCATGCCGCCTGGACGAGCTCCGATCTGGAATCCGGCATCGCCGAGTACCAGTACCTCATTCGCCAGGGCTCAACCTCAGGGACGATTATCGTGAACTGGACCTCTGTGGGCCTTGCGACTGAGGTGACCCACACGGCCTTAAGCCTCCTCCAAGGGAAGCTCTACTATGTTGGAGTCAAGGCGAAAAACGGGGCTGGCCTCTGGTCGTCGGTAGGGTACTCCAACGGGATTCGGGTCGATACAACTGCCCCCTCGGCTCCAGGAACGCCGACTGAGGGTTCCTCCGCAACCGATTATGACTACGACAGCGATGGCACGTACACCGTCTACTGGACGGCGGCCTCCGATGCGGAATCAGGGATTGGTGCGTACGAGCTTCAAGAATGGGTTGGCACCACCGGTGCCTGGACCACCCTGACCAGCACCACCACCTCCCGCAGTTTTACCGTCAGCGGCCGCCTCCACAACACCCAGTACTTCTACCAGGTGCGGGCGAAGAACAAAGCTGGCCTCTGGGGGCCGTGGTCACCCACCTCAGATGGCATCCTCGTGGATAAGACGGCCCCGAGCACCGTGACGACCGTGACAGACGATGGCGCCGTGAATGCCAACTCGACCACACTCCATGCGATCTGGACGGCCTCCAGCGATCCCGAATCCGGCGTGGTGAACTACCAGTACCTTATCCGCCAAGACTCCACCTCCGGGACGATCGGGACGATCCTCGTCAACTGGACTTCTGTCGGTCTGGCGACCGAGGTCACTAGGACCGGCTTAAGTCTCATCAACGGCAAGCTCTACTACTTCGGTGTTCGGGCGAGGAATGGCGCCGGGCTCTACTCCTCGACCCGCTACTCGGATGGCATCCTGGTCCAGGCCGACACGACCCCGCCGACCGGTAGCATCTTGATCAAGAGCGGAGCCGCGTACACCAACACGCCCGCCGTCACGCTGAATCTCTCGGCGACCGATGACTCTGGGGCGATTTCCCAGATGCAGTGTTCCAATGACAACCTGACCTACACCGTCCCGGAGCCCTACGCGACGACCAAAACCTGGACACTGCCTAGCGGCGATGGGACAAAGACCGTCTACGTGAAATTCAGCGACTCCACTGGCAACTGGTCGCCACCTGTGAGCGCCTCGATCACACTTGATACCGTCTCACCAACCCTGGTGATCGTCTATCCAACGAACGGGTTATTACTGGGGGGCAGGTAGCAAGGAAAGGAGGGGAAGCGATGTCAAAGTCAAGGCAAAGAATCCTGTTAGGGAAAGGAGGGGAAGCGATGCGGCGAGCGGTTTGGACAGTTGCGATCTGGCTACTGGCAACGTCAGGCGCCTTGGCGGGAACGCGGACCATCACCATCACGGGGACGGTCGATGAGCCCCAAGCCACAGTGACAGTCAATGGGACATCCGCGACGGTCACCGCAGGCGCCTTTTCGGCTGACGTCACGCTCACTGAGGGCTCGAACACCATTACTGCCTCGTCAACTGATCCAGCCGGAAACACCGCTTCCACGTCGGTAACTGTCACGCTCGATACGGTGCCTCCGGTGATCCAGATCACCTTCCCGACGGGCGGCCAGATCTTTGGTGCCCAGTAGTTCGACCCCTCGACTCGGCCCGCCAGGGGGTGGGGCTCCACATGAGGATCAACGTCTTCGCAGCGACCAGAGGAGTGTGCGTGGGTCTGTTGGTGGGCTCGACGCTGGCCTTTGCCCAATCCACCAACGGCATCACGACCCTCATTCAAGACACGCTGACCTCCGGCGGAGGCAAGGTCGGAGGAGGCAATCCGATGTCCATTGCCACAGTGGTGGGAGAGCCACTCGGCGGCCGCTCAGCAAACGTGGACTTCACGGTCCGCATCGGCTACCAGCCAGCCACGCTCACCTTGCCTGCAGGGACACGCACGATTGCCGTCGAAGGGTCGATTGACGATCCCACAGCTTCGGTATCCGTCAATAGCCTCCCTGCGACGATTACTGGAAGCACGTTCCGAGCAGAAGGCATCCCACTCATCGAGGGGCTCAATGTGATGAGTGCAACCGCTACCGACGTGGCGGGCAACCGTTCCACCACGAGCATCACCGTGACCCTGGACACCCAGCCTCCTGCTCGCCCAACTGTAGCAATCACCCCAGAAGTGACCACGGCGAACAGTTACACCCTGACCGGCACCAAGATCCCGGGAAGCTCAATCTGGATGAACGGTGTACAAGTCGTGGCCCTCAATGACCAAACCAGTTGGACAGCCGTCATGACCCTGGTCGAGGGAGACAATGAATTTGCGATCACCGCAAAGGACGCCGCCGGGAACCTCAGTACAGCCGCCCGGATCATCATCGTGGTGGACAACCTGCCGCCGGTGATCAGCAATCTCACCTACCGCGATCCCGAAGGAACTTCTCTCCGGCTTGATCCGACCACCAGCCAGCCCAAGACCAATTTCCCTCAAGTGACGATCGCTGGCCAAGTGGACGATCACCTGACTCAAGTCCGCATCAATGGCGTGACCGCGAAGCGCACAGGCCGGACCTTCCAGGCCGACGTCCCCCTGAACCCTGGACCGAACACGCTCAAGCTCGTCGCCACCAGTCCCTTGGAACATGTCACGACACAGACCCTCCAGGTCATCTTAGGTTACCTGCCGACGGTCGCTTCCCTCATGCCACCCGATGGGACCAAAGCCTACGTTGGGGATTCGACGACGTTCTCCATCACGGCGACCGATGTCGACAACGACCCGCTGGACTACCAGCTCCTGCGAGATGGAGCCATCCTGGTGGACTGGACATCCGGCGCGTCGCACCCTTGGATCCCCACGATTGCTGATCTAGGCCCCCATGCGTTCGAAGCCAGGGTGCGGGATGGGTTCGGCGGCTTTGCACCCAAGTCCGCTGAAGTCTATGTGCTGCGCAAGCCGCTACCACCTCCGTAACTGCTCGTCGGCTCGTCGGCAGTAAGCGGTAGGGGGTTAGATGAAGACATTTCGTGAATTGACTGTCTGGCAACAGGCTCATGAGCTGGTCTTGACAATCTACCAGGCCACCGCAGACTTTCCATCACATGAACAATATGGCCTGGTCAGCCAGATGCGACGGGCTGCGGTCTCAGTCGCTGCGAACGTTGTTGAGGGCCATAAGCGGCGCAGTCGAAAAGAGTTTGTGAACTTTCTCGACATTGCGGACAGTTCGCTTGAGGAATTGAAATATTACTTACTCCTGTCGAAAGACCTGAAATATCTCTTGCCATCATCTCTTGAACAGTTTTACCAACACGCAGAAGTGGTTGGTCGGATGCTTAGCGGCCTCAAAACCCACGTGAGACAGGGGGTGTCGAATGAACAACCGCGCAACACGGTTCCTGTTCGGGTATAACGCTGGTTTGACAGTCTTACTACTGACGAGCCTACTGCTGACGAGCTTCCCAGCCTTTGCGCAGGTCCCTCGCCTCATCCGCTACCAGGGCCAGGCAGTCGATAGCCAGGGCGTTCCCCTCGAAGGCCCCTACACGCTGACGTTCCGGCTCTACGATGCCGAAACCGCGGGCACCAAAGTTTGGGAGGAAACACAATCCAACGTCCCGCTCACCAAGGGGCACTTCTCGGTCCTCCTGGGCCAGGTGACCCTGCTGGATCTTGACTGGGGGACGCCCTGCTGGCTGGCGGTCCAGGTCAACAGCGAGACAGAGCTGTCGCCGCGCCAACGGCTCACGAGTGTCCCATTGGCCCTGCGGGCAGACGTCGCTGAGCATCTCACTGGACCAATCGAGGTCGTAGGCGCGAATGTTGGAATTGGGACATCGAATCCTACAGAGAAATTAGATATCGCCGGTGGAATTGCGATCAACGGGACTCCAGTCATCGATAACTCCGGACATTGGATAGGAAGTCCAACCGGGCTCATTGGCCCCCAGGGCCCACAAGGCCCGCAGGGTGATGCGGGTCCCCAAGGTCCATCAGGCCCGACAGGCCCCGCCGGTTCCCAAGGACCTGTTGGCCCAACCGGGCCATCCGGGCCTCAAGGACCCCAAGGCCCTCAGGGTCCGCAAGGTGTGCCAGGGATCAGCACCTTCGCGGTGTGCAAGTACATTTTCGCAGTGTGCAGTTCTCCTTCCACTGCGCAAAGCCATTGCTCAACTGCCTGTGGCGGCTCCGCCAGAACCGTAATCGCCCAGTGCGGGGGGCCGTGCACCGTCACGTCAAGTACGGGGTCGTGCTCAAGCCAATATAGCACCGACGTGTGCTGTGTCTGCAGTCAATGAGGTACTCGTACCAGGTACGAAAGCGGATGGGGTACCACGTACCGCGTACCAGGTACCGAGCGGTGGGTGAATGATGGGACGGCGACCTCGGCAGGCGAGTGAATCAGGCTACTACCACGTCACCACACGTGGCAACCAGCGGCGAACCATCTTCCGCGAAGCGTCGGACTACGCCACCTATTGCCGTCTGCTTCGGGAAGCCTGCCAGGAACACGGCGTTCGCATAGCCCACTTCTGCTTGATGCCAAACCACACGCACTTGCTGCTTTGGGCGCCAGAACTGGCTCGCCTCAGCCAAGCGATGCACTGGCTTCAGCGTCGGTACTGGTTCTACATGCGCCGGCAGGAGGCGCTCAGCGGACACTTCTGGCAGGGCCCCTTCCACAGCCTCCCAATCGATCGGGAGTCGTATCTCCTGGAAGCCGCCAGGTACATCGAACGCAACCCCCTCCAGGCAGGGCTCACAACCGACTTGGCCCAGTACCGATGGAGTAGCTACGGCTACTATGCGCTCGGCAAGCCAGCTCTCCTGCCCCTGACGCCGACCCCCGTCTACCAGGCACTTGGCGGCCCAACGCCTGCTGCTCGCCGTCAGGCCTACCGCGAGTTCGTCCAACTCCCACAACCGTCCGACCGCACTCACCGCGCCCAACCGAGCACCTCCGTACCAGGTACGGCGTACTTGGTACCAAGAGCGCAGGACGATGGAGAGCCACTCCTCCAGCACACAGGGAGGCTATCGAGATGACGAGGCACCCCGCCCAACCCGTGCGATGGCTTGCGGGAGCAACGGCCGCGGCGATGATCGCGGCGCAATGCAGCTTTCCTGCTCCTTCGGAAGCGTCGCATCTAGGTTCCTCCACCGCCTCTGCTGGAAGCGCGCCACCGCCAGCTGCCACCCTTGTTGAGAACTTCCAGCCCGACTTGTTTACTGGACGGGCGACTACTGGTGTCCCGATTGTTCTCCCGCCTGGTCGCAAAGGGATCCAGCCCAGCCTCGCGCTGTCCTACTCATCCTCAGGAAGAAACGGGTGGCTTGGGGTGGGATGGATGCTGGATGTCGGCTACGTCGAACGCAATACCAAAAACGGTGTGCCGAAGTACGACAGCTCTGACACATATGCCTTCATGTTCCAGGGTATCTCGTCAGATCTTATACAGATTCCCGACGGCACCTACCGGGCCCAAGAAGAGAACCTGTTTCTGAAGTTCATCAACAACGGGGTCTCCGGCTGGGAGGTACGGGACAAATCCGGCACGCGCTATCTCTTTGGTCAGACGCCAGGCTCCCAAATCGAAAACACCGGGCAGGTCTTCCGCTGGGCCTTGGACAAGGTCATCGATTCCAACGGCAACACCCTGACGGTCACCTACACCAAAGACCAGAAGCAACTCTACCCTTCTCGTATTGACTACACCGGTCATGAGCCGACAAGCCTGGCTCCGGCGAACTACGTGGAATTTGTGCTCGAAGACCGGCCGGATGACGAGGTGTCCTACCGCAGCGGATTCGCGGTAACGACTGCCAAGCGCCTCAAGGAAGTCAAGACCTATGCCAAGGTCCAGGGTCAATTCCAGTTGGCCCGGAAGTATGTCCTGAGCTACACCACCAGCGGGCGCACCAGCCGATCACTCATTGCGAGTGTGACACAGTTTGGGACTGACGGCACCACCAGTCTGCCTGCGACCACCTTCACTTACCAGGACACCGGCAGCGCGAGCTACCCGAATACCCTGAACAACTTCCAGTCGTCACCAAGTGTTTCCGCCTGGAACGTCCGCAAGGCGGGCTTGGACACCGGCCATGAGACCTGGGGCTGTGCCAATCCCTACCTGGGCCTACCTTGGGGAAGTTCAAGTGTGGCCAGCGGGGGTTTCGACTTAGGCTGCGTCTCGGGCAGCGTCAGTAGCAATGGCGATGTCAGCATGTCCGGCTGCAACGATCACTTCGGGCATGTCTGGACCTACGTGTATGTGGGCCAAGCCAAGACGATCTCGCTCTCCCACTCCAACAGCAACGACGCGGTCGGGTGTCTCTATCGGGAGGATACCAGCGGGGTGACCCAGATTACCAACCCGGGCAGTATCTCGCTGCAGGCCGGCTGGTCAATTATCCACATCACCGCCTACCATCAGCACCAGGGGTGGGGTCCGACCAGCCTTGGCGGTGGACTCAAGAACCAGGTTGATGTCATGAACCCCAGCCAGATCGCGCTCGGGGTTCCGCAGCTGGCGGGCGATGTCAACGGGGATGCCAAGACCGACATCATCAAGTTCACGCCTTCCAGCGGGAGCTGGTCGGTCTCTTGCGCCACGTCCTGTTCACTTTCCCCAGGCGGTCCCTGGATTTCCGGGTTTGGCACCAGCTTCTCCACGCCGCTCCTGGGGGACTGGAACGGGGATGGACGAACAGACATTGCGATCTACACCAGCGGCAGTTGGCAGTTTGCGCGCTCAACTGGATCGAGCTTCGTGGTGGAGCCTTCCTGGAATCTGTCGCATGGTAGCGGGAGCCCGTTGACCGGTGATTTCAACGGTGACGGCAACACCGATATCGGCACGTACAACAACGGGTCGTGGACGGTCGCCCTGTGGAATGGGAGCGGGTTCAGTTCAAGCGGCGGTTTCAGCCTCAGCTGGGGGGACAGCAACTACGAGGCCCTCACCGGCGACTTCAACGGGGATGGACTGACCGACATCGGGATTGTCAACGAGTCAACTGGCGCCATTGATGTGCGGTTCTCCACCGGCAGTGGCTGGACTGCAGCCACCAACTGGATCGGCAGTTTTGGCGGCAGCAACCCGCACACCTCCGCCGACTTCAATGGGGATGGATTGACCGATGCCGCCTACTACAACCGTTCGGCCGGCCAGATCATCTATGCCCCCTCCACCGGAATCAGTTTTGGCGCACCCATCACACTGCCTCTCACCTTCAGTTTGACCTCCTCCGATGATAACCCTCAGGTCGGGGACTTCAATGGCGATGGGATCGCGGATCCCGCAGTCTTTAATATCCTATCCGGCAGCTCCCAGTTGGCCCTCTCTAGCCTGACCAACCCCGATAGCTCCAATGGCGCTGCCCCGGATGTCCTGCGGACCATCGCCAACGGACTGGGCGGCACCACGACGGTCAAGTATCAACCCTCGAGCCTGTGCGGATGTGCTGAGGAGTCGATTCTGCCGTTTGTCCTCCCGGTCGTCCAGCAGACCAAGCAGGAAGACGGGCTCGGCAACAGCTACACCACCACCTACCTCTTCCACAAGGGCCTGTACGATGGGCCGACCAAGGAGTTCCGGGGGTTTGAGGAGGCCACCGTCTTTGATGCGGATGGCAACAAGACGATCACCCGCTTTCATCAGGATGTGCACAAGAAGGGAAGACCGTTCAGGACGGAGTTCCGTGACCAGTACGACAACCTCTGGACCAAGGCCGAGCAGACCTGGAGCTGCACTGAACCCTATCCTGGCGTCCACTTCGCCAAGCTGGATCAGACGGATGCCTTTACCTACGATGGCGACGCCACCTTCAAGCAGGCCAAATCCCGCTTCACCTACGATAGTTATGGCAACGTGGCGCGCACCGATGAGGACGGCGATGTCACCGTCAGCGGCGATGAGCGTGCCACCATCAGCGAATTCGTCTACAACACCTCCGCTTGGATCGTCAGCAAACCCAAGCTGGTTCAGGCACTTGATACGACTCAGACCGTCGTGGCCCAGCGGCGCTTTTATTACGACGGAGCTGCCTCGCATACGACTGCCCCCACCATAGGCAACCTCACCAAGGAAGAGGATTGGTTGAATCTGCCGACGGTGCGGTGGCTGGGCACGACGATGACATATGATGGATACGGGAACGTTCAAACAGTCACGGACACCCTCCAGCACACCACGACAAACACTTACGACTCGGCAAGCCATACCTACCTGGAAGTCGTGACGAACCATCTGGGGCAGACCCGAACAGTGTCCTATGATCCGCGCTTTGGCCATGTCCTGACTTCGACTGATCAGAATAACGTCACCACCAGCACGATGTACGATGTCTTGGGCCGGGTCTCCAAGGTTATCAGCCCAAACGACACCGAAACCCTGCCGACCGTCAGCTATGAATATGACGTGTCTGTGGTGCCCAACAAGACCGTCACCCACCGGCGCATCCAGAGCGGCCAGTCTCAGGTTCTGACGAGCTACTCCTTCACGGATGGCCTGGGCCGCCCCATCCAGACCCGCTCTCCTGCCGAAAATCCCGCAAAGCAGGTTGTTACTGGGAATGCGGAATTCAACAACCGCGGGCTGGTCGTCAAGCAGTGGGTGCCGTACTTTTCCAACCTCTCCACGAGCTACGTGCCGCTGACCAGCGAGCCCGGGTGGGACAGTCTCGCCAAGGTCTCGTACACCTATGATCCTCAAGGCCGCCTGTCCCAGATCATCGATCCTGACAATTCCGCAACCACCACCAGCTACAACGACGGGGCAGTAACCACCACGGACGGCAATGGACATCAAAGCCGCCACACCAATGATGCCTATGGGCGGCTGATCAAAGCCGAGGAGTTCAACCAAGCCCAGGTCTACGTGACCGCTTACGAATACAACGTGCTGAACAACCTCACCAAAGTCACCGACCATCTCAACAACGTCACGGCCATCACCTATGACTCGTTTTCCCGCAAACTCTCGATGGATGATCCCGACACCGGTCTGACAACCTACACCTACGACGATGCCAGCAATCTGCTGACCCAGACGGACGCTAGAGGGGTGACCATCAACTTCCAGCATGACGCTCTCAACCGTCTGACCCAGAAGTCGTACACCATCCCGCAAGGCGCGGATGTCATCAACCCAGGGACGATCACCTACAGCTACGATGCCACGCAGCAGCAGTTTGCCAAAGGCAAGCTGACCGGAGTAGCTGAAGCATCCGGTTCTTCGAGCTTTGCGTATGACAACCTGAACCGGCTCACTGCGGAGACCAAGACGGTGAGCGGCACACCGCGGACGATTGCTCGCACCTATGACCTGTTAGGGCGATTGTTGACGGTGACTTCTCCCAGTGGTTCTGTAACCACCTACACCTACAACAGCCAGGGCGGTATTGAGACCGTCACCCACCAGCCCCAGGGACAGCCGCTTCAGTCCATCGTGACGAATGTGGACTATAACGCGGCCGGCCAGATCATCAAGGTGGTCTACAGCAACGGCGTCACCTCCGACTACTCCTATGACCCGCAGACTCTTCGTCTCTCTTCACTTCGAACTTCGAACTTCGAACTTCAAACTCTCCAGGATTTCTCCTACTCGTTTGACCCGGTGGGTAACGTCACGCAGATTGACGACCTCGTCAATACCGCGGATCAGACCTTCCAATACGACGCCCTCAACCGCCTGACGCAGGCAGCAGGCAGTTACGGCACGCAGACCTATCAGTATGATCCGATCGGCAACATGGTCCAGAAGGAAGGCATGACGATGACCTACGGGGAAGGCCCAGCCGGCCCCCATGCTGTCACCTCGACTTCCGATGGCTGGACCATGCAGTACGATGCCCGCGGGAACCTCATCAAGAAGACCCCGGCCAGTTCCTCGATGGTGGCTCAGATCATGCGGTATGACGCGGAAAACCGCCTCACGGAGGTCAAGGCGGCCCAGCAGATCACCGTCACGCTGCACTTTGAGCCTGGCCATAACTTCTTCAGTCTGCCAGTGATCCCGGATGACAATTCGATTGCAGCGCTCTTCCCCACCTTCAGCCAGGACCTGGAGTGGATCGGCCATTTCAATGCCGAGTACAACGATCCGTATGTCGGTCACTACCAGTTCTACGTCGGCCACTCCAAGTTTGATGATTTCACCGCCTTGAAGTACGGCAAGGGCTACCAACTGTACTGCAAAAATCCCAGCGGCCTTACCATCCAGATCACCGGGAAGCTCCCCACGAGCCAGTACAGCCTGAATCTACTTCCAGAGTGGCAGCTGCTGCCGGCTATCGCAGTGGATGGTCCCCAGCCGGTCAGTTGGCTCCTCCAGGGGCTCAACTATGATCAGATCTGGCGCTGGAACCCCACCACCAAGCAGCTCGAGCAACCCACGCAAATCCAGCCGGGGGAGTCGTACTTTGTCCATATCGTGACCACCAGCCTGTTCAATCCACCCGTTCCACGAGACCAGACAACCACCTACGTTTATGACACTGATGGAGGGCGCATCAAAAAGGTGACAGCGAGCGGCACCACCATCTATGTGAGTCAGGCCTATGAGATTCAGCCCAACAAGACGATTGAGCATATTTTCCTTGGTCAGAAGCGGATTGCCTCACGTGATAGCCAGGGGAACTTGTACTTCTACCACGCAGATCACCTGGACTCCACCAACGTCATAACTAATGCCCAAGGACAGCCTGTTGTCCTCATGGAGTACACGCCCTATGGAGTGCCTTCACGAGTGGAAGGCCAACTGCCCAGCGACCACCAGTTCGCCGGGAAGCGCCAGGATCCGCAGACAGGATTGATCTTCTTCGAGAGTCGCTACTACGATCCGCACCTTGGCCGGTTCATCACTCCAGACACCATTGTCCCGAACCCGGCCAATCCCCAGGATCTCAACCGCTACACGTATGCCAACAACAACCCTGTCTCCAACGTTGATCCTACCGGGCATGGGTGGTTCAAGAAAGCGTTCAAATGGTTGCTCCTCGCCTTGACCATTGTCCTCACCATCATCTTTCCACCCACCAGCTTCCTGACGGCGATGACCGCGACGTCCGCCATGGCCTCAGCCATTACGGCTCTGCTGCCTGGGCGCACCTGGCAGACCGTCAGCCAGATCACTGGTATGGCAGCAGCAGCCCTTACAGCTGTCCAGCTCGGAGCCCAGGCCGCCAAAGGGATTAAGGACTGGGCGGTGAATCCCGGCGAAGTCGTGGGGCCCAATGGTAAACTAACTGATCCTCAAAGCATTCAGCAGGCCATCAAAGAGTATGGTGGGCGTGTGCATAAGATCGGGATCAATGAAAGTTATGAAAGCGCCTTACAACTCGCCAAGACCCAGAATGCTGTGGTATTCTACAAACAAACAAGCGGCACGATCGCGGACCTGACGGAAGCCTTCTTAGCGAAAGTGACATTCACCAGTGCCAGTGACCGCTTCATGGCTGGGGTACTAAGGGGAGTCGGAAGTGAGTTGCACCTAGTGTCCCATAGTCGGGGAGCCATTGGGCTTTCAAACGTTCTATTCCAACTAAGTGCAGGTGGCCACCAGCTTCCAGAAGGTTCTACTGTTGCATTTAAGGCACCTCCAATTACGCAATTGCGAGGTTATGGATCTGGTCTCTCCGCTGGAGTTCCGTTAAACAAGATCAACTTCGATGCGAACCCTGGCGACATCATCAACCTTACCGGACCCAACCTCGATCCCATCAAGATCATCGGTGGAGCCATAGGTCCATTCTTTCAAGGTTTTTATCCGCACAGCAAGGCAGCTTATGGTCTTGGTACTGGTAATCAATGAGACCTGCTAGTTTTCCATGCGATACCTGACGATTCTGCTTTCCAGTTTCTTAAGCCTTTCGTGTCTGGGATGCGGATTGCAGCACCTCGCTAACCCGAATTCCGCACAGGAGCTTATCCAATGGGGCCAGTGGCGCCGTCAGAAGCAACAGGAACTCTCAGGCCAGTTGCTAGGTAAGGACAAGGCCGCTGTCCTTGCCATGTGGGGTAAACCGGATCATATCGACACAGACCTCCCGCCCGGATTCCATGGGGGGTATGTTGGCTATTATGAGAATGCAGATCCGCACGTTCTTCAGGAAGCCGAGGAAGAATGGACCTACATCTTTCCTCGGAAGAGAATCCTCTTAATATCGGATAGGATGTCTGTTTATCTTTATTTCAAAGACGACAAAGTCGTTTTCGTCGGTTTGTAACCAATTTGCTCATGCGAAAGTGGCGTCGGAAAAATTGGAGGCGTTACTGGGAGTGCCAGGCTAAGAGGAAGACGAAACGGGT
>CAYJTP010000038.1:0-14823 GCA_964373175.1 uncultured Planctomycetales bacterium
GCTGTTGTATGAAAGCCGGTTCCGCCGGCTGTGGCAGCAGTTTCGCCAAGACTAGTGCTTCGACAGCATTGACATGAGGGGTCCAGGGGCTCAATCCTGTCGAAGCAGTCCATAGTCAAGAGTCCAGAGTCGATAGTCAGACGAAACAACCAGGACTGCAACTCGTTGTTGGCGATGGACTACAGACTATGGACGATCGACTGCTCCGTCCACGCCCCGCGAGGGTAACTTAGAGTCATGCGGATCGCCCGACTACGCAAATCAAAGTGGACGGAGCACTAGAAGTCCAGACTCAAGACACGAGACCCGAGACGCACGTGCGATGATCGACGTCGTCGTGGAACAAGGTGATCTCACGAAAGTCGCTGTGGACGCGGTCGTCAACCCCGCGAACTCCTTTGGTGTGATGGGCGGTGGGGTCGCGGGTGTGATCAGGCGGGTTGGGGGAGTCCAGATTGAGCGGGAAGCCACGGCCAAGGCGCCGATTCCGGTTGGGACGGCGATGGCGACGAGTGCTGGTGCGCTTGCGTGTCGCTATGTGATCCATGCGCCGACGATGGAGCAACCCGCTCAGCCCACCGATGCACAGACGGTGGCGCGGGCAACACGGGCAGCCCTTGAATGTGCCCAGCGCCTGCAGGTGTCGTCGCTGGCGATCCCCGGAATGGGCACCGGGGTCGGACAGGTTCCGGTTCAGGAAGCCGCCCGCGCGATTGTAGAAACGGTCTTTCGCTTTCCAGCCAAGTCGCTGACGCGCGTGGTGCTCATCGATATCCAGCCAGCCATGGTCCAAGCGTTTCGTGACGCGGTCACTCACTGCACAACCTCAAAGGAGCGTTCATGACAGCATTCTGGTGGGCGATGCTCACCGCAGGGATTTGGGGAGTGGTCCCCTTGCTGGAGAAAGTAGGGCTGACTCACAGCAGTCCCACGACGGGCGTCTTTGTCCGCAGTCTTGGGGTGCTTGTGGGTTTAGTGATCTTTGGGATGTGGTGGTCACCGTGGAAAGCGATGTGGACGTTGAGCGTCCGGTCCTTTGTCCTGCTGGCCCTCGGCGGATTTCTGGCCAGTTTTGTCGGGCAGCTCGCGTTTTACCAGGCGCTGAAAGCAGGGCGCGTCTCGCAGGTGACCCCGCTGGCAGGCGCCTATCCCCTCGTCGCCGCGATCCTCGGGTGGGTCCTGCTGCGCGAGCCCCTCACCGCCACGCGCGTCCTTGGGGTGGTGTGCATCGTCGTGGGCGTCATTCTTCTTCGCTGGTGACGATGGGGCTCAAACTGGGGATCGTTGGACTGCCGAACGTGGGGAAGTCCACGTTGTTTAATGCCCTCACGCATGGCAAGGCCCAGGTCGCGCCCTATCCCTTTACGACGACGGATCGCAATGTCGGCGTCGCGCCGGTCGATGATCCTCGTCTAAGCCGGTTGGCCTCCGCGTTGCCGCACGATCGGGTCATCCCCACGAACCTGGAAGTCGTGGATATCGCGGGGTTGATCAAGGGGGCTCACCAGGGGGAGGGGCTGGGGAATCAGTTCCTCAGCCACCTCTTCGCGGTGGATGCTCTGCTGCACGTGGTGCGCTGTTTTGAAGACCCGAACATTCCGCACGCGATGGGTCAAGTCGACCCAGGTCGCGACGTCGAGGTCATCAACACAGAACTTCTGCTCAAAGACCTGGAGATCATCGGACGACGGCTCGACAAAGAACGCAAGCTCGCTAAAGGCGGCGACAAACAGGCCCAGGCGCTGGTCGAGGTCCTGGAACGCTGGAAACAGGTACTGGAACAGGGAACGCCGATTCGTCGACTGGGGCTTGACATGTCAGCCCATCCTCGCGCGTTCGGGGTGGATGTGCTGAGCAGCAAGCCGGTCATCTACGCGGCCAATGTGGATGAGGCTTCTCTTCGGACGCCTCCGGCATCCGTGGAGCGTCTCATGGAGATCGCCAAACAGGACCACGCGGAGCTCATCGTCGTGTGCGCCAAGCTTGAAGCGGAGCTTGCGGAGCTGGAAGCCGCTGACCGGATGAGCATGATCGCGGAGTTGGGGCTTCCGGAATCGGCGCTCCCGCAGGTGGTGCAACGGGGCTATCGCACGTTGAGCCTCGTCACCTTTTTTACCACGGCGTCGCGCATCCTCCAGGCCTGGACGATTGTGCAGGGCACCAAAGCCCCGCAGGCTGCGGGGGTGATCCACACGGATTTTGAGCGGCAGTTTATCCGGGCGGAGGTGATTTCCGTCGAGACGCTCGTGGCCTGCGGCGGGGAAGCGCAGGCTCGAGCCAAAGGACTGCTCCGGCTTGAGGGGAAAGACTATGTCGTGCAGGACGGGGACGTCATGACCTTCCGGGTTGGGACCTAGGGTGTCCTTGCGATGCCACGAGTGTTGAAGACCCGGCTCTTGACCCAATCGGACATTGAGCGTCTCATGGACATGCGCACAGCCATCCGCGTCATCGAGCGCACGTTCATTGCGCAAACCCGTGGCGAGGCGGTGATGCCGCCCAAGATCTACCTGCCGTTGCCTCATCAGAGCGATTTTCGCGCGATGCCTGCGTATCTAGCCCATCCTGCGTGCTGCGGGGTCAAGTGGGTGAATGTCCATCCGCACAATCAAGGAACAACCCTCCCCACCGTCATGGGGCTCGTGATTCTCAATGACCCGCGAACAGGATTTCCGCTTGCGATCCTTGATGGGCTGTCGATCACACGCCTGAGAACAGGAGCCGCTGCAGGGGTGGCGGCCAAAGCGCTTGCGAGGCGCAACTCCCGCATCGTGGGCCTCGTGGGATGTGGCGCGCAAGCGTTCCATCAACTCGTGGCGTTGGTGGATCAGTTCCGCCTCAGCGAGGTGAGGGTGTGGGGGTATCGACCGGGTGAGGCCCAGCAGTTCTGCAGACGGACCCGCAGGCATCTGGCTGTTGTGTTGATGCCTGTTCGGACAGTGAAGGCGTGTGTGACCGATGCGGATCTCATTGTGACCATTACGTCGTCACGACGGCCGCTCGTCATGCGCGAGTGGGTCAGGCCAGGTGCCCACATCAACGCGCTGGGGGCCGACGCGCCAGGCAAGCAAGAGCTGGATCCGGCCATCCTGCGAGCGGCCAAGGTCATCGTGGACGATCCGACCCAGGCGATCCATGGCGGAGAGATCAACGTGCCGATTGCGCGCAGACTCTTCAAGCCTCAGGATATCCATGCCACGCTCGGTGAGGTCTTAATCGGAAACGCGACCGGGCGGACGAAGCCCACCGATGTGACAGTCTTTGATTCGACAGGTGTTGCCGTGCATGACATCGCGCTTGGCGAAGCCCTCCTGCGCCAGGCCCTTCGACGACGCATCGGCCGAACCATCCGGTGGTTTCACGGATAAGCTGCACGCGGTTCGTGACCTTCGTTTGACCCCGACGAGCATTTACGATATCATAATTATTTCGATTTTCTCACATCATGAGCCGCTCAACGCCGCGTCTTGCGATCGGTCCTGATCGAGCAGGCCATTTTGGGCCGTTTGGGGGGAAGTTTGTCCCGGAGACCCTCATGGCCGCCCTCGATGAGCTGGAGCGCGAGTTCCATCGCGCGGCGCGCGATCCCAGTTTCCGGCGGGAGTTGGAGGACTATTTACGGCGCTATGCAGGGCGCCCCACCCCGCTCTATCCTGCCAAGCGGCTGGGCCACGCGCTTGGAGGGCTTGCGATCTATCTCAAACGTGAGGATTTGCTCCACACCGGCGCCCATAAGATCAACAACAGCTTGGGCCAAGCCCTGCTGGCGGTGCGGATGGGCAAGCGTCGAGTGATCGCCGAGACCGGGGCGGGACAGCACGGGGTGGCAACCGCGACTGTCGCGGCGCTCTTTGGACTTGCGTGCGACGTCTATATGGGCGAAGAGGATATGACGCGGCAGGCGCTGAACGTGTTTCGCATGGAGCTCTTGGGCGCCCGGGTCATGCCGGTCACCAGCGGGACGAAAACCCTGAAGGATGCGTGCAACGAGGCGATCCGGGACTGGGTCACCAATGTTCGCACGACGCATTATTGTCTCGGCTCGGTGGTCGGTCCGCACCCCTATCCGATGCTGGTTCGCGAGTTTCAGGCGGTCATTGGCCGCGAGGCCCGTCGGCAAATCCTCGAGGAACGCGGCAGGCTCCCGGATTATCTCCTGGCCTGCGTGGGCGGGGGCTCCAACGCCATCGGCCTGTTTCATCCGTTTGCGCAAGACCGGCGGGTGCGGTTCATTGGGGTTGAGGCAGGGGGGGAGAAGCTGCGTCCGGGACATCATGCAGCGACGCTCGTGAAAGGATCACCCGGGGTGCTCCACGGTGCCCGGAGCCTTGTGCTGCAAGATCGCGACGGGCAAATCCTTGAGACGCGATCAATCGCGGCGGGCTTGGATTATCCTGGGGTGGGGCCAGAGCATGCGTACTACAAGCGGATCGGCCGGGCCCGGTATGTCGCGGTTTCGGACAAGGCGGCGCTCGAGGGCTGCACGTTGCTGGCCAAGACGGAGGGGATCATCCCCGCGTTGGAACCAGCTCACGCGATTGCGTACCTCGCGAAGCTCGCTCGGCAACTGCCAAAACGGACGGTGGTGATCGTGTGCCTCTCAGGTCGTGGGGATAAGGATGTGGCGACGATCGCCAGCGTCCTTCATCATGGACCCCGCCCCTTTTCTATCAACAATCGATCAGCTCGATGAGCATTGGCTTGTCGGTGGCCCCATCCACCATCAATCTCCCGATCACTGTGAATCAAAGGGGCGGGGTGGATCGAATTCGCGCCACATTTGAACGCCTGCGGTCGTCCCGTCGCAAAGCCCTCATTCCCTTCGTCATGGGAGGCGATCCAGATCTTGAGACGACCCATGCCCTCCTGGTGGCGCTGGCGGAATCCGGGGCGGATCTGATTGAGGTGGGCATTCCGTTTTCCGATCCGCTGGCAGACGGTCCGGTCATCCAACGAGCATCCAGCCGTGCGCTTGGCCACGGGACCACCCCGGCGAGCGTGCTCAACATGGTGAGCCGCGTGGCCAAACGGATCGATGCGCCGCTGGTGCTCCTTTCCTATTGGAATCCGATCCTGCAGTTCGGAAATGGGTCACCTCTCGTGGGGGATCCGACGCCGTTTGTTCGCGAAGCCGCACGGTGCGGGGTGTGTGGCGTGATCGTCCCTGACTTGCCTCCTGAGGAAGGCCAGGCGTTCCGTCAGGCGGCCAATCGTATGGGGCTTGATCCGATCTTTCTTGCGGCTCCCACGAGTTCCCCGACACGACTCCGACACATTGCCAAGGCCTCGCAGGGATTTATCTACTATGTCTCGTTGACGGGAACGACCGGGGTTCGGGAGCGGCTGCCGATGAGCTGGCTCCATGGTGTGCGCCAACTCAAGCTGATGACGACCAAGCCGATCTGCGTGGGGTTTGGGATCTCGACGCCTGCCCAGGCGGCTCGCGTGGCTCGGGTGGCGGATGGCGTGATTGTCGGCAGCGCGTTGATTCGCCTGATGGAACCCATCCTGCACAGCCCCTCCGCCTTGGTCAAACGCGCCTCCGCGTTCATTCGCCGCCTCCGGAGTGCCGTATGACATCACCGCGGGTTGCGTGTGTCATCATGGCTGGAGGCAGGGGGGAGCGGTTATGGCCGTTAGTCCGCAAGACCGTGCCGAAAGTCTGCTTGCGTATTGATGGGAAGCGCAGTCTGCTTGAGACGACACTCGCACGCGTACAAGGGCTCTGGCCTCGACAGCAACTGCTCATTGTGACAACGGCCGCGCAAGCGCGTCCTATTCGACACATGCTTCCCCGGGCCCTCCGACACGCCTTGCTGGTGGAACCGCAACCCAGAAACACGGCGGCCTGCATCGCGCTTGCGGCCGTCGTGTTGGCGCAGGAGGATCCCACTACCATCATGGTGGCGCTGCCTGCGGATCACTGGATCCGGCCGCCCGCCGCATTCCGACACAGCCTTCGGAGTGCCATCGACGTGGCTCGCGAAAACGATGAGATCGTGACCATCGGCATCCGTCCAACCCGTGTGCATCCGGGGCTGGGTCATGTGAGCGTGGGAGCATCGGTTGGTCTTCAGTCTGGGTGCCGGGTGTTTCGCCTGAGGCGTTTTGAGGAGAAACCTTCCCCCAATCGAGCCAGGCGTCTGCTAGCCTCCAAGAGGGTGTATTGGAATAGCGGGATTTTTGTGGGGCGCGTCACGACGTTCCTGGACCTCATCGAACGATGGTTGCCGGCTCATGCCCGACTCATCGCTCCGCTGGGGGAACTGGCAGGACAGTCAGGGTTTCAACGGCGGGCGACGTCAGTCTATCGTCGGCTTCGGGCGATCTCGTTTGATCACGGCGTCATGGTGCATCTGCGACAGGGAGGTGTGGTCGAAGGGAACTTCCAGTGGGAAGATGTAGGGAGTTGGGAGAGCCTCATCCGAATCAGTCAAGGACGACAACAAGGGGTACGCGTCGCAAGTCAAAACAGTCATGTCATCAGCCCGGACGGTCATCTGGTGGCCACTGTCGGGCTCGATCATGTGATCGTCGTGACGACCCGTGATGCCACCCTGGTGTGCCGCACGGACAGATCGCAGGCGGTTCGGGGCGTGGTCGCGCGCCTGCTCAGCGACCGGCGACTGGCCCGATATGCCTGATGCGAAGGCTGTTGGGATTGGATGTCGGGGAACGGCGGATTGGTGTGGCGCTGAGCGATCCACTGGGGTTGACGGCGCAGCGCCTGACTGTGATTTCGCGACAAGGACTCGAGCAAGACCTCAACACGATCGCCACCTTCGCGAGCGAGCATGGCGTCGAAGCGGTCATTGTGGGGCTTCCCCTTATGATGAACGGTCACATCGGCGAGCAGGCCAAGCGCGTCATGGAGTTTGTGGAACGGTTACGGGAACACCTCACGTGCCCTGTCCATGTGGTTGATGAGCGGCTCACGACCTTGCAGAGTGAGCGGGCCCTCTTGGAAACGGACACGTCACGGCGCAACCGCAAGCGGTTGATTGATCAGCTCGCTGCGCAACTCATTCTCCAATTCTATCTCGATGCCAAGCACACGCGCGAGTAAGCCGCGAACGCCCTATCACATGCACGCGCTCCCGAACGGGATCACCGTGGCGTTGCGACCGATGGACCACGCTGCGTCTGTTGCGGCGGGATTCTGGGTGCGGGCTGGGGGTCGGTATGAGCCGCCTCGTCTCTCAGGGGTCTCCCACTTCTTAGAGCATCTCCTCTTTAAGGGGACGAGGACCCGCAGCTGTGAGCAGCTCACACAGAGCATTGAAGGGATTGGGGGCAGTCTGAACGGATTTACCGCCGAAGAGTTTACCTGCTACATGGCCAAGGTCCCTGCCACATACCTGGATAGAGCCATGACCATTCTTGCCGACATGGTGCTCCATCCCGCCCTGAAGACTGCGGATATCCAGAAGGAGCGCGAGGTGATCCTCGAAGAGATCCGCATGTATGAAGACACACCGTCGCAGTATGTCCATGAAGTGTTTAACCAGCTCTTGTGGCCGAATCACCCCTTGGGGAATTTGCTCTCCGGCACGGCGGAATCAGTCCGCCGGATTACCCACCGCGACCTCGTCGCCTATTGGAAGCAGTTCTATCGACCGCAGAACGTGTTGGTCACCTGCGCAGGGGCGTTGGATGCCGAACGGATCATTCGCCACCTGCAACGCACCATTGCAGGGGGATCCCCACGATCCCTTCGACGGTTTTCGCCCGCCCCACGGCCTCGACGAGGTCCCCAGGTCCGGTTGTTGCATAAAGCGACCGAGCAAACCCACCTCTGCCTTGGGACCCCTGCGATGCCCCGGACGCATCCCTACCGGTTTGCCCTTGAGCTTCTCCATGTGATCCTGGGGGCCAACATGTCCTCGCGCCTCTTCCACGAGGTGCGGGAAAAACGAGGTCTGGTGTATGAGATTGGCACCCATATTAAACGATACAAGGACACGGGCGCCTTCGTCATCTATGCGGGCTGTGATGTTGGCAAGCTCGCGACGACGCTACGAACCGTCATGGGAGAGCTCGCGCGAGTGAAACGTGAGTCCATTCCGCCCAGGGAGCTTCGCCGGGCCAAGGAGTTCTACCGGGGCCAGCTCCTCATGGGATTAGAAGAGACGATGGAGCACATGCTGTGGATGGGAGAGCAGGCTGTGACCGTCGGCCGGGTCTCCAACCCCAAGGCTGTGGTGGCCGAGATGGAACGCGTGACCGCCAAGCATATCCAGCGGGCGGCCCGCCTGTTGTTTTCGGCCCAACGCCTCTTTCTGGCCGTGGTCGGCCCAGTGCCTAAACAGCTGGTCTCGACCCTCCATAAGCTGTGTACCCTGTGATGCGTCGACTGCTCATTGCGCCAAGCGTCCTCGCGTGCGACTTTCGCCGGCTGGCTGACGAGATCCACGCGGTGGAGCGTGCCGGGGCCGATTGGCTCCACCTCGATGTTATGGACGGCCACTTCGTCCCGAACATCAGCTTTGGCCCGGTGATCGTCGAGGCAGTTCGGCGGGTCACCACATTGCCGCTTGATGTCCAGTTGATGATTGAACACCCCGAGCGGTTCGCGGAGGCGTTCATCAAGGCCGGTGCAGATCATCTCACCATTCACGTGGAGGCGGCGGGTCTCAAAGACCCCCAGGCCATGCATGACTTCCTGCGCGAGCTTAGGCGCAAGAAGATCCGTTGCGGGATCTCTGTCCGACCAGGAACCTCAGCAGAGACGCTCAAACCCTACCTCACTGAGGTGGATCAAGTCTTGATCATGACCGTTGAGCCAGGATTCGGGGGACAGGCCTTCCTGACAGACATGGTGGAGAAAATCCGCATGGTGCGCGAGTGGTTTACTGGAGACATTGAGGTCGATGGGGGAATCACTGCCGAGACGGCAAAGCTCGTCTGTCAAGCCGGAGCCAATATCTTGGTGGCTGGGACCTACGTGTTTCGCGCAACGGATTATCGCACGGCCATTGAGACGTTACGAGCGGCGCAGGAGGCACGCTCATGAAGATTACCTTTGGAACCGAGGGATGGCGTGGGATCATCGCAGAAGCGTTCACGATGGAGAATGTCCGCAAGGTCTCCCAGGCGATCGCCGAACACTTTCGTGAGACGGCTTCCACGCCTGGGCAGCGTCCCGCCATCGCGGTCGGGTATGACACCCGGTTTCTTTCGGACCGGTTTGCCAACGTGGTCTGTGAGGTGCTTGCTGCAAACGGGTTGAAGAGTTTCCTGAGCGATCGAGCCGTCCCCACCTGCGCCGTCAGTCGGGCCGTGGTCGAACATCACCTGGCCGGCGGCATCGTTGTGACCGCCAGCCACAACCCCGCCGTCTACAACGGCATCAAAGTCAAAGAATGCTTTGGGGGGTCGGCGACCCCAGAGACGGTTGCCTCGATCGAACAACGCATTGGGCGTCATCCGGTGCGGCAACGCGCGTTTGGTGAGGCGGTTCGTCAAGGGCTCATTCAACCGATTGAGATGCTGCCGGCGTTTCTCAACGGCATTCGAACCTGTGTGGATCTTCCCACGATCCGACGAAGCCGGTTGCGCGTCGTCGTGGATCCGATGCACGGGGCGGCTGATCGCCTCATGGCGAACCTCTTGGCTGGTGGCCGATGCCGCGTGGAGACGATCCATGCCCAACCTGATCCGCTGTTTGGAGGGCATGCCCCTGAGCCGATCCCAGCGCATTTGGGAGAACTGGCCAAGACGCTGAAGCGTCGACGGTGGGATGTTGGTCTGGCGACCGATGGTGATGCGGACCGGTTGGGTGTCGTCGCGCCAAACGGCACCTTCCTGAACCCTGGGCAGGTGCTCTGTATCCTGTTGGAGCATCTCATCGCGTCGCGCCGGTGGCGTGGCGCGGTGGTGAAGTCGATCTCGAATACCTCGATGATCGATCGGTTGGCTCGCGGTCTTGGCCTGAGGCTGCTCGAAGTGCCGGTCGGGTTTAAACACATCGTCAAACTCATGCTCGAAGACGATGTGCTCATTGGTGGTGAGGAATCTGGCGGCATTGGGATCCAGGGCTATCTGCCGGAGCGAGACGGCCTCTTGATGGGACTCTTGGTCCTCGAGGCCATGGCGGTGCAAGGGCGGAGTCTTATCGAGATCCTCCGACGGCTCGAGCGGCGCTTTGGGCGATGGTGTTACGCGCGGCGGGATCTGACCGTGTCTCAAGATCGTGTCGCCAAATTTTTTGAGCGGCTTCGTACTCATCCCCCCGCGCGCGTCGCAGGGGTTGCGGTGGCAGAGGTGAAGACGCTGGATGGGATCAAATTGATTGGCCGCGATGAGAGCTGGCTCCTGTTCCGGCGATCAGGCACCGAGCCGATCGTTCGCGTGTATGCCGAAAGCCCCGTGGGCCTTCGCCGTGTCACCCGTCTCCTCGACTTCGGGATCCACCTGATTCAAGCCGCAGGATCGTGAGCGTTGTCGGCCCAGCTCCCCGATGGACCAAACCGCCATTCGCAACTTCTGCATCATCGCGCATATCGATCATGGCAAATCGACACTCGCGGACCGGCTCCTGGAACTGAGCGGTGCGGTGGACCATCGAGACTTCCGAGACCAATTGCTCGACGATATGGACCTGGAACGGGAGCGGGGCATTACGATTAAGGCGTCCTATGCGCGGCTGCGCTATCGCGCCCATGATGGGGGAGAGTACGCCCTCCACTTGATCGATACCCCGGGGCATGTGGATTTTTCCTTTGAGGTCGCCAAGAGCCTCCAGGCGTGCGAAGGAACGCTGCTCGTCGTAGACGCAGCCCAAGGGGTTGAAGCGCAGACGGTGGCCAACTACCTCCTGGCCAGAGACCGGGGTTTAGCGGTCCTGCCGGTCATGAACAAGATCGATCTGGCACATGCAGAGGTTGACCGGACTAGTCGGGAGATCCGCCAGCTGCTCCAACAACCTCAGGTCGAGATCAGCTTGATCAGCGCAAAAGAAGGGCGAGGGATTGAGGCCGTATTCGAGCGCGTGGTACGCGAAATCCCTCCACCAACCGGGGATCCGAGCAACCCGCTTGCGGCGCTCATTTTCGATTCGACCTACGACGCCTATAAGGGCGTGGTGGTGTTTGTGCGTGTCGTGGAAGGGTGCCTGCGACGGGGGATGTCGATCACCTTGATGGGGAGCCACGCCCGGTTCGAGGTGCAGGAACTCGGGATCCTCACCCCACGACCGGTCCAAGTGGCGGAGCTGACTGCGGGAGAGGTGGGCTATGTGACTGCGAATATCCGCCGCCCCAACGATGTCGTCGCAGGCGATACGATGACGGAAACGGCTCGGTCGACGACCAACCCACTGCCGGGATTCAGACGACTGAAGCCCATGGTGTTTGCCGGGATCTATCCCGCCAGCGCCCAGGAGTTGACGGCGCTGAGAACCGCCATGGAGAAGTTTTCCTTGACTGACGCGGCCTTCCAGTTTGAGCCTGAGCAGTCCGAGGCGCTGGGGCAGGGGTTTCGCTGTGGCTTTTTAGGCTTGCTCCACATGGAGATTGTCCAGGAGCGGCTTGAACGCGAGTTCGGGGTGGATCTGGTGCTGACGACCCCCAGCGTCGTCTATCAGGTGAAACAGCGCGACGGACAGCTCAGGGAAATAGACAGCCCGGCAAAACTTCCTCCGCCACAGGCGATTGCGGAGGTAACCGAACCATATGTCACGGCGGTGATCCTCACGCCCCCAGACTGCCTGAGCGCCTTGATGGAGCTCGTGAAACAGAAGCGCGGGACGCATCGATCCACGGAGTTCTTGAGCGAAACCCGGGTGAAACTGGCGGTGGAATTGCCCTTAAACGAGATCCTCGTCGATTTCTATGACCGCCTCAAATCACTCTCCCGGGGGTACGGGTCGTTTGATTATGAACTGCTGGGGTATCGACCAGCTCAGCTCGTGCGGCTGGATATCATGATTAACGGAACACTCTGCGAACCCTTGTCCTCCATCGTCGCCAAAGAGAAAGCGTACGAGAAAGGCAAAGCCCTCGTCGAACGACTGAAAGGCATTATCCCGCGCCAACTGTTCGAAGTGGTCGTCCAGGCGGCCATTGGCAGCCACATCATCGCCCGTGAGTCGATCCGGCCCCTCGCCAAGCATGTGACCGGAAAATGTTATGGGGGAGACATCACTCGGAAACGCAAACTCTGGGAGCGCCAGAAAATGGGCAAACGTCGGATGAAGCAATTTGGACAGGTTGAGCTTCCGCAAGAAGCGTTCCTCGCCGTGTTGAAGATTTGATGGCGACGCGTCCTCCCAAGTCAGCGGTGCAGGAAAACGTCGAGTCAATCCTCTGGGCGGTCGCGCTGGCCCTGGTGATCCGCACCTTCATCATCTCCCCCTTTAAGATCCCCTCAGGGTCCATGCGCATGACCCTGATCGATGGCGATCGGATCCTCGTCAACAAGTTCCTCTACCATTTCCATGAGCCGCAACGTGGCGAGATCATCGTCTTTCGCTATCCGGAAAACCCCCATCGGCCGTTTATCAAACGCTTGGTTGGCATGGGGGGCGATCAGGTGGAGATTCGCAACGGGCATCTTCTCATTAATGGCAAGCCCCCAGACGCTGAAGTCTTGAACGGCGTGTACTATTACAACCAGGGACAGTTCGGCCAAGCAGGTGCTGTCATCGAAGTTCCGAAGGACATGTATTTTGTCTTGGGGGATAACTCCGCCTCTTCCCATGACAGCCGGTTTTGGGGTTTTGTGCCGAAGCGGCTCCTGATTGGAAGGGCGGTGTGCATCTTCTGGCCGCCCAGTCGCATCCGTCTGCTGCGTTAACCCCAAGGACCGGTCTCATCCACGCTGGATGTCCATCGGGGTGGGGCTTGCGTTTGATCGTGCGGCGTGCTAGAGTAATGCCGTTCTTTTCCATCAGCATGAGCAACAGGAGGTGGGACATGCAGCGAATCACTGCAGTGGTTTGTGCGATGGGGGTGCTTACGCTCGCTGGATGCGAGGCCATGGGAACCGCGGCACAATCCAAGACGACCCAGGGCGCCGTCCTTGGCGGTCTGCTCGGGGCGGGGACCGGGGCGATCGTCGGCAGCCAATCCGATCGTCCTGGGGCTGGCACCGCAATTGGGGCGGGTCTGGGAGCGCTGGGTGGGGCGATGGTTGGACACGCCTTAGAGGAACAGGAGAAACGACTTCAGCAGCAACAGATGCCTCCTGCGACTGGACAGGCACCCGCAGCAGGTCGCACAAAGTTCTGTCCGGTTGGCGGCGAGACCTATCCAGACAACGTCAAGTATTGCCCGAATCACGGCGTCGAGCTGCGGTATAAAGAGCAATAACCGGCGAGCGTCGCGCTTCACTGAATCATCGCGTACGACAGGCCAGCCACCACAGAGAAGTGAGCGGGACGTGATCTTTCGACTCGGTCGGGGAACGACCTCGCTGTAGGATCATGGTGAGCGAGCCCCTCGACTCGGCCCATGGCCTCGCTCAGGGCGAGTGTTGAGCCATGTCGAAGCACGAGTGAAGCGAGTCGAACCATGAGTTTAGCCAACAAGATCTCACTGGTCCGGATCTTGTTGGCGCCGTGTATCGTCGCGTCACTCGTGTACTACCAGCCAAGCCGCGACGGGCTGCGGTATGTCAGCCTCAGCTTGTTTCTCCTCGGAGTCGTCTCCGATGCGGTGGATGGGTTTGTGGCGCGCTCCAAGCGCCAACAGTCACAGCTTGGGATCCTCCTCGATCCCATCGCCGATAAACTCCTGATCGTCAGCGCGCTCATCAGCCTGTCCACCATCCGAGCCCTTCCTGAGTGGATGCGCATCCCTGCGTGGTTTAACCTCATCGTGATCAGCCGTGATGTCATGCTCGTGGCTGGCACGATCTTGATCTTCGGACTCACGGGCAAGCTGTCCGTTCAGCCGAGCCGCTTGGGGAAGTGGGCGGTGGCCGCCCAAATGCTGGTGGTCCCAACGGTCCTGTTACGGCTCCCGATCAAGATGGAGGTGCTGTTGGTCGCTGCGGTCTTAACCGTTCTGTCTGGGATTGGGTATATACGTGTGGGCACACGTGTCTTGGGATAGTGGAGCCCCACCCCGCCACGGCGGGGTGGCACCCAATATCACGCCCCACTGCGTGGCCCGATGGCGGGACCGATGCGCCTGCTCGTGACGCTGCTTGGATGTTATGTCTTAGGGGGGGTCCCAACAGCGTATTGGCTGGTCAAGTGGACCAAGCGGGTGGATCTGCGCACAGTCGGCAGCGGAAACGTTGGCGCGACGAATGCCCTCCGGACGGCCGGCCTGTGGGCTGGTCTGATCGTATTAGTGATTGATATCCTGAAAGGGGTCTTCGCGGCGTTGTTCATTCCTCGATGGATCTTTGGGGGGACGAGTTCAGAACTCTCGCTCGCCTGCGGGGTGGCCGCCGTGCTGGGACATGATTTCTCGTGTTTCTTAGGGTTCCAAGGTGGAAAGGGCGTGGCCACGACGCTGGGGGTTCTGCTCGGGACCAGCCCGCTTGTGGTCAGTGTGGTGGGCGGGGTGTGGGCGGCGGTCTTCGTGGCGTCTCGGTATGTGTCACTTGGTTCGGTCTCCGCGGCTGTGGCGATCCCCGTCAGTCAGATCGCGTTCCATCGTCCCGTATCCGACGTGTGGCTTGGCGGGTGTCTGGCAGGATTAATCCTCGTGCGGCATCGCGACAATCTCACACGACTGCTCAGCGGGGTTGAACACCGCGCCTGGACTCGAAAAGCCGATTGACCCCCGCCCTTTTGCTCCCCAGTTCAATAACGAAGTGCAACACCTGGAGGGGTTGACGATCAGGCCACACTTGAGTACAATGCCTTCTATG
>CAYJTP010000039.1:0-14788 GCA_964373175.1 uncultured Planctomycetales bacterium
CGATCGTCCCGACGTTGATGTGGGGTTTCGTGCGCTCGAACTTGGGCTTGGCCATGCTTATTTTCCTCCCTTCCCCGTTCCGACAATCTTTTCGGCAAGCTGAACTGGAACCTGCTGGTAAAAGGCCGGCTCCATCGAGTAACTCGCGCGTCCCTGAGACAGCGAGCGAATCGTGGTCGCGTATCCGAACATCTCCGCAATCGGGACATGTGCCCGGATCACCCGGCTTGATCCCCGCTGGGCAATCGTTTCAATCCGGCCTCGGCGCGCCTGCAAGTCCCCGATGATTTCCCCCATGACCTCTTCAGGCATCACGACTTCCACCTGCATGATCGGCTCCAGCAAGACCGGCGAGCCCTTCAGAATCCCTTGCTTAAAGCCTTCGATCGCCGCGATCTTGAACGCAATTTCTGACGAGTCCACATCATGGAATGAGCCGTCATACAAGGTCACGGTCACATCAGCGACTGGGTAGCCTGCCAGGGGCCCGGTCTTTGCCGCTTCCATGACTCCGTCTTCGACCGACGGGATGAATTCTCGAGGGATGCGTCCCCCAACGACCTTGTTCACAAACGTCACTCCACTCTTTGGCGGGGCCGGCTCCATCTTCATGACGACATGACCATATTGCCCACGGCCGCCCGTTTGCTTGATGTGCTTCGACTCCACCTTCTCGACCCCCCGGGTCATGGTTTCCTTGTACGCCACCTGGGGTTTTCCGGTAATTGGCTCGACATTGAACTCACGCCGCATCCGGTCGACCAAAATCTCCAGGTGGAGTTCTCCCATGCCCGCCATGAGCGTCTGGCTCGTCTCCTCGTTATAGGTCACGTGGAAGGTTGGGTCCTCATCCTGAAGCCGTCCAAGCGCGGTGGCGAGCTTGTCCTGCTCCGCCTTGCTCTTGGGCTCAATGGCCATCGCAATGACCGGTTCGGGGAATTGAATCCGCTCAAAGACCAGCAGGTGGTCTTCCTCGCAGAGGGTGTCCCCGGTGGTGGTCTCCTTCAAGCCGACGCCGGCCCCGATATCCCCGGCCTTGATTTCCTCAACCAACTCCTGTTTATTCGCGTGCATCCGCACGACCTTGCTGATGCGCTCTTTCTGGCGTTTCGTCGCGTTGTAGACCGTTTCCCCCGCTCGCAACGCCCCAGCGTACACCCGGATAAAGGTGAGCTTGCCGACGTACGCATCCGCCATGATCTTAAACGCCAGCGCCGCTAGTGGAACGTTCTCATCCGGGGTACACGAGACGGGTTCTTCGGTATGGGGATGATGCGCCGAGGGAATCTCGATATCCAAGGGCGACGGGAGGTATTCACAGATGGCGTCAAGGAGCGGCTGCGAGCCGATATTTCTGAATGATGCGCCGCAGAGGACCGGAACAAACCCATGCTTGATCGTCGCTGAACGAATCCCTCGTTTCAATTCTTCCTCGGTCGGTTGTTGATCGTGGATGTACTTTTCCATGAGCGCATCGTCAAATTCGGAGACCCCTTCCAAGAGTCCGTGGCGAGAGCGGGCAGCCTGGTCTTTCAGCTCGGCGGGGATGTCAACGATCTCGGGGTCTGCCGTGGGATTGGTCGAATCAAACTTCAACCCTTTCATGATGATCAGGTCCACCATGCCGGTAAAGGTGTCTTCACGGCCCCAGGGGATTTGCAGGGGAAACGCTTTGGCGCCCAGTCGCTCGCGGATCTCCTTGAGAACAGCGAAAAAATCTGAGCCCACCCGGTCCAGTTTATTGATAAAGGCCATCCGCGGCACGCCATATTTGTCGGCTTGGCGCCAGACGGTTTCGGACTGCGGCTCCACCCCGCCGACGCCGCAGAACACGACCACGCATCCATCCAGCACCTTGAGGCTCCGTTCGACCTCGGCGGTGAAATCCACATGACCCGGGGTGTCGATCAGGTTGAGTCGGTGCTTCTTCCAGAAACAGGTCGTGCAGGCCGAGGTGATGGTGATCCCCCGCTCGCGTTCCTGGGCCATCCAGTCAAGCGACGTGGTCCCCTCATCAATCTCCCCGATCTTGTGAATGCGGCCGGTGTAGAACAGAATGCGTTCCGAGGTCGTGGTTTTGCCCGCGTCAATATGGGCCACGATCCCGAAATTCCGGGTCATGCGTAACCGCTCAAGCGTCTCTTGGGTCATCGATTCCGTCTTCATGACAGGGCCTGGTTTCAAGTTACCACCGGTAATGGGCGAACGCCCGGTTGGCTTCAGCCATCTTGTGGGTCTCTTCCCGCTTTTTCACCGCAGACCCTTCGCCCTTGTAGGCCGAAAACAGTTCATCCGCCAGGCGTTTGGCCATGGGGGCTCCTCGACGAGACCGCGAGGCATTGCGAATCCACCGCAGCGCGAGCGACAGCCCCCGATCATGCCGCACCTCAATCGGAATTTGATAGGTGGCCCCTCCGACCCGTCGAGGCTTCAGCTCCACGTGGGGCTTCACGTTCTCCACCGCTTTATGAAAGACCGAGAGGATATCGCTGGTTGCCGCCGTGGTCTTCATCTGATCAAACGCATCATAGACAATCCGCTCAGCGAGTGATTTTTTCCCATCGACCATGAGCATGTTGATGAGTTTTTGGACCAACCGGTTGTTGTAGCGAGGATCTGGGGCAACCTCATGTCGTTCCGCGCGTCGTCGTCTCATTTCCTGAATCGTGTACGGTGAACGGTGTACGGTTTACGGTGATTGCTGCCGTACACCGTACACGGTAAACCGTAAACCCCTAGGAACAGTGTCATGGTTGCGCCGCAGGCTGCGGTTTTGCCACCGGTTTCGGTGCGGCAGCCGGGGCCCCCGCGTGAGGCATCTTCGCCCCATACTTCGACCGGGATTTTCGGCGCTGGTTCACCCCCGAGGCATCCAACGTCCCCCGAATAATATGGTAGCGAACGCCGGGGAGGTCCTTCACCCGTCCTCCGCGCACCAAGACGATCGAGTGTTCCTGGAGATTATGCCCCTCGCCGGGGATATAGGACGTCACCTCGATGGCGCTGGTAAGCCGCACCCGCGCGATCTTTCGAAGCGCGGAGTTCGGCTTCTTGGGGGTCATCGTGCGCACCTGCAGACAGACCCCTCGACGCTGGGGAGATTCCTTCAGCGCCGGCGATTTCGACTTCTTGCGCCGCTTGTGCCGGCCCAAGCGGATCAGCTGGCTGACGGTTGGCATTATCCGCTCGCTACGCTCGCGGGGTAAACGGGTGGACAGTGTACGGTGAATTGTCGGTGAACAGTTGTCGTACGCCATGAACCGTCAACCGTACACTGCCGCTGCATCTTACTCTTCTTCTACTTCGAGCTCTGCAGTCGTCTCACTGCCATCCGTCTGGGATGCGGCTTCCACAAACGGCTCCGGGACTGTCTTGACGGGCTCGACGACCCGATTGGTCGAAAAGCCAGTGCCTGCGGGAATGAGGTGGCCCATGATGACATTCTCTTTCAGACCGACCAGCGGATCGCGTCGTCCACTGGCAGCCGCTTCCGTCAAGACGCGCGTGGTTTCTTGGAAGCTGGCCGCGGACACAAAGCTGTCGGTCGAAAGGCTCGCCTTGGTAATCCCCAGCAGGATGGGGGTTGCGGAGGCGGGTTTCTTGCCCTGCTTCTTCACCCGCTCGTTTTCTTTGGCGAACTTCCACTTATCCACCTGCATCCCCACGAGGAATTCCGTATCACCCGGCTCATCGATCCGGACCTTCCGGAGCATCTGCCGGACGATGACTTCGATGTGCTTGTCGTTGATCTTGACCCCCTGGGAGCGATAGACTTCCTGAATCTCGTTGAGGAAATACTCTTGCAGCACTCGCTCCCCACACACCCGCAAGATGTCCTGGGGGACAATGGGCCCATCCGTGAGGGGCTGTCCGCTCTGGACGTAGTCGCCTTTGTACACGTTGAGGTGCTTCCCATGCGGGATGAGATACTCTTTCGTCATCCCGGAGGCGCTCTTGATGATGATACGACGCTGGCCCTTCTTGGCGGTTCCAAAGTCCACCGTTCCATCGATCTCTGCAATGATCGCGGGGTCCTTGGGCCGTCGGGCTTCAAAGAGCTCCGCCACGCGCGGCAGACCTCCGGTGATATCCTTGGTCTGGGTGATCTTTCTGGCGGTCTTGGCCAGCATGTCCCCGGTCTTGACCATCTGGCCTTCTTTGAGCATGACGTGGGCGCCGATCGGAAGCCCATAGACCGCCAAAAGCTCCCTGCGTTCCGTCTCGATGACGACCTGCGGATGGTAGTCGCCCTTGTGCTCGACAATGATGCGGTTCATGAGCCCGGTGGCTTCATCGACCTCTTCCCGCATCGTCACGCCGGGCTTCACGTCCTCAAACCGCACCCGCCCGCCAAACTCGGTGAGGATCGGGGTCGTGTAGGGATCCCAGCGCACGAACAACTCGTCCTTCGTCACCTGGTCGCCGTCTTCTTTGGTGATGATGGCCCCCTGAAAGATTCGGTGGCGTTCCAGCTCACGTTCGTCTTCATCGATGATGGCCAGTTCCCCATTCCGGTTCAGGACCAGCAACTCCTCTGGCTTGGTCTTCACCGTCTTCAGGTTGTGGAACTTCACCGTCCCCTTGTGCTTCGCTTTGATCTGCGACTGCTCGATGACGCGGTGGGCCGTGCCTCCGATGTGGAACGTCCGCATCGTCAGCTGGGTGCCCGGCTCGCCAATGGACTGGGCCGCGATGATCCCCACGGCTTCCCCCAGTTCCACCAGCTTGCCCATCGCGAGATTGCGGCCATAGCACTTCGCGCACGCCCCGCGATCGGCCTCGCAGGTCAGGACGCTGCGGATGCGAATGCGCTCAATGCCCGCCTGCTCGATGCGCTCGGCCGATTCATCCGTGATCTCTTCGTTGGTGTGGACGATCACCTCGTCGCTGACCACATCGACGATGTTGTCCAGCGCCACGCGACCCACGATGCGCTCCTTGAGGCCCACCACCTCTTCATCCCCTTCGCGGATGGCGGTCATGAGGATGCCGCTGAGCGTGCCGCAGTCAATCTTCATGATGATCACTTCTTGGGCGACATCCACGAGCCGACGGGTCAGATACCCGGAGTCGGCGGTCTTGAGCGCGGTGTCCGCCAGCCCCTTCCTCGCCCCGTGGGTTGAGATGAAGTACTCATGGACCGTCAGCCCTTCACGGAAATTCGCTGTGATCGGGCTTTCGATGATTTCACCCGAAGGCTTCGCCATCAGCCCTCGCATCCCCGCCAGCTGCCTGACCTGCTGCTCGGATCCTCGCGCGCCGGAGTCGGCCATCATAAAGAGCGGGTTGAACAGCTCGAAATAGTTCATGACCTCATCCGAGATCTCTTCGGTCGTGCGCATCCAGATGTCGATGATCTTGTTGTAGCGTTCCCCTTCGGTGATGAGCCCCCGGCGGTACTGGCTCTCGACCTGCTCCACTTCCCGCTGGGCCTTGCCGAGGATCTTGACCTTGTTCGGAGGGATCGACATGTCATCGATGGAGATCGACAATCCCGCAAGCGTAGCCCATTCAAAGCCAAGGCTTTTCAGGTCGTCCAACAGCTCCACCGTCCGGCTGTGCCCGCAGAGGCGGTGGACGCGCGCGATCAGGCTGCTCAGGCGGTTTTTGTCGACCAGCTCGTTGACGAACCGCACTTCTTCCGGAAGCACGATGTTGAACAGCACCCGGCCGACGGTCGTCTCGAGCACCTGACCCTGCCATCGCAGTTTGACTTTCGCATGAGGATTCGCTTGACCATCCTGGTAGGCCAGGATGGCCTCTTCCATGTCGCTGAAGATGAGCCCCTGGCCCTTGACCCCTTCCCGAGCCTTGGTGAGGTAGTAACACCCCAGGATGATGTCTTGCGTCGGGGTGACGATGGGTTTGCCACTGGCAGAGGAGAAGATATTACGGGTTGCGAACATCAACAGGCGCGCTTCGAGTTGGGCTTCGATCGAGAGGGGCACGTGGACGGCCATCTGATCGCCATCGAAGTCCGCGTTGAACGCGGTGCAGACCAGCGGATGGATGCGGATGGCCTTCCCTTCCACGAGCACCGGCTGAAACGCCTGGATCCCGAGGCGATGCAGGGTCGGGGCGCGGTTCAGCATGACGGGATGGTCTTGGATGACTTCATCGAGGATGTCCCACACCTCGGGGCGCTCTTTCTCGACCATCCGCTTGGCGGTCTTGATCGTCTGGGCAAAGCCTTGGTCGCGGAAGCGCCGGATAATGAATGGCTCAAACAGCTCCAGGGCCATTTTCTTGGGCAGCCCGCATTGCGAGAGCTTTAACTCGGGCCCGATCACGATGACCGACCGACCGGAATAGTCCACCCGCTTGCCCAGGAGGTTCTGGCGGAAGCGGCCCTGCTTGCCCTTGAGCATATCGGCCAGCGATTTGAGCGGCCGATTCATGGGACCCAGGACAGGCCGTCCATGGCGGCCGTTGTCAAAGAGCGCATCCACGGCTTCCTGGAGCATCCGCTTCTCGTTGCGGATGATGATCTCCGGCGCCCTGAGCTCAATGAGCTTCTTCAGCCGGTTGTTGCGGTTGATGACCCGTCGGTAGAGATCGTTGAGATCCGACGTGGCAAACCGGCCGCCATCAAGCGGCACCAACGGGCGCAGATCCGGCGGGATGACCGGAATGACTTTGAGGAGCATCCATTCGGGATGGTTGGCGCTTTTGCGAAAGGCTTCGACGATCCGCAGGTTTCGGATAATGCGCTTTTGTGTCTGCTCCACCTTCTGGTTCTGAAGTTCTCGATGAAACTGTTTGGCCATCTGATCGAGATCCAATTTGGATAAGAGCTCATAGATGGCTTCGGCGCCCATCTTCGCGGTAAAGCTCTTCCCGTAGGTCTTCAGGGCTTCCTGATAACGCTCCTCAGGAAGAATCTCCCTGGGCTTCAAGGGGGTGCTCCCAGGATCCGTGACAATATAGGCCTCGTAGTACAGCACCCGCTCCAGGTCCCGCATGCTCAGGTTCAGCAGCGCCCCCATGCGCGAGGGAACGCTCTTGAAGAACCAGATGTGGGAGACCATGGCGGCCAGGTCGATGTGTCCCATCCGTTCCCGACGGACTTTCGAGTGGGTCACCTCGACGCCGCAGCGATCGCAGGTAATGCCTTTGTGCTTGATCTTTTTATACCGGCCGCAGTTACACTCGTAATCCTTGGTGGGCCCAAAGATCCGCTCACAGAACAAGCCGTCCTTTTCCGGCTTCAAGGTGCGGTAGTTGATGGTCTCCGGCTTCTTCACCTCTCCCCGAGACCACGCCTTGATCACCTCGGGGGAGGCGATCCGAATCGAAATGGCGTCAAACGTGTTGACGGGATCCATCATCGTCCGGTCCTCTTCTTGGCGGCGGCTTTTTCGGCAGGTTTCTCGGCCGGTTGTTCGGCTGGAGGACTTGGGAAGCGCCCGGTTTGTTCGAGTTCCCGCCTGACGAGCTGCTCGAAGAGCTCGGCACCAGAGACGACGTGCTCCTTGCGTTCCAACCGGACATCTAATCCCAGCCCCTGCAACTCTTTGACGAGCACGTTAAAGGATTCAGGCACGGAGGGCTGCAACGCGTGCTCACCCTTCACGATCGCTTCATAGACCCGGGTGCGGCCCATGACGTCGTCGCTCTTCACGGTCAAGAGCTCTTGTAACGTATAGGCGGCGCCATACGCCTCAAGCGCCCACACCTCCATCTCCCCAAAGCGTTGTCCACCAAACTGCGCCTTGCCGCCCAAGGGCTGCTGCGTTACGAGCGAGTAGGGTCCAATGGAGCGGGCGTGGATCTTGTCATCCACAAGGTGCACCAGCTTAATCATATAGAGGTAGCCCACCGCGACCTCTTGCTCAAACGACTCCCCAAACCGGCCATCCCTAAGCGCAATCTTGCCATGCGTGGGGAGTTTGGCGGTTTTCAAGAGCTCCTTGATTTCCGACTCGGTGGCCCCGTTGAACACCGGGCTTTCCACTTTGTAGCCTAACACTTTGGCAGCCCACCCCAGATGCAACTCCAGGATCTGCCCCACATTCATGCGGGAGGGAACCCCCAGGGGATTGAGCACGACCTCAACCGGTGTGCCATCAGGGAGGAACGGCATGTCCTCTTCCGGAACGATCTTCGCGATGACCCCCTTGTTGCCGTGGCGACCCGCCACCTTGTCCCCGACGGCGATCTTGCGCTTTGAGGCGATCTGGACGATGACCCGTTTCAGCACCCCGGGCGGGAGCTCGTCGCCCCGCTTGATCTTGTCGACTTCCATCTCCTCGGTGTATCGGGTCTCGCGGATCTGATCTTCAAAGAAGTCCACAATCCGGTGGATCTCGGCTTCGGTGTGAGGGTCCTCTTCTAAGCGGATCTCGCTCAGGTCGCAGCGCAGGAGTTTCTTGGCATCCGAGGCTTTGACCGTCCGGCCGGGCTCAAACACTGTCTGGCCAGTCTCAAGGTCAGTGACGGCTGCCGCCAAGCGTTTATCTTCTAAGAGTTTGACGAGTCGGTCCGCCAGTTCCTCGCGGAGCTTCTGGGCCTGCTGATCCGCTTGTTTGCGGATGACGTCGATCTGGCGGTGCTCCTCTTGCTGTTCTTCCTTCGTCTTCGGGCGAGCCCCCTTGCGCGTGAGGATTTTGACGTCGATGACAATCCCTTCCACGCCAGCCGGCACCCGCAGACTCGTATCCCGCACGTCCTCGGCTTTTTCCCCAAAGATCGCTTTCAGGAGCTTCTCTTCCGGGGTGAGTTCGGTCTCGCTCTTCGGCGTGACTTTCCCCACCAAAATCTCTCGCGGCCCGACCTCCGCCCCGGTCCAGACAATCCCCTGCTCGTCAAGATCCTTCAGCGCTTCTTCCCCGACGTTGGGGATATCGCGGGTGACTTCCTCGTTCCCCAAGCGGGTCTCTCGCGCTTCCACTTCAAACTCCTCCACGTGGATGGAGGTGAATGTATCTTCCTTCACGAGCTTCTCGCTGATGAGGATGGCATCTTCAAAGTTGTAGCCCCGCCAGGGCAAAAATGCGACCAAGACGTTGCGGCCAAGCGCCACTTCCCCGCGGTCGCTCGCCGCCCCATCAGCGATCACCTCGCCCGCCTTGATCTTTTGGCCAAGATGGACGACCGGCCGCTGATTGAGGCAGGTGTTGGCGTTGGACCGCTGGTATTTCTTCATTTCATACGTCTGGCGGCCGCAGACGATCCGCTGACCATCGACAAAGCTCACCACGCCATCTTCCTTCGCCAACACGCAGGCTCCGGAATCCTTCGCCACGCGGGTTTCAATCCCGGTTCCCACCAAGGGGGCTTCGGGAACCAGCAGCGGGACCGCCTGGCGCTGCATGTTCGATCCCATGAGCGCCCGGTTGGCATCGTCGTGCTCGAGGAATGGCACAAGGCTGGCCGCCACGCTGACGGTTTGATTTGGCGACACGTCCATATATTCGACCTGCTCAGGCGGGATGTGGACGATGTTCCCTCGATAGCGGCAACTCACGAATTCCTGAACGAAGCGGCGGGCTTTGGTCAAGGGGCTGTTGGCCTGCGCGATGACATGCCGATCCTCGACGTCGGCCGTCAGGTAGTCGACCTCATTGGTCACGATCCCTTCCTTGAGCTTCCGATACGGGGTTTCAATAAAGCCATGTTGATTGATCCGGGCATAGACGGTGAGGCTGGAAATCAGGCCGATGTTCGGGCCCTCAGGCGTCTCAATCGGGCAGATCCGGCCGTAGTGCGAGGGATGGACATCGCGTACCTCGAAGCCGGCGCGCTCTCTCGAAAGGCCACCGGGCCCTAGCGCTGAGAGACGACGTTTGTGCGTCAACTCCGCCAAGGGGTTGGTTTGATCCATGAACTGCGAGAGCTGCGATCTGGCGAAAAAGTCGCGCACCACAGACGAGACCAGCTTGAAGTTCACCAGCGCATGGGGCATGACCCGATCGAGGTCGTAGATCGCCATCCGCTCTCGAATCGTGCGCTCAAGCCTCTCCAGGCCCACGCGAAACTGATGGTAGACAAGTTCCCCGACTGAGCGGACCCGCCGGCTTCCCAGATGGTCAATGTCATCCACCTCGCCTTCACCTCGGCGCAAGCCCAGCAGGTATTTGATGACGGCCACCACCGTGTCCCCTTTGAGGATGCGCTCATCCAAGGGTTTGTCCATGCCGAGCTTGCGGTTCAGCACAAACCGGCCCACGCGCCCCAAATCATACCGTCGGGGGTCAAGGAACAACCGTTGCATGAGCGTTTCCGCCGAGGGGAGGTTTACCAAGTCGCCGGGTCGTAACCGGCGGAAGATATCCAAAAGGGCTTCCTCGCGAGTCGTCGTATGGTCTTTCTCAAGCGTCTTGACGATCTCCGCCGGGGGGTCAAGCAGCAGCTTGAGTTGACGTTTGCCGCTTGCCCAGATCATGTCCAGCCACTCTTCCCCGATCCGACTCCCTGCACGCAGCAGGGTTTGTCCGGAACTCGGATCGGTGATCCGCTCGCCGAGGTAACTGCCGATGAGGGCCGTGAGCTGGTTGGCATCCGTGAACTCCACGGTCTCCGTTGGCGAGAAGGCTTCCAGAATTTCTTCGTCCGTGGACAGCCCCAGCGCCCTCAGCAGAATCGTCGCAATCATCTTCCGGCGACGATCCACAGACACATGGAGCGCGTCGGTCATGTCGAATTCCAGTTCCACCCACGCCCCGTGGTAGGGGATGATCCGCGCCGAGAACAGGCGCTTGCCCGTTGGATGGACTTCCACCTCGAACGTGACCCCGGGCGAGCGGTGCAGTTGGCTCACGACGACGCGCTCATCGCCGTTGATGACAAACGTCCCCGCATCCGTCATCAAGGGGAGATCCCCGAAATAGACTTCTTGTTCCTTGGCTTCCTTCGAGGAACTCAACCGCAGTTTGACCTTGAGGGGCGCGGCGTAGGAAAGCCCGTTTCGCAGACACTCCCCCACGGTGTACTTGGTCTTGCCGACCGAATACGAGAGGAACTCCAGTTTGTGCGTCCCATCCGGGCTGTCGATGGGAAACGTCTCCAGAAAGGCCGCTTGCAGTCCGACGTTCTCCCGACGGCTCTTCGCCACCTCATGCTGCAAGAACAGCGCGTAGGACTGTTTCTGGACCTCGACGAGGTCGGGCGGCTCAAGGACTTCTGGCAACTTCGCAAAGCTCACCCGTTTCTTCATCATGCCTGCTCCCGAGCTTGGCATCGTGCGGTCTGCATCCCCTCTCGCCTTACTTCAACTCAACCGTCGCTCCCACCGCTTCAAGTTTTTTCTTGATCTCGTCAGCTTCTTCCTTCTTTGCGCCCGTCTTGACCGGCTTCGGGGCGCTCTCCACGAGCTCCTTGGCTTCCTTCAGACCGAGGCTCGTCACGGCCCGGATCTCCTTGATGACCTGGATCTTATTGGCTCCGACGGTGGCCAGGATAATGTCGAAGCTCGTCTTCTCCTCGACAGCCTGGGCCGCACCCGCGGCCGCTCCCCCGCCTGCTCCCGCAGCCCCCGCGGCAACCGCCACGGGTGTTGCCGTGACGCCAAACTTCTCCCGGAGCGTCTTGGAGAAACTCGCCAATTCCAAGGCGGTCATCTCCTCAGTCAGCTTCACCGCGTCCTCAACCCGTTTCGTCACCTGGTCAGGCATCGCCGTCAACCTCCCGTCTGTTTTGTGTCTGTCAGCCCATTTTGCCCGTTGTCCTGTTGTCCCGTTGGGCCTGTTGACTGATCGGCTGGCTTCAACGGCTCAGGCTCACCAGATCCAACCGGCTGAACGGGCTCAACGGGCTTAACCGACTCAACGGGCTTGGCGGCCTTGCTGGCTTCTTCCAACACCCATGCCAGTTCACCCAATAGGCTCTCAAGGACCAGGATGAGTTCGGCAATCGGCGATTCGATCACGCCGACCAACTGCGCCACGAGTTGCGGTCGTGGCGGCAGGCTCGCCAGTTCCTGAACCCGTGTCGGGTCTAACAGTTGGCCGTCAACCCAGCCGCCGCGAATCACCAGTTTGCCTTCGTTGGCCTTCGCGAAGTCGACAATCACCTTGGCCGCTTGGACCGCATCCTCACCGGGCAAGACCAACAGCACTGAGCCTGTGAAGAGCTCGGTGAGTCCTCCGTTCAGCTTGAGGGAGGCGAGCCCTCGAAGACCCAGCGTCCGTTTGACCATCAACAATCTCCCCTGCGTGGTCTTGAGCTGTTTTCTCAGCGTATCGGCGTCGGTTGCGCGAAGGGGACCGACCGACGTGATAAAAAAGTTCGGGCGGGCTTTCAAGGCCGTCGTCATTTCTTGGACCATGAGGTCTTTGACGAGCCGTCCGACTTTCGCCATGTCACTCCTCGTCCCCGTCTTGTCCGAGCAAGGGCCTGATGTCAATCGGAACGCCGGGACTCATGGTGCTGGACACCACCACCCGGCGAACGAACTGCCCCTTCACGGCAGCGGGTTTGGCGCGCACCACGGCACTCAGCACGGCCTGAGCGTTCTCGATGAGTTGCGGAGGCTCAAACGACAGCTTCCCGATCACAACGTGCAGGTTGGCGAGTTTATCCATCTTGAACTCGACCTTGCCCTGCTTGACGTCCTGGATCGCCTTGGCGACGTCCTCCGTTACCGTCCCGGTCTTGGGATTCGGCATCAAGCCGCGAGGGCCTAAGATCTTCCCCAACCGCGAGACATCACGCATGAGATCCGGGGTCGCAATCGCGACATCGAAATCAAGCCAGCCTTGCTGGATCTTCTCAATCAATTCGGCCGCTCCCGCGTAGTCAGCCCCGGCCTGCTTGGCGATGAGCTCCTGCTCCCCTCGACAGAAGACGACCACCCGGCGGGTCTTGCCGGTTCCGTGCGGGAGGACCGTCGTCCCTCGAACCACCTGGTCGGTTTTCTTGGGATCGATCCCGAGTGACACGGAGAGCTCCACCGTTTCATTGAACTTCGCCTTTGGAAACTGTTTGAGGACACTCACCGCTTCCTCAAGCGAATAGTCCTTGGTGCGATCGACGAGGGCGATGGCTTGTTCGTATCGTTTGCTGCTCATGTGTATCAGACCCGAGACCAGAGACTGGAGACTGGAGACCCAACACACCACATCAGTGTCTCGTGTCTCGTGTCTCATGTCTCGTGTCTCGTGTCTCAACGTCGATGCCCATGCTGCGGGCGGTGCCTTCCACCATCTTGACCGCCGCCTCAAGATTGCCGGTGTTCAAATCGGCGAGCTTTGTTTTGGCGATCTCTTCAACCTGGGCCCGGCTGACCTGCCCTGCTTTCTCCCGAGGCGGGTTGCCGGAGGCCTTGGCGATCCCGCAGGCTTGCTTGAGCAATACCGACACCGGGGGGCTTTTGATGACGAAAGTGAAGCTGCGATCTTCATAGACCGTGATGACGACTGGCAGCGTCAGCCCTTCCTGGCCTTTGGACTGCTCGTTGAACTTCTTACAAAACTCCATGATGTTGACGCCGTGCTGACCAAGCGCCGGCCCCACCGGCGGGGCTGGATTGGCTTGTCCCGCCGGGCAGTAGAGTTTGATGAGGGCTTTGACTTTCTTTGCCATGTGCGTTCAGAAGTCAGAAAACAGAAATCAGAGGTCAGAACAAACGATCTGTCTTCTGTCCTCTGTCTTCTGTTCCATTACAGCCGCTCCACCTGCCAGAACTCAAGCTCCACGGGGGTCTGTCGGCCGAAGATCGAGACCATCACCTTGAGCTTGCCTCGTTGGGCGTTCACCTCTTCGATCACCCCGCTGAAATTGGTAAACGGTCCTTCGATGACCCGGACGCCCTCGCCTTTGGCAAACGTCACGCGAGGAGCGGGTTTGTCCTTGCGCTCTTCCGTTTGACGCAAAATTTCATTCACTTCGTCTTCGGAGAGCGCGACGGGCCGACGCCCCGCCCCGATAAACCCCGTCACGCCTGGCGTCGTCCGGACGAGATGCCAACTCTCATCAGACATCTCCATTTGGATGAGGAGATAGCCGGGGAAAAATTTCCGTTCAGAAATCCGCTTCTTGCCCCCCCGGACTTCTGCCACGCGCTCGGTCGGCACCAGCACCTGCCCGATGGCTCCAGCGCCCATGCCTTGCTGGACTTTGTTCTCCAAGCTGGTCTTTACCTTACTCTCTTGCCCGGTTTGGGTATGGATGACGTACCACTGTTGTGCCATGTGAACGGGCGCCAGCCGTCAGCTCTACCGCTCGAAAGCTGGCGTCATCCCCCCACCTGATCTTTGGCCCGAAGGGTCGACTCCTGTTGATCTCCCCACGTTGACCCCGCCGAAGGCGGGGTAGACAGGTGGAGGGATCATCGTAAGAACCAATGCGCGGGTATCGAGAGCAGGAAGTCACACACAGTGATGTACGCACCTAACAGCACGACCCCGACAAACACGACCAGCGCCGAGCCGATCAGCTCTTCTCGGGTCGACCATGAGACGAGTTTCATCTCTTCACGAACTCCTTGCAAAAAGACAAACAACCCTTTTGTTGATGGCATGCGTCCGCTGCGTCAGTTAACTCGCTGCGAAGATCTTACACCGAAGGGCTCAGGGCGCCCCTCGAGACTCGAAGTCTCGCAGGAGCGGCAGGAGTCGGCGCCTCCATCCCTCGCTGGCGCTCGGGATTCCGGTCGCCACCCGCCCCTCCCAAGGAGGTCGTCCCGCCATGCGGCGGGACTCCCCTGATCAGAGTCGGGTCTCCCTTCTCCGCCAAAGGCGGATCTGCCTCTGGCAGAGACTCCTGAGCCGGGATCATGGCAGGAGCGGCAGGAGTCGAACCTGCAGTCCCGGTTTTGGAGACCGGTGGTTTGCCATTAACCGACGCTCCT
>CAYJTP010000040.1:0-14603 GCA_964373175.1 uncultured Planctomycetales bacterium
ATCGACTGGTGTGGGGGTTGACAAGGCCTAGCGCCTCTGTTACGATGAACCCACACCAGTTCCTGCCTGTCCCGACACCAATTTATCGACGTGGAGCGATGAAGGAAGCCAAACGTCTCGCCGGAGAAGTGCGCAGCCTCATCTCATGGCTGGCTAGGACATTGGTGTCGGGACCGGCATGCTAAAACGCTTCATCGTACAGGTTGTCGAGTTCCTCCAACGCGGGATGAACGCCTTCCTCGGCCTCATGTCGAACGACCTCGCGATTGACTTAGGCACGGCGACTACCCTGGTGTTTGTCAAAGGGCGCGGGATCGTGCTCTGCGAGCCGTCCGTCGTGGCCATCCAGCGAGGCTCCATGAGGGTGTTGGCGGTTGGAGAGGAAGCCAAACGGATGATCGGCCGCACCCCGGGGAACATCTCGGCGATCCGCCCCATGAAGGACGGCGTCATTGCTGATTTCGAAGTCACCGAAGCGATGCTGCGGTATTTCATCAAGAAGGTGCAATCTCGCAAGATCAACAAACCTCTGGTGGTGGTCGCCATCCCCTCGGGCATCACCGAGGTCGAGAAGCGAGCCGTGCGCGACTCCGCCCTGCGCGCGGGCGCCCGTGAGGTCTACTTGGTGGAAGAGCCCAAGGCCGCGGCGATCGGCGTGGGGCTTCCCATCCATGAGCCTGGTGGAAACATGATCATCGATATCGGGGGGGGCACGACGGAGATGGCGGTGATCTCGTTGGATGGCGTGGTGATCTCCAAGTCGATTCGGATCGCGGGTGACGAGATGGATCAGGCGATCATCGAACATCTCCGCAAAGCCTACAACCTCATGATCGGGGAACGCACCGCCGAGGAAATTAAAATCCGCATCGGGTCGGCCTACCCCCTCGATGAGGAGATGACGATGGAAGTGCGAGGGCGCGACCTCGTCACGGGGCTCCCGAAATCAGTGACGATCACCTCAGAGGAGATTCGCGAGGCGCTGTCGGAACCCATTCGGGCGATTGTCGAATCGGCCCGCGCGACCCTCGAGAAGACCCCCCCGGAACTCTCCGCCGATCTCATTGATCGGGGCATCGTGTTGGCCGGTGGTGGGTCGCTCCTGCGGGGACTGGATAAGCTGCTCGCTGAAGAGACCGGTCTTCCCGTGCATGTGTCGGAGAACCCGGTGACGGCTGTGGCGCTCGGGGTGGGGAAGGGGTTGGAAAACATCCGGTATCTGCGCAGCAAGATCGCCGTGCCCTCGAGCCAAGAACTGTAACGCATCCTGCGGCCCCCGGGGCGAGCAGGGAGTCAGCCGAGTCGTGTGCGTCGCGCCACCAACACCCTTCCGCTTGTAATCGCCTGCCTCGCGGCGGTCGTGTGGTTTCGGCCGTTGCGCCAGTTCACGTTGACCACATTCCGATTCCCACTCGTCGTCCTCCAATCGTTGGTGAGCACGGTCGGTCGGCTTCCCCAGCTTCCTGCTTTGGTTCGCGAAAACGAGACGTTACGGAAGGAGCTGGCGGCTTCCCAACTGACCCTCGTCCAGTTGCGCGAAGCCATCCGCCGCCTCACGAATGCCCAGCAGCTTGTCCACCTCAGCGGCGACGCGACATTGATCACCACCTCCATTGTCGGTCGGACGATCCTGCCCACCCAGCATATGGTCATCTTGGATCGGGGCGAACGGCACGGGATCGTGGTGGACAGTGTGGTGCTGGATGCGAGCGGCCTGGTGGGTCGGGTGGTTGACGTCTACCCGACCACGAGCGTGGTCATGTTGGTGACTGATCCTGAGAGCCGCGTGGCGTGTATCCTGGAACGGTCCCGGGAGTCCGGCTTGTTGGTGGGGACCGGGGAACATCGTTGCCGACTGAGCTATCTGGATCTGGAGGCCGATGTGGTCGTGAACGATCGGGTGGTAACCGCAGGCTTGGAGGGTCCCTTTCCGAAAGGCGTGTTGGTGGGCACGGTCGTCAAGGTCGTCCACGATGAGCGAACGGCGCAGACCGTGGCGTGGGTTCGGCCATCCGTGAAACTCAACCAACTGGAAGAGGTGGCGTGCCTCCTTCCGAGAAAACCCAGCGTGCCATAGGCCCATCACCGATGCGGGGAACCGTGAAATCACTTGGCATCGTGGGATGCGGGGCGGTCAGCCATCTCCTCGTGGGACGGTGGGTGAACTCCCCGTGGCTGATGCCTGATCTGACGTTGGTCGGCATGATGCTGGCGATGGGTCGGTTTCCTGAACAGGCGTGGAGGATCGCTGGGTTGAGTGGGTGGTTCGCCATGATCGGCTCGGTCCGGCAGCCAGGGCTTGTGGGGTTTGCGTACGCTGGCGCGGGCGGATTGGCGCGATGGATTGCCACTCGATGGGATGTCAGTCGTCCTGCGGTTCAACTGCTGGCTGTTGGACTCACTGAAGGCTTCATTCTCATCGTGACGCTCTGCGTTGAATCGACGCGCTCGCCGCTTGTGCAGGCTGGCTTGCGGCTCACGCCAGCGTTGTGCGGCTTGAGCCTCGTGAAAGTCTTGACGACCGTCGCAAGCTTCTTCCTCATTCGGCGCGTGATCGAAGGATGACGTCACGGATCATCTGGTTTCGCCGGGTTCTGATGGTCGGCTTCGGACTGCTCCTGATCCGCCTCGCCGTGCTCCAGCTCATCCAGGGGGGAGTCTATCGACGGCTCGCCGAACACAACCGGTTGCGTCTCGTGCCTCAGCCGTCTCCTCGGGGGCTCATCCTCGATCGGGCCGGCCGAAAATTAGCGACGAATCAGGCCTTCTTCCAACTCGCGGTCATCCCGCAGGAGGTGACGGATCGCCCCGCCCTCTTTGCTCGGTTACGTCCTTTCGTGAATCGATCTGTGCAGGACCTTGAACAGCGGTTCCAGGAACAGCAAAGCCTCCCCTTTCTTCCCGCGACGCTCCTGTCGCCACTCTCCAAGCCCCAAGCGCTGCGGCTCGAAGAAGCGCGCGTGCATCTGCCTGGCGTGTTGGTCAACTCGGTGATCACGCGACACTACCCGCTTGGGCCATTGGCCGCCCAGGTGCTTGGCTATATCGGGCAGCCAACCGCGGAAGCCTTTCCGTTGATGAAATCCTATGGGGTGCGGCCGCGAGATCTCGTGGGGCGGGCAGGACTTGAAGAAGCCCTCGATGCCTATTTGCGCGGACGACCTGCCGGGTCGCTGATCGAGGTCGATGCGCGGGCACGGCAGGTGCGGGTTATCGGGCATCGCGAACCGATCCCCGGTCAACCGGTGGTCCTCACGATTGACGCTCGTCTCCAGGGACTCATTGAGCAACAGCTTGGTCAGCGGCCAGGCGCGTGCGTCGTGCTGGATCCCCACACGGGTGCAGTGCTGGCCATGGTGAGTGTTCCGGGCTTCGAGCCCGAGGTGTTTGCCACCCAGAATCCGTTCGCCATCCGACGGCTCCTGACGGACCCCGCCGCCCCCCTCATGAACCGCGCCACACAAGGTCTCTATCTCCCGGGTTCCATCGCGAAACTCGTCACGGCGATCACCGCCCTTCGCCACGGGGTGATTACGCCTCAGACGACGTTTGAATGTCCTGGCTCCCTGACCATTGGGGATCGGCAGTTCCACTGCTGGCATCGTGATGGCCACGGGCCGGTGGCGTTGCGCAAGGCCCTCACCGTGTCCTGTAACGTCTACTTCATGCAGGTGGGTCGTCGACTCGGCCTGGAGCGGCTGCGCGCAGGGTTCTCTCAGGTGGGGTTCGGCCAGCCAACTGGTTGGCCGCTTGGGGAGCGAACGGGGCGTCTTCCGTTTGGCCGGCGGTTCAGTGAAGGCGAGATCGCCATTCTTGCCATGGGGCAGGGGGAGATTCTCATCACCCCCCTCCAGGCCGCCATCATGGTCAGCGTATTTGCAAATCGTGGCTGGCTGGTCGAGCCGTGGATCGTTCAGACCGTGGGCGGACACCCGGTCGGCCATCCGCATGCGGTATCACTGGGGTGGACTGAGCAGCAGCTTGCCGCCGTGCATGAGGGGATGGTCGGCGTCATTCGCGATCCAGAAGGAACCGGCATCAGAGCCCAGAGCGACAAGGTGCGGATCGCTGGCAAAACCGGGACGGCGCAGACGCATATTCCAGGACACCCGCATGGCTGGTTTATCGGTTTTTGTCCTGCGGAGAATCCTGCGGTATCCCTGGCGATTGTCGCCGAGCATGGCGGCTCGGGCGGGGAGCTTCCCGCGTCCATCGGCAAAATGATTTGTGAATATGTGGCCGAGACGGGGATCAAAACGGATGACAGCATCAACGGCTTAGAGGCTTCTTCGAAACGCCAGGACGCAAGCTAATGCCGTCCATTCAACGCTCCCAATGGGATCTGTTCCTGATCGCTTCAGCAGGGATGCTCTCCCTGGTGAGCTTGGTCGCGCTGAAAAGTGCCGCGGCAACCTTGAATCCTGAACTCTTGAGTCGGCAGGCGACGTGGATCGGTCTTGGGATCATCGGGGGTATCGTGATCGCGTCCCTCCCCTATACCTGGTGGACCGATGCGAGCACAGCCCTGTATCTCAGTGTGTTGGGATTGCTTGGGGTGGTCGAACTGGCTGGAGCCGTCAAGTTGGGAGCCACGAGATGGATCACGGTCTTTGGGTTGACCCTCCAACCCTCGGAATTGGCGAAGCTCGCCACCGCCTGCATCTTGGCCCGCTACCTCGCGAATCAGCCCTCGCCACCATCCGTAAAGAGCCTGCTTGTCTCAGCGGGTCTGGCCGGGGTCCCGGCCTTGATGATTTTCCTTCAACCGGATTTGGGGTCGAGTTCAGTCATCGCCGCAATGTGGCTGGGGACGATCTGGGTGGCGGGCATGTCCCGACGACATCTGGGGGTGATGGCCGCAGGGGCTCTTGGGCTCATGCCAGTGGCCTGGCATTTCCTGAGAGACTATCAGCGGATGCGGTTCCTCGCCTTCATCGACCCCCACGCCGATCCCTTGGGTTTGGGGTATACGATCATCCAATCCACGATTGCGATTGGATCCGGGCGGTTGCTGGGGCGCGGGTGGCTCGCCGGCACGCAGAACCAGCTCAATTTTCTGCCTGAACGCCATGCCGACTTCCTCTATTCCGTCATCGGGGAAGAGTGGGGGTTCGTTGGCGGGTCGCTGGTGATCCTGCTCTGTGGCCTGTTGCTGTGGCGCGCGATCGCGATCGCCCTCCATAATTCGGAACGCCGAGGACGGTTCCTGGCGGTTGCCCTCGCCTCGTGGATTGGATATCAAGCGGTGATCAATGTGGGCATGGTGATGGGCGTCGTCCCGGTGGTGGGGGTTCCACTGCCCCTTGTCAGCTATGGAGGCTCGGCGATGATCACGACGTGGCTTGCCGTGGGGTTGTTACAAAGCATTGCCCGGTTTGGAACGCGCTTCTAAGAGCACCTCACTGCTTTGTCGAAAACCACCTGGTGGTTAGCCCGTGAGCCAGTTGAGCCGGTTTGCCGGTTCTGAGGCCCGACGGAAATCGCGAACCGGCCAATCACCGCCTTTCCGCCTTTGGCGGAATCCGCCAGAGGCGTGATCGGCGTGGCGGGCGAACAGGCCAACCGGCCAACGAACCCGGCTTTTCGAAAGAGCAGGATGAGTGACATAGTGACAAAGTTTCAAAGGATCATTGACACCTTTCCTAGAAGTCCCCTTGATGATTTCATCGCCCGTGTGGTATAGTTAAAGGGACGTTTGCAACAACCCCAAGACCTGGGGCCCCACACCCAGCGGTGTGAGCGGTGTAACGAGCCAACGCGGATCCGCACACCCGTTCGAAGTCGCGAGACGATGCGAACCCAACGCTGGGTGTGGGGGGTCAACCATCTGCGAGGATGGGGCGCAAAGCTTCTGGCCCCACACCCAGCGTTGCATTCATCGCGGTGATCATGGCGGAATGCATGCGCTGAACGCGACGGTGTTGGTCATACGAAAGAGGTTCGCGCTGGGTGTGGGGTAGCAGGGCTGCCAAACGGAGAGCGAGAACCCAACGCCCTGTTCGCAGGGCGTTTTCTGTTTTTCAGGACCACACATGCACACACAACGCGAGAATCACTTACCCCTCCACGAGCGGTCTCACCGGGTCATTGCCTCGCTAAATCGCGAGCAGGTGGATTTCCTGGATAAAATCGGCAAGGATGCCCTCTTTTCCGCTGGGGTCAAGCTGTCCCGGACGCACATCCTCGCCGCGATGGTCAATGTCCTGAAGCGGCTCCATCTCACCGGAGAAGGCGTGAAGAACCCGGAACAGTTCGAGCAACGGATTGTGGACACCATCATTAACTCACGAGGAGGAAAATCCCATGCCTAAGCCACCGTCCCCCCGCGCGCGTCGTTTTGCGCTTGCCCCGACCGGGATCCGATCGCAGCTCGTGTGGGTCTTTCTCCTCATGTCCGCTGTGCCCTTGGTGATGTTGTTCCTGGTCGCCGCGTGGTTTGCGTTTCCCATGGTGAGAGAGTTTTACCAACTGGATCGCTGGTTTCCCTTGATCTCCAACCCCACTGGCGCAGCCTGGTGGTTGATTGCGCTCATCAGCCTCACGGTGGTGATCGCGTTATTGGGGAGTTTTTATCTGGTGGTCAAGATCATCGCCCCCGTCATCACCATTAGCCACGAGGCCAAACAACTGGCCGAAGGGAAATTTGACCGCACGCTGTCTATGAACCGGGATGATGAGCTGGGAGACCTGACGTCTGCCCTGAATCAGCTGACCAGCCGCATCCGGGAGAACATGACGGAGTTGAAACAGTTTGGTGAGCGCACCACGCAGTTGAACTTGGAGATCCACAAACGCGTGGTCATGCTCTCCGGACTCCTCCAGATCGGGGAGATGATCACCCAGGGCTCGGAACTCAACGTCGTGTTGGATCTGCTCGTCGAGAAGCTGGCGTTGATCGATGATCAAGGGTTTAGTTTCCTGTATCTGCAGCCGATGGAGGACCTCGCGATCACACTGCAGCGCGCGTATCGCATTGACCTGAACCAGCTCAAGGCCATGACCTTTGACTCGGCTCAGGCCCTCATCGACTCACAACATCCGCCGGCTGCCCTGATGAAAACCGTCTGGGAGCAATTGGATCGTCCCAATCTCATCCTCCAGCCGATCGTGGTCCGCCGCCGCACGGTGGGCCTGTTAGGGATCGGCAATCGGCATCCCAACTACGCGTGGTCCTCAGAGTTCGTTGAGCTCACCGCGGTCTTTGTGAAGCAAACGGCCATCGCCCTGGAGAATGAACTGCTGCTTCGCAAGACCAAGGCGCTGGCCATCCGTGATGAGCTCACCGGCGTCTACAATGAGTCCTACATCCGACAGCGGTTGGCCGAGGAGCTCAAGCGGGCCGTGATGTATCAGCGGCCCTGTGCCCTGGCGATCTTTGCGATTCAGGACTTGGTGGCGTTCCGCCAGCGCCACGGCGAGCCTGAAGCGGAACGGGCGCTGAAGAAAGCGGCGAAGCTCGTTCAGGATTCGGTGACGGAGATTGACCGTGTCGGGCGGTTCCCCGGCAACGAATTGGCCGTGCTCTTGCCAGAGCGCAGCAAGCGGCAGGCGTTGGAGATTGCGGAAGAGATCCGGCGACGGGTGGCCTTTGCCTTTACCGAGGCGTCCGACCCTCAGGATCGGCTGACGGTCATCGGTGGCATCGCTGAGAATCCGCTCGATGGGGTGACCGCCGAGGAGTTGATTGAGAAAGCCTCCTCGGCGATCCGCGCCGCGGCTCCTCATCCAGTGACCAGCTAGCGAAAGGACAACCTGAGCAGAGGAGGACCCGGAGGATGAGCGTGATGACCAAGCCCACGATGGAACACCTGCTGCGACTGGTCGTTGAGCAGGGCGCGACTGACTTGCACCTGACGGCCAACCTGCCGCCGCATCTGCGTGTCGATGACCAACTCGTTCCCACCGACCACGGGGTGATGACCGGGGATGAGGTGCGGGAGCTGGCGTATAGTTTGCTCTCACCGGACAAAATCGAACGGTTTGAGCGCTGGAAGGAATTGGATTTCGCGTTCTCCCTCGAGGGGCTGGCGCGGTTTCGCGCCAACTACTTTGTCCAACAGGGCTACGTCGGCGTCGCGATTCGGATGCTGCCGTTTCGCATCCTGGGGTTTTCCGATCTGGGCTTGCCGGTCCAGATCGTGACCGACTTGTGCAATAAGCCCAAGGGCCTGGTGCTGGTGACCGGGGCGACCGGCTCAGGGAAAACCACGACCCTGGCGGCGATGATTGATTACATCAACGCGACCAAGAAGTCGCATATCATCACGATCGAGGACCCGATCGAGTACGTCCACACGAGCAAGAAATCCATGGTCAGCCAGCGAGAGGTGGGGTCGGATACCCAGTCGTTCGCCCAGGCCCTGAAGCATGTCCTCCGACAGGACCCGGATGTGATTCTCATTGGGGAGATGCGGGATCTGGAGACGATCGAAACCGCCCTTGTGGTTGCCGAGACGGGCCATCTGGTCCTGGCCACCCTCCACACCTCGGATGCGGTGCAAACCGCGAACCGGATCATCGATGTCTTTCCCGCGCACCAACAAAACCAGGTCCGGGTGCAGCTCTCCATGGAGCTCCTGGGGGTGCTCTCGCAACAACTGATCCCAAAGGCCAGCGGGCGGGGCCGGGTGTTGGGGTCCGAAGTCCTGATTGCCAACCACGCCGTGCGGTCGCTCATCCGGGAACAAAAGGTCCATCAACTCTACTCCGTTATCCAGACCGGGCAGAAGGAAGGGATGCGGACGATGAACCAGTCGTTGTACGACCTGTATGTCAACCGGGTCATCGCCCTGGAGGAGGCGCTCGCTCGATCGAGTGATCCAGACGATCTCTTGCGGCTTGTCAATCGCTAACACCCACGATGAAGCGGACGATCACCAAACGCATCGGGGACATCCTCGTCGAACGGGGATTAGTCACCCAGAAGGAACTTGAGCAGGCCCTGGCCCATCAACAGGCCCATGGGGGGCTCTTGGGACAGATCCTCATTGAGCTGGGGTTTGTCACCGAGGAAGAAGTCGCCTTGGCCTTGACCGCGCAATACGGGTTTCCGTATCTGCCGCTGGATAACTACGAGATCGATGACGGCATAACCCAGTTGATCCCCGAGCATGTCGCGCGGCAGTATTTCCTCATCCCGATCGATCGGATGGGGAATGCGTTGACGGTGGCGATGGCCGATCCGTCGAACGTTCAAGCGATTGAGGATATCGAGATGCTCACGAACTGTGTGATCCAGACGTTTGTGAGCACCCCCTCGGATATTCAGAAAGCGATCGACCGCTATTACAAGCGCAATGCCCAGGCAAGTCCGCCGTCGTCACCGCAGAACTCGAGTTAGGTATAGGGATGTCCAGTCTGAAGGAACGGATTGTTGAGATCTTGGTGTCTCACCACCTCCTGAAGCCCGAGCAGCTTGACGAGGCCTTGCAGATCCAACGGGAGCACGGGGGCAGCCTCCAGCGCATCCTCATCGAACGCGGCTTTGTCAACGAACTCGATCTGTTGTCGGCCGTGAGTCAGGGGCTGGGGATTCCCTCCATCAGTTTGAATCGGATGAAGTTCGATCCCACCGTCAAGACGCTCATCCCGCGGGAGATCGCCCGCCAATACCAAGTGGTCCCGATCGCCAGAATGGGCAAGACCTTGACGGTGGCGATGGCGGATCCCTTGAATGTCTTTGCCCTCGATACGATGACCACCCTCACCGGGTTGACGATCAATCCACTCCTGACGACCCCCAAAGATATCCAAGACGCTCTTGAGCTCTGTTACGGGACAGGGGTCGAAGAGACCCTCAAGCAAATCGTTCAGAAGAGCGAGGCAGCGGTCAATCTCGAGAAAGCCACCACCAATGGGGAAACCGACACGGCCCAGCTCCTGAAGCTCACCCAAGACCCCCCCGTGGTCCGGTTGACCAATGCCCTCCTCACCAAAGCGGTTCGTCTTCGGGCCTCTGATCTCCTGATCGAGCCGATGGAAACCAAGGTGCGCGTGCGCTATCGCGTGGATGGCCTCCTCCAGGAGGGTGAAGCGCCCCCGAAGCCGTTGCATCAGGCGGTCGTCTCGCGCATCAAGATCATGTCCGAACTGGATATCGCGGAGCGCCGGTTACCCCAAGACGGTCACTTCGCCTTTTCGGTTGAGGACCGGATGATTGATTTCCGGGTGTCCATTCTCCCGTCGAGTTTTGGAGAGAATGTCGTGTTGCGGGTCCTCGACAAGGGTCAGATTAAACTGGACCTGAATGACCTGGGATTTGCCCCCGACGATCTGGCCAAACTCCACCACTGCGCCCAACGACCCCACGGGATGATCCTGACGACGGGCCCCACCGGGTCTGGGAAAACGACCACCCTCTACGCGATGCTGAAGGCGATCGATCGGCCAGAGAAGAACCTCGTGACCGTCGAAGACCCGGTCGAGTTCGAACTGGGCGGCATCAATCAAGTGTCGACTCGCGCCGATATCGGATTGACCTTCGCCCGGGCGTTGCGTTCCATCCTCCGGCAAGATCCGGACGTCATCATGGTCGGGGAGATCCGCGACACCGAGACCGCTGACATGGCGATCAAATCGGCGCTGACGGGTCACCTGGTCCTCAGCACGCTCCACACCAACAGCGCCGCCGCCACGGTGGTCCGACTCGTCAACATGGGCATTGAACCCTTTCTCATCAACTCCTGTCTCATGGCCGTGATCGGTCAGCGGCTGGTCCGGAGAATTTGTCCCCGGTGCAAGCAGCGCTATCGACCCCCAAAAGGCGTGGCGCAAAAACTTGGCTTAGTGGACGCCAAGGGCGAGGTGGCGGAGCTGGCGAGAGGGAGCGGATGTTCCGCGTGTTTTCAATCCGGCTATCGAGGGCGGGAGGTCATCGCGGAGGTCTTGTCCTTAACGCCCGAGGTCCGCGAGCTCATCTTGCGGCGGGCGTCTGAGCGAGAGATCGAAGAGGCGGCTCGGAAGGCGGGGATGCAGACGCTACGAGAACACGCCATTGAGAAAGCCACGACCCATGTCACCACCCTTGACGAGATCTTCCGGACCACGATCGGCGAATGGGTCGAGGGATGAGCAGCTTCAGGAGTCGATTGTCTGAAGCCCTCGCGGCAAAAGGTCTGGTCACGCAGGAGAAGCTCAAGCGTGTCCAGGAAGAAGCGGCCCAGGGGAGCAAGAACTTCGCCCGGCTGCTGGTCGAGCGCGGGTTAGTCAGTCAGGCGCAGCTCGTTGAGGTGCTCTCCAGGGAGTTGGGCCTGCCCACCATCTCGCTCGCCAAGTACCGCATCGACCCGGCGGTGGCGAAGCTGATCCCTGAGCGCGTGGCCAAGAAGTACGCGATGATTCCCCTCTCGAAATTCGGCGAGCGGATCGTCGTCGCGATGTCGGACCCGCTCAACCTCTTTGCGTTTGACGATCTCAAAACCCTCACGCCGTATGCGGTGAATCCCGTCCTCGCCCGGGAGGAAGAAATCCGGCGGGCCATTGAGCAGATCTACGCAGACCAGACGAGCGTGTCAGACGCCCTCTCAGAAGACGACACCCAGCTTGGTGAATCCCAACCGGACGAGGAGAATGTGGATTCCGCTGTGCAGCTCCTGCTGTCCGATGAGGCCAGCGATGTGCCGGTCGTGAAGGTGATCAATTTGATGATCGTGGAGGCGCTGCGCAAGCGTGCGTCAGACATCCATCTTGAGCCGCTCGCTGATGCGCTGCGGGTCCGCTATCGGATTGACGGATATCTCACCGAAGCGCACCAACTGCCCAAGGGCGTGCAGAGCACCGTCCTCACACGGCTGAAGATTATGTCGGGCCTCGACATCACCGAATGGCGGCTGCCTCAGGATGGGCGGTTCAAGGTCCGTCTGGAAGACCGGGAGATCGACTTCCGGGTGTCCATCCTCCCGATCCTCCACGGCGGAAAAGTCGTGATGCGGGTGCTCGATAGGAGCAACCTCTCGATCGGCTTGGATCACCTGGGGTTTCTCCCCGACTCGATGACCGCCTTCAAGGAGGCGGTGAAGCGACCCCATGGGATGATCCTCGTGACCGGCCCCACCGGCTCGGGGAAATCCACGACGCTCTACTCGATCCTGAATGAGCTGAACGTCCTCACACGCAACATCATCACCATCGAGGACCCGGTGGAATATCAGTTGGAAGGCGTGACGCAGGTCCAGGTCAACCCCGACATCGGCCTGACCTTTGCCTCGGGCTTGCGATCGATCCTGCGCCAGAATCCTGATGTGGTGATGGTCGGGGAGATTCGAGACTTCGAAACCGCGGATATCGCCATGAAAGCCAGCCTCACCGGACATCTAGTCCTGTCCACCCTGCACACGAACGACGCCCCCTCCGCGGTCACCCGGTTGGTCGACATGGGCGTGGAACCGTTTTTGGTCGCGTCGAGCATCACCCTCATTGAGGCGCAACGATTGGTTCGGAAGCTCTGTCCGAAATGCCGCCAGCCGGTTGATCCGCCAGCGGATCTGCTCAAACGGGTCGGCTCGGCCACCGTGAAGGGGGCGACGTTCTATCAGGCGAAAGGTTGCCGGGCGTGCAACGGCACCGGCTACCGGGGGCGCATGGGCATCGTTGAGGTGTGCGTGTTGGATGAGCACGTCCGGGAGCTGATCGTGTCCAAGGCGCAATCCTGGGAGATTAAGCGGTATGCGATTGAGCACTTGGGGATGGTCCCGTTGCACGAGGATGGGCTCAGGAAAGCCATACAAGGACTGACCACGCTTGAGGAAGTGTTGCAAGTGACCGCGGAAGAATAGATAACGTAACCGGTCACCAGCCCGCCCCGGCATGGGCACAAGGCGGGCCGGGGAAACCAGACAGCGTTTCTGGTTACTGGTCTCTGGTCACTGGTTACTCTATAGCGATAGCGAGGGGAAGATGCCGACGTTTGCCTATGTCGTGAAAGATAAAGTGGGCCAAACCCACAGCGGCTTTCTGGAAACAGCCTCGCAGCAGGCGCTCATCGAACAACTGTGGAAGCAGGACTTTGTCGTGCTCTCCATCGAGGAGCGCCAGGCCCGCCGTCCGGTCCTCAAGGCGGGTCATCCCTCCGTGAAGATGATCCAGTTGGTGATCTTTTCCCGCCAGCTGGCGACCATGGTGGAGAGTGGGATTCCAATCGTGGGGGCGATCGACATCCTCGCTGAACAAATGGAGGATCGCACGTTTCGCCAAATCCTCGCCCGGATCAAGAGCGACATTGAAAGCGGGGCAAGCTTCTCAGAAAGTCTCAGCAAGCATCCTCGGATCTTTTCAGAGTTCTTCGTCAACATGGTCAGGGCCGGTGAGTCTTCAGGGCAACTTGACGAGATCCTGGATCGGCTCGCCAGTTACCTGGAGAAGATCGACGTCCTGCGTCGCAAGGTCCAGTCCAGCCTCTTCTACCCGGCGATGGTGTCGTGCATGGCGTTTCTCATCACGACCTTTCTGGTCATTGTGGTGGTCCCGAAGTTCAGGGATATCTTCAACTCGTTGGGGGGAGAGCTGCCGCTCCCCACGCAGATGCTGTTGGGATTGAGCGACTTCATGCGGATGTATTTCGTGGCGGAAGTGATTTTGGTCGTCGGGGCCATCGCCGCGTTTCGGATGTATATCGCAACGAAGCCCGGTCGCGCGTGGTTTGATCGCACCAAGCTGAAGCTGCCGATCTTCGGCGTCCTCCTCCAAAAAGTGGCCATCGCCCGATTTGCGAGGACGCTCTCCACGCTCGTGCGTTCCGGGGTGCCCATTCTGACGGCCCTGGAGATTGTGGCGAAGACCGCTGGGAATAAGGTGATCGAGAAAGCGGTCCTCTCGGCGCGCGCCAGCATCAAAGAAGGGGAGAACATCGCGGATCCCCTGACGCAGAGTCGCGTCTTTCCTCCCATGGTCACCCGCATGATTTCCGTGGGCGAGAAGACCGGGGAGATGGAACGGATGCTCTCCAAGATTGCGGATTTCTATGAAAGCGAAGTCGATGCGGCCGTCACCGGCTTGACGAGTCTGATCGAGCCGTTGATCATTGCGATCCTGGGGATTGTGATCGGGGCGATTGTCATCGCGCTGTTCCTGCCCATCTTCAAGATCTCGACACTGGTTGGCCGCTAAGGCGCGAAATAACCAAGCACCAAATCCTCCGCCCTCTCGTTTAAGGCGAGGGGCGGATCCGCCTCTGGCGGACAATCACCAAACAATAACCAAGCACCAATCACCAAACCGTTTGGAATTTGGAACTTGGTTATTGGAATTTGTTTGGAATTTGGGATTTGGAATTTGGTGCTTTCTGGTTGTGGACTATCCGCAAGCTATAGAAAGGCTTGACGAGGAGCTTCTGCCTGTGGCATAGTAGAAGTGACTCGGCGAAGAGGCCACCCCTCGCGTAAGCGAGGTTCGGAAAGCCACAGGCCCTGCAGGATGCTGGTAGTCAGTTTTCCCGGAACAGACTGCTGGCGACGGATGTGTGAGGCAGGGTAGCTGGGTTGCCGCTCGAGGACAACGAAGGTGTCGTGAAGAGCCATTGTCCAAGCGGCAGTGGCTTTTTTATTTGACCCGCCAGAGATTTTGGCGGGGAAAATAATCCGCCGGCATTGTGGCGGATTGCTGAGGGG
>CAYJTP010000041.1:0-14295 GCA_964373175.1 uncultured Planctomycetales bacterium
CGCTGGGTGTGGGGTTCTCCGCCAAAGGCGGATCCCTGCCCGCCCTTCATGCTGCTGGGCAGGCGGGCGCCTCTGGCGGAAATTCGGACAGACAAGTTATGTCGCCCTCACGGGCTCCATAACTTGTGTCCTCATTGAAGGAGGCTGCGATGATCAAGGTGACAATTCGGGGTGTCCTGTTGATGGGAGCGGTCCTCGCTGTCGCGATCGCCCCCGTGTGCGCCCAGCCCCCTGCGGCCGGCCCTGAATCAGGCTTGACGACCGGGCAAAAAATTTCTCTCGACCTCAAAGGGGTGGATATCCTCGATGTCCTCAAGCTCCTGTCGCAGAAAAGCGGGCTCAACTTCGTCGCGGGGCGCAACGTGACGGGGCGGGTGACCATCTTTGCCAAGGAGGTCGATGTCTGGGAGGCATTTGAGCGGATTGTGGATGCCAATGACCTGGCCTATGAGCGACATGGGGAACTGGTGAACGTCATGACCGCGCGAGACTATGAGTTGCTCTACGGCGAGCGATTTCAAGAGCGTAAGCAAAGCCGCGTGCTCCAGCTCAAATTCGCCAAAGCCAATCAAGTGGCGACGGTGCTGAATCAGCTCAAATCCAACCTGGGGAAAGTCGTCGTCGATGAAACCTCCAACACCGTGATCCTCAATGACCTGCCCAGTAACCTGGATGAGATGCAGCGCTTCGTCGTCCAGCTGGATCGGCCGACCGAGACGCGCATCTACAATCTCAACTATGCCGAGGCGGAGAAGCTGAAGGAAAAGGTCCAAGAGTTCCTGACGCCTGGGGTGGGACAGTTCAGTTTTGACGCCAGGACGAACAAACTCGTCGTCACGGACCTGGCCGATGTGATGAACAAAGTCGACCGCATCATCCGCGCCTTCGATGAGCGAGAAGGGGAAGTGCTCATTGAGGCCAAGATCGTCAAGGTGGATCTGACGGACGACCAGAGTTTTGGCATTGACTGGCAGCGGGTATTTGGGGGGATCGATACGAAACTCCGAGGCAACTTTCGCCTGCTGGGCGATATCGTCGACGCAAGCGGCACCCCCGCGACCGGCGTGGCCTTGAAGCTTCTGTCGGGGCCTCCAGGCAATGCGCAGATCATCCTCGAGGCCCTGAAGAAATTAGGCAAGGTCGAGACCATCTCGAACCCGCGCGTCATGGTGTCGAACAATCAAGAAGCCAGGATCTTGGTGGGGAAAAAAGAGGCGTTCGTCACGGTGACCACGACGGTCCCAGCGACGGGGGCGACGGTGAGTTCGCCCCAGATCGAGTTTGTGGATGTGGGCACGAAGCTCTTTGTGACCCCCAACATCAAACGGGATGGCCACATCCAGTTGAAGATCCGCCCGGAGGTCAGTACCGCCTCGATCGAGACATTCCAGAGCAACCGCATCCCCATCGTCTCGACGACGGAAGCCGAGACGAATGTGCTGGTGAAAAGCGGAACGACCGTCGTCATCGGCGGCTTGATCGACACCAAGGCCGAGCAGAGCCAGAGCCAGGTTCCCCTGCTGGGCGATATCCCGGTGTTTGGCGCCCCCTTTCGAAGTCGCGCCGATACCAAGAAGAAAACGGAGTTGGTGGTCTTCCTCACCCCCCAGATTGTGTCGACCACCGGGGAACAGGTGAAAGATTTTTCAACCCCCAAGCCGGTCGAGCAGCTCAACGAGGAGGAAGGCGGCTCGCTGCCCATGAGTTACCAGGTGATGGTGCGCGACCTGTTACGCGCAGCACTCATTCATCAGCTCCAAGCCGCTGCGTTGGGACCAGGCTCGGTCACGCTTTCGTTTCTCCTTTCACCAAACGGCCGACTCGTGGAGAGCCCTGAAGTGACGAGTCCCCAGGGCGAGGCGTTTGTCCAAGCCGCCACGACGGCGCTCAAGGCGACGGTGCCGTTTCCCCCGTTTCCCGAGGAGGTGCGGGTACGGCACGTGCGGTTTCGCCTCTCGGTGGACTACAAACCCCAGGGATGAGGCCTATCGAGAAAATCGTTGCGCGCCTGCACATGCGGTGTTAAGCTACCAGGCATTCACGGACGCACATGAGCAGTGGATCGGGTGAGCGGTGGGCGTTAATCCTCGGGGCCTCAAGCGGATTTGGGGCGGCCACCGCGTGTGAGCTGGCTGCGCACGGCTTTCAGATCGCCGGGGTGCATCTTGACCGCAAGGCGACCCTCCCCAACGTCGAGCAGGTCATCCAACGCATCCAGCAATCCGGCCGACAAGCGCTGTTCTTCAATGTGAACGCCGCCGATCCCGACAAGCGCAAGGAAGTCCTCGATCAACTCGACTCCACCCTCAAGACGAGCACCCCGCCGGGACACATCAGTGTCGTCCTTCACTCGTTAGCGTTTGGCACGCTCAAGCCCTATATCACGAACGATCCAAAAGACGCCCTCACCCACGAGCAAATGGAGATGACCTTGGATGTCATGGCCAACAGCCTGGTCTATTGGGTCCAAGACCTCTTCGCTCGCAACCTGATTCGCTCCGGCAGCCGCATCTTTGCGATGACGAGCTCTGGCGGACGCCGCGTGTGGCCCAATTACGGCGCCGTCTCGGCGGCGAAAGCGGCGTTAGAATCCCATATGCGCCAGCTGGCCCTGGAACTGGCCCCCCATGGGATTACCGCGAACACGATTCGCGCCGGCGTCACGGACACCCCGGCCCTGCGCAAGATCCCCGGCAACGAACAGATGATGGAATTTTCGAAATTGAAAAATCCCCACCATCGTCTTACCACCCCTGAGGACGTCGCGCGGGCTATTGCAGCCCTGAGCAACTCCCAGACGCAGTGGGTGACCGGCAACGTGATTGGCGTTGACGGAGGCGAAGATATCGTCGGCTGATTCCGTTGAGCCCGTTGATGTCCGTTTTGTCCGTGAGCCCGTTCGTGTCCGTTAACTGGCCAACCGGCTTAACCGGCTAAACTGAAGTATGCGCGTTAAGCGCCTCGAACTCGTCGGCTTCAAATCCTTCCCGACTAAGACCACCATCACCTTCGAACCCGGCGTGACCGCCATCGTCGGGCCCAACGGCTCCGGCAAGACCAATCTCGTGGATGCGGTCCGCTGGGTGTTGGGGGAGCACAACCCTCGCGACGTGCGGGCGCCCCGCCTGGAAGACGTCATCTTCAACGGCACTGACACGAACGCCCCGCTGTCGATGGCGGAGGTCAGCCTGACCATTGATAACGAAAGCGGCAAGCTGCCCATCTCGTTTACCGAGGTGACGATTACCAGACGCGTCTACCGCTCAGGAGAGAGCGAATGCCTCATCAACCAAGCGCCCTGTCGACTCAGGGATATCCAAGAGCTGTTTCTGGGGACGGGCCTTGGCGGAGGTACCTACGCGATCATCGAGCAAGGCCATATCGATATGGTCTTGTCCTCCAAACCTGAAGAACGGCGCGTCGTCTTCGAGGAGGCCAGTGGGGTCGCCAAGTACCTGTCGAAAAAACACGAGACCCAACGACGGCTGGATGAAGTCGAGCAGCATCTCACCCGCCTTGCCGATATCATCCAGGAAGTCCGACGGCAGGTCTCTGCGCTGGAACGGCAAGCCAACAAGGCCCGCCAGTACAAGACGCAGTGGGAGCAGCTGAGGGCGTGGGAAGTACGTCTGGCGGTGGATGAGTTGCGCAAGGGGGAAGGCCCCCATCAGGACCTCCAGCAGGCCCTCGCCACGCTCACCGCCCAGCGGCAGACCCTCGAGCAGCAGCGCCAAGAGCACCTCACCTCCCTCGAATCATGGAATGCCACGATCAGCAACACCCAGGCCACCATGCAAGGGTTGCGGACCCGGCTCTTGGAGGTGACCAGCCAGATTGAGCAACACGAGAGCCAGCACACCTTGAAGAGCCGGTGGATTGACGAGCTCACCCAGCAGCGTCAGCGCCTCGCGCAGGAGACCGCTCAGCTTGAGGAACGGGCCACGCAGCTCACCGAGCAGCTCGCGCGGCTCACCGAACAACGGACCACGCTCGACGCGCAGCACCATGACTTGGAGGGACAACGCCAGCGCCTGGCTGAAGAACTGGGCACGCTTGATCAACGCCTCACGGAATTCCTCAGCACCCTCGAAGCCCTCAAAGGTCATCTGTTTGAGGTCGCGTCAGAGGCCTCTCGCCAGCGAAACGCCCTGGCAGACGTCAGCCTGCGAGCGCAGACGATTGCGGGACAGCTCGTGCGAATCCGTGACCAGCGCGGGACGGTGGAACAGCGGCTACAGGCCGCTCGTGAGCGGCACCAGCAGTTGGAGCAGGAACGGGCGGCGCTCGCCGAGCAAGCGGAGGCGATCCAACGCCAACTCACCTCCACCAAACACGCCACCAGCCAAGCGCAGAACGCGCATCATGAGTTGATGGGCCGTGTGAACCAACTCCGTGAGCAGGTATTCAGCCTCCAGGGCAAGGTCCAATTGCTTGAGGAGGTGTGGCGACGGTATGAGGGATTCCCTGATGCGGTCAAGACGGTCTTGACCGATCCCCCGAAAGGCGTGCGCGGATTGTTGGCAGACCTGCTGGATGCCAAACCCGGCTATGAGCAGGCTCTCGAGGCCGCGCTCGGTCCCTTAACGGCGGCCATTGTCGTTGAGGATCGCCATGCGCTGCAGCGATGCCAGGAGCTCTTGGCCTGTCACGGGGTGGAGGGAGCCCAGTTTGTCGTACTCTCGGATTGTCCGCGGGTCTTGAATTCACTCACCCTTCCAGCGCGGGAAGGGATTGTGGGCTCCTTGAGCCAGTTCGTTCGCTGTGATCCTTCGTATCGCCGGCTGGTTGAGTGGTTACTGGGGTCGTGGGGGGTCGTGGATGAGATCAGCCGGCTGTGGCGTGAGCCGGCACTCCCCGACGACTGCTGGGTCAGCCGAGCCGGGGACCGGTGGGATCGCCAAAGCTGGCAGTTGGTGGGCACTCGCAGCGGGACGCCGAATCGGGTCGGGCGCAGGCAGCGATGGGAGCGCACGCGTGAAGAGCTCGCCACACTCGAACGCGAGCTGGCCTCGCTCCAGGCGGCCTGTCAGCAGGCGGAGTCCCAGTGGCACTCGTGCGCGGCTCAAGAGGAATCGGCTCGACATCACGCGGAGCAGTTGGCGCCAAGCCTCAGCAAGGTCGATGCGCAACTGGGTGTCACGAAGCATGAGATCAAACGGTTTGAGGAAGAACACAAGACCCTGGAGCTTGATCAGGAGGATCTCTCAAGCCAGCAGCGTGAGCAGGCCGAGGCGCAGGATGAGGCCCACGCCGCCGTCGCTGAGGCTGAAGCGCGTCATCGCGAGCTTGAGCGATCGCTCAAGGACGCGCAGGCACAGTCCACACAGACCACCCAACGCAAGCAGCAGGGGCTTGTGACCATCGCCCACCTGGAGGCGTCGATCCGTTCGCTGACGGAGCGACAAGGAGAATTTCAGGTCCGGATCGAAGACCTGCAGGCACAACAGCGTCAGACAACCGCTCAGCTTCAGCGCAAGCACACCGAGGCTCAGGAGCTTGCGGGAAAACTGTCAGACTTCTTGGCACAAGTGGAAACGCATCAGACCCACATCACGAGTCTCACCGAGCAACACAGGCAAGTCCAGCAGGAGGTGGACGCGGTCGCGCCGACCCTTCAGGAACAGGAGCGATCGCGCGATCAGGCGTTGCCCCATCTGCTGGCTGTCGAGCAGGAGTTACTGGCGCTGACGCGTCGGCTCCAGGAGCAAGAAAGCCAGTTGGCTGAGCGGTCATTTCGTCGCACCCGGATCCTGGAGCGTCTTCACGAGGTCTATCACATCGATGAAGCGCAGCTCGCCGCTGAGCCTCCGCCTGACACACCCTTGACGGACGAAGCCCGTCAGACCCTGATGGAACAGATCAACCGCCTGAAGACGAAGTTGGAGGGGATGGGGCCGGTGAGCCTGGGATCCGTTGAGGAGTATGATGAGCTGAAACAGCGCCTGGAATTTCTCACGACCCAGCAGCAGGATCTCCTGAAAGCGCGAGAAGACCTCCGCGATTCGATCCATCAGATCAACCGTCTGGCGCGAAGCCAATTTCGCGAGACGTTCGCGAAGATCCAGCAGGAATTCCAGCGCTACTTTACCCAACTGTTTCAGGGAGGGCAGGCCGACGTGATCCTGCTGGATCCGGACGACGTGCTAGAATCGGGCATCGAGATTATGGCGCGTCCACCGGGCAAACGGCCGCAGAGCATCAGCTTGCTCTCCGGAGGGGAGAGGGCCCTCATCGCCACCGCCCTGCTCTTTGCACTGTTTAAAGTCCATCCCTCGCCGTTCTGCATCCTGGATGAGATCGATGCCCCACTTGATGAGGCGAACATCGATCGCTTTACCAAGGTCTTGGAAGAGTTCCTGAGCCTGTCGCAGTTCATCCTGATTACCCACAACAAGAAGACCATCACCAAAGCCGATTGCCTCTACGGGGTCACCATGGAACAAGCCGGCATTTCCAAGATCGTCTCCGTCAAGTTTACCCCGCCCCATTCCCAACGACGTCCTGCCTTAGCCACGGTGACAGGGTAGCTCCGAATCGGCTGGCATAAGCCACTTCCGTCGATAGATAGGAATGAGGCGGGGCGAGCCCGCTCCAAACGAGCCCCCGCAGCCCCTCCGCCTGCTGAGGCGCCGGCGCAAGCCAGCGCCGTTGCCGCCTAATCCCTGCGTTATTCGCTGTTGCTGTTGGATGTGTAATGTGAAATGTGTAATGGTTCCATTACACATGACACTTTGAACATGACACAGGCGTGGTGTCTAAGCAGAAGCCAGGCGGGTCTGGTTTTTTCCGGAGCGCTTCGCGGCAAGGAGCGCCATATCGGCGGCGTGGATGAGCTGCTCTTTCGTCGTGCCATGGTGCGGGAATCCGGCAAGGCCGATGCTGATGGTCATGCCATTGGCGTTTGGTTCCTGCAAGACCTCTTGGGCCAGGCGCGTCCTGATGCGTTCACACGCCTGCTGGGCTTCCGCCAGCGGGGTATTGGGGAAGACGATCGCAAATTCCTCCCCGCCGTAGCGCGCCACGTGGTCGCTGCTTCTGGCGACCTCCCGCAAGACCCGGGCCACCCGCACGAGGAGCCGATCGCCGGTTTGGTGCCCCCACGTATCGTTGTAGCGTTTGAAGTTATCGAGATCCAGCATCGCTAAGACGAGTTCTTTGGACGCTTGCTGGGTACGGGAGAGTTCATCTGCCAGCAGCTGTTGGAACGTCCCGTGGTTCCAGAGTTTGGTGAGCGAATCGGTTTTGGCGGCCAGCAAGGTCTGCTCATAGAGCTGGGAGTTTTCAATCGCCAGGCCCGCCTGATTGGCAAACATCATCAGCAACCGCACCTCTTCTTTGGTGATGGGTTTGCCGGTAAACCGGTTGTCTGCGACCAAGACCCCGACGACCCGATCACGGGCTTTCAGGGGGACGGCCACAAACCGGTCCAGCATCAACTGCTCAAGCAGTGGTTGGTTGAGGAGTTGCCCTCGCGCCTCATCCGTGAGGATTTCAAACGGCATTCCCTCCAAGGCGGTCAACGCGATCACCCCAGCGTCTTCCGAGAGGGGCAGGCGGAGTGAACGGACCACCTGATCGAGTTCGGAGGAGGGGTTATGCCTGCCCGCCTCGCTGTGCTCGGGGTAGGCGGGCCGGAAGCTGCGATAGGCAGCAATGAGATCATCGAGAGAGGTTTTCGCTGGGTCAAGCGCCCGCCAGATCGCCTGGGCCTCCTCACCGGATTCGGGCCCAATGCCCATGGCGCCTTCGAGTTGCCGGCTAGACTCATGCACCAGGAACAGCATCGCCCGGTTGAACCCCAGCCCCGCGTGGGCGGTGACCGCCGTGAGGATGACGTAGAGGATTTCATCCAGCGCAAGCGTCGTGCGCATGGCGTTGGAGATCTCATAGAGGATCTCCAACTGCCGCTTGATCTTGGTCAGTTCCTGCTGTGAGATGTCCTGAGACATGGCAGCTATCCTACGTGGTTGCAACTTGTTTTGCAAGAAGCGGTTGACGCAGGATTCGCGCCACATTCCCAGACGGTGCTTGACCCCTTCCGGTAAAATGCCTATACTGAACAGTTACCATGGACGAGCCCGTCTTCCATCCGATCCCAGAGGTGCTTGAGGAAATCCGCGAAGGCCGCCTGGTCATTGTCGTCGATGACGGTGATCGCGAGAACGAAGGCGATCTCGTCATGGCGGCGACCTTTGTCACGCCCGACCACGTCAACTTCATGACCAAGTTTGGACGAGGGATCGTCTGTGTGCCGATGGAGGGGCGGCACTTGGACGCTCTCGGGCTGCATCCGATGGTGAATCCCAGCCAGGATCCGATGAAGACGGCCTGGACGATCTCGGTCGACGCCAAAGAAGGGATTACCACGGGCATTTCTGCCCACGACCGAGCCCACACGATCCAGGTCCTCATCAATCCACACACACAGCCCGAGCAGTTGATCCGCCCCGGACATGTCTTTCCCCTGCGCGCGAAGGAGGGCGGGGTCTTGCGGCGGGCTGGGCATACTGAGGCGGCGGCAGATCTGGCGAAGCTCGCTGGGGTCTCCCCCGCGGGGGTCATCTGCGAGATCATGAGCGACGATGGGACAATGGCGCGCACCCCCCAGCTGTTTGAGTTTGCCAGGCGCCACGGCTTGAAGATTTGCACGATCGCCAGCCTCATTGAGTACCGGCGTCGGTTTGAGAAGTTGGTCCGACGTCTGGTCACGACGAGGTTGCCCACCGAGTTTGGCGAGTTCCAGCTCGTCCTCTATGACACGAAGATTGATGACCGGCAGCATGTCGCGCTCGTGAAAGGCCGGGTGGATGACGGGGAGCCGGTGATGGTCCGGGTCCACTCCCAGTGCCTCACGGGCGATGTCTTTCACAGCCTGCGATGCGACTGTGGACCCCAATTGTGTCGGGCCATGGAACGGATCGCGCAGGCGGGGCGCGGCGTGATCCTCTACATCAATCAAGAAGGTCGCGGGATCGGCTTGGCGAACAAACTCAAGGCCTACGCCCTGCAGGATCAAGGCCTCGATACCGTCGAGGCCAATCGCGCCCTTGGGTTCGAGCCGGATCTTCGTGATTACGGGATCGGGGCCCAGATCCTCGTGGATTTAGGCTTGAAGGACCTCTTGTTGTTGACGAATAATCCGCGAAAGATCGTGGGGCTCGAGGGGTATGGCCTGCGGGTGCTTGAACGCCTCCCGATCGAAATCCCTCCCCACCCTGAAAACGCGCACTACCTTGCGGTCAAACGCGAGAAGCTCGGGCATTGGTTGATCCCCCCGCCTGTCTGCGGCCCGGAGGGCCGCTCCCATGTGGACTCATCGATTGATCCGCCTTCGGCGGATAGACAGGTGGTGGGATGAATGGGGAACGATCGTAACTGGCCCGGGCGCCTGCCTGCCCCGCCGATTGGCGGGGCGCAGGTGGTCCTCGTGGCTTCGCAGTTTCACGAGTCGGTCACGCAGGCGCTGGTGTCGGGAGCGATCCAGACACTCACGAGACACGGCGTTCCGCAGGAAACAATTCGCACCTTCTGGGTGTCCGGGGCGTTTGAGCTTCCGGTGGCTGCCGTGCGCATTGCGAGCTCCCTGAAGCCGGACGCGATCGTGGCCCTGGGCTGCGTCATCAAGGGTGAAACCCCCCAGTACACGGCCATTGGCCATGCGGTGGCTCAAGGATTAACCCAGGTGTCGGTCAGTACCGGGATCCCGGTGACATTTGGGGTGATCGTGGCCGACTCCGTCGCGCAGGCGAAAGCCCGGGCCGGCGGCCGAGTCGGCAATCGAGGCAGTGAGGCGGCCCTCGCAGCCCTGGCGATGGTTGAGCTCCTGCGAAGCCTGCCCGTGGCCGCGCGGGCGCAGGCGAAGAAGCCACGCGCCCAGACCCATCAGGTCCTCGCCGAGTGATGCGCAAGCGGACGAAGGCGCGTGAGTATGCCCTGCAACTCCTCTATCAAGTGGATTTGACCCACACCGACGCCCAGCACGTGCTCGAAGAGTTTTGGAGTCATCACATCGTGCCGCCTGAGGTGAAAACGTTTGCGAGTCGCTTGGTGGAGGGCACGACGGATCATCTTGAGGACATCGATCGGCTCATCGCGTCCCACGCCAACAACTGGGACATCCCCCGCATGGCGGTGGTGGATCGCAATATCCTGCGGCTTGGGGCGTATGAACTCCTCTACCTGGAAGACGTGCCGCCGAAGGTCTGTCTCAACGAAGCGGTCGAGTTGGCCAAACGGTTTGGGGACGACGAATCGAGTAAATTCGTCAATGGCATTTTGGATGCGATCCACAAAACCCACCGCCCCGAGCCACACGAGGCAGGCGGGCCCGGACACCCCGCAGGTCCCTAGACGACCAGTCCATCCCGATCCTCGTGAGGAAGGTCGTTCAACTATGAGCCCCCACACCAATCATGTGTGTTTCGTCTTGTTGTAGCGCATGTCGCAACCAGTGGGACAACCACGGGTCCATCACATCATGACGTCATCGCAGATTGCTGTGGGGGTGAGCCTCGCTGACCTCCATCTGCATACGTCCTATTCTGACGGGACGGAGAGCCCCCGGCGGATTGTCGAGTTGGCGAAGCATGCCGGCCTGTGCGCGATTGCGATTACCGATCACGATATTCTGGATGGCTATCAGGAAGCGGTTCAGCCCGCTCGAGAGTCCGGTCTTGAGCTGATTCCGGGAGTGGAGATGTCGGCCTCGTGGGACAGTCGGGAAGTGCACGTCCTGGGGTTCTATCTGGACCTGGACAACGCCTCCCTCCAACGCCTCTTAGCAGACCAGCGGACCCGACGGATTCAGCGCCTGGGCGAGATGGTGGGCCGCTTGCAGCAGCTGGGGCTGGCGATCACCATGGAGGATGTCTTGGCGGAAGCAGGACCCGGGGCTGTGGGACGACCCCACGTCGCTCAGGCGTTGGTTCGCCGAGGCCACATCACGACGATCCGGGAAGCCTTTGACCGCTACATCGGGACCAATGGCCCGGCCTATGTGGCCGGTTCCCCCCTCAGTCCCAAAGAAGCGATTGCCGCCATCCGTCAAGCCGGCGGGATTCCGGTGTTGGCTCATCCGGTGTATCTCAAGGACGATACGTTGATTGAGCGGTTTTGTCAGGACGGACTCATCGGGCTTGAGGTCTACCATTCCAGCCACACCCCGGACGTCATCCAGCGCTACGAAGGCATCGCCGATCGGTTGGGATTATTGAAGACGGGGGGGAGCGACTACCATGGGTTATCGAGAGAGGGCGGTCCGATTGGATCGGCGACGGTCCCGTATGCGCTGGTGGAGGCTTTGAAGCAATGGAAACAAAACCGTTAAGCCCGTTGGCCCGCCACGCCGATCACGCCTCTGGCGGATTCCGCCAAAGGCGGAAAGGCGGTGATTGGCCTGTTCGGCCCGTTAAACTTTTTCAACCGGCTAACCGGCTTAACAGGCAAAACCGGCAAACGAGCACCGAAGAACATCACGAGGCTTACATGCGCCTAGCCCTGCAAGCCGCTCGACGCGGCATGGGACAGACGTCTCCCAATCCCGCGGTCGGGGCGGTGTTGGTCAAACGCGGTCGCGTCATCGCCACCGGCTATCACCGCCGGGCAGGCTTGCCTCATGCGGAGATCGAGGCGTTGAAGCAAGCCGGCATCCGGGCTCACGGCTCGACGATGTATGTGACGTTGGAACCGTGCAACCATGTCGGTCGCACCCCGCCATGTTGTGACGCGCTCATCGCTGCAGGAGTCAAACGGGTGGTCATTGCGATGAACGATCCGAATCCGCTCACCAACGGTCGGGGGATTGCCTGTCTTCGTCGGGCCGGGATCCAGGTTGACACCGGCGTCTTGAAGGAGGAGGCGAAGCGGCTCAACGCGCCATTTGCCAAATGGGTGGTGACCAAGATGCCGTGGGTCATTGCCAAAGTTGCCCAGAGCCTTGACGGGAAGATTGCCACGCGGACAGGTGAGTCCCGGTGGATTTCCTCAACGAAGTCCCGCCACGCGGTGCACCGTTTACGCCGTCACGTCGATGCCATCGTGGTCGGGGTCAAGACCGTGTTGCAGGATGATCCGTTGCTGTCGGCTCGAAACGGCGCGCGGCCCGTTCAGGCGGGTCGACCGATCAAGGTCATCGTGGACAGCCGTCTGCGTACGCCCTTGTCGAGCCGCTGCGTGTCGTCGGCATCACCCGCTCCGACGATTATGGCGACCACCGAACGTGCTGTGCGCAAGCGAGCCAGGTTTGAACAGCGAGGAATCCGCGTCCTGGTCTTCCCCCCGACCCCGCAGGGGCGCGTGCCATTGAAACAGTTGTTTCGCAACCTCGCGCAGCGTTTTCAGATCACGTCAGTCCTCATTGAAGGGGGTGGGGAGGTTCTCGCCAGCGCCTTCCAGGAACGCCTGGTGGATCGATTGGTGTGGTGCATCGCGCCCATCATCCTGGGAGGGCGCAGGAGCCCCCCAGCGGTCGGCGGCGAAGGGGTTGCTCGATTACGTCAGGCGGTTCGGTTGACAGGGATCACGATTCGACGGCTCGGTGACGATCTGATGGTCGAAGCCGGCGTCGCCTATTCACCCCGTGCCACGGAAGCCCCGTCTGCGAAAGGAGGGAGGAAGTGGTACAGAACCCGAAGGGTTCTCCCTCGAGGCCACCCCGCCGATGGCGGGGTGGTACGGGGTTCACGCTGATGTTCACGGGGATTGTGCAAGAATTGGGCACCGTTGCGGCGGTTGAGCGCAAGACTGGCCTCACTCGCCTGCGGATTCATATGCCTCACACGGCTCCGTGCGTCTTCCCAGGGGAGAGTGTGGCGATTAACGGGGTGTGCCTGACTGCCGTGCGGATTCATCGAGGGGAACTCACCTTTGAGATGATCCCAGAGACGGGACGCCTCACGAATCTTGGGAAGCTCTCGGCAGGAGCCCGTGTGAACGTGGAGCGCAGTCTCTCGCTCAGCGACCGGGTGAATGGGCACCTGGTGTTGGGTCATGTCGATGGGGTGGGGAAAGTGACTCATTGCAAGCGGGCATCCGGTGAGGTGGCCGTGAGCATTCGCATTGGCCGAGAGCTCAGAAACTTTCTGGTCCCTAAAGGACCCATTGCGGTCGACGGGGTCAGCCTCACGGTAGACGCTCGACTCTCCGTGGACACCTTCTCGGTGTTCTTAATCCCTGAGACCATCCGCAACACGACCCTCGGTGTTCGTCGGGTTGGAGACCTGGTCAACATCGAGGTCGACTACTTCGCAAAACTCATCGCCCAACTGAGTCGTGGGAAACATCGGTATGTGTAATGTGGAAAGTGTAATGTGTCATGGAAATGAAGCTCAGAAGAAGAGGCCCATTCAACATGACACATTGCACATGACACATCTTTTTAGTTCGGGCCGGGGGGCGGGCAGTTTTCCGCCACAAATCTTGGCGGACCCGCCAGGCAGTGTGGCGGGGGTAGAGCGCCCGCCACTAGAACTTCGGCGGGCGTCCGCTGGCGATTTAGTGGCGGACGCTTGGTTCGGGACACAGCGAGTCACGAGAGTGGTTGACATGCGTTGCAAGAAGACGTATACTCATTGTAGATACGTCACATGGGGAGGCCAACATGAATACGACGATCCAAAAGTGGGGCAATAGTCTGGCCGTGCGGATTCCTCGGTCGGTGGCAAAGGATATCCGTCTCCACCAAGGCTCAATCGTGGACGTGGCGCTTGTGGCCGGCAAGATCGTCGTGAAGCCACGACGGCAGCAACACTACGCCTTGGCCCAGTTGCTCAGAGGGGTGACCAAGCGCAATCGTCACGCGGCACTTGACTGGGGAGGACGGGTTGGTCAAGAAGTGTGGTGATGGCTGACTCGTACTGTCCCAAGCGTGGCGATATTGTGTGGCTGACATTCACTCCTCACGTCGGGCATGAGCAGGCGGGCCACCGACCCGCCTTGATTCTGTCTCCAGCACTCTACAACAAGAAAGTTGGACTCGCTCTGGTGTGTCCGATCACGACTCAAGTCAAAGGATACCCGTTTGAGGTCGCAATTCCAGAAGGCTTAGAGGTGCGAGGGGTTGTCTTGGTCGACCAAGTTAAGAGTCTGGATTGGAAGGCCAGGAGAGCTCGGTTTTGCTGCACGGTGCCAGCAGACACCATTGCTGAAGTGCTGAGGAAATTGGCACCCCTCCTCGTTGAGTCAACGATCCTCTGAAGCCACCCACTCATTGAGGCATTGATGATCATCGATCCCAACCGAGGCGACATCGGGGCGTGGCTCTCCGCCACAAAGCTTGGCGGATTCGCCGTGATGGAC
>CAYJTP010000041.1:14395-14553 GCA_964373175.1 uncultured Planctomycetales bacterium
TGAGTTGGTTCGTAGTTGGCTGACGGTAACTAATTTCGACATCGGGGCGTGGCTCTCCGCCACAAAGCTTGGCGGATTCGCCGTGATGGACGGGCGGTGTTTGTGAGTTGGTTCGTAGTTGGCTGACGGTAACTAATTTCGACATCGGGGCGTGGCTC
>CAYJTP010000042.1:0-3934 GCA_964373175.1 uncultured Planctomycetales bacterium
TGGGGTGGGGGGCACATTCCACAGTCTGCCTGACAGGTGGAACAATCCTCACCGATGCTGGCATCACAGGCGCCATCGCCACATGACGCAGGACACGTCCCGCAGTCTCCAGGGCAGCCGGAGCAGGTCTCGCCAGCCCCTGCATCACAGACACTATCACCGCACGACACGCCCCCGCTGCTACTGCTGCTCGATGACGAACTACTACTGCTCGAAGAGCTGCTGGAAGAGCTGCTACTGCTGCTCGATGACGAACTGCTTGATGAGCCACTGCTCGAGAGGACGGTCTTGTTATGGACCAAGACGCCTTCCGCAAAGTAGTTGTGGGTTCCCCCGACGGTGAGGTTGAACACCCGCACAGACCCCGAGATCGGCACAACCGCGCGGATCTGGATGACTCCTGACCCATCCTCTTGCTCCAGAGCTTGCGCATCATCGGCATCCAAGAGGAGTGCGATGTGAGACTGAAACGGTTGCAGCCTGTGCGTGAAGGAAGCGAGCCGTTCGAACAGGCGCTGAGCAAGCAGCGGGGATCGTGTCTCTTCGACCCACGCTTGTTGCCACAGGCGTTCACCCACCCGGAATGTCCCTGCCGTTCGATACCTGCCCCCTCCGGCATCCCAGATGGGGTGTTCCGCGGTGACGTGCAACACTCGGTCATCAGCCAAGTCGATGCGAAGGTAGCCATCCACCTGGCGGGTGAAGGTTTCGACGACTGGGGCCAGGCCGAGTGCTCCATGGGACCGCTGTGACCACACCCGCATGCCTGGCTTGATCTCCTCAATGGGCACGAGGCCCTCCTCGGTTGCAATCCGTGTCCCAGCGAGAAAGCAACCACCGTCGCTCATCCCCATCTTCGTGGCTGCCGTGGTGAAGAATCCTTGCAGGTTCGTCTTGAGGTCATCGTCAAAGCTCGTCATGCCGACCACCGTCAACAGTACCACGCACGCAAACAACAGGAAATACTCCACAACGATCTGTCCATGCTGTAACGAAGCGCGTTTCCTCTGAGATGATGATCTGAGACCATTGTTTTTTAACAACATAAAATTATTCATTTGATATCAACTTAGTTTGATGGACAAAAAAAGCCGAACTCCCTTTCGGCAGCTCGGCTCCCCCGCACTAATTTGCACGCAAATGAGTGCGGGGCCCGAAGCTTTGCGCCCCCACGTTACCGCCACCGCCTCTCGGCGGGGTCCCGCTCGAAGCGGGATGGGTTTGCCTCCGCCTCAGCCAAAGGCTGATCAGCCTCCGGCTGAAAAATCCTTGGCGGATCCGCCACGCTCTGTGGCGGATTTCTCGTAGGCCTCTGTCCCACTAGCCCGGTACCTCAAGTGTACTTGACCCTTCAAGTTGTTGTCAAGGCCTCTTGCAGCACCACATCCTGCTGCTTGGTGTGACTGTTCGCGACAGCCCCAGCCGGAAGCTCAATCACGCAATCCGCGCCCACGGCAAAGACCAGCCGTCCTGGTCGTGTGTGGGGCGCAATCTTGATGATCTGATCCTGCTTCAGGAAGAGGACATCGATGGCAAACCGCATCCCCATCGTGTGGATGGCGTTGCAGCGTGGGATGATGAGGGCCTCCCCTGGCTCCAAGTGCGCTTTCCCCAGGAGACCTTTGAGGCGAGCCCACCAGGAAGTGGCAATCTGCACTCGGTCGGCAAGCACGATGTTGCGCGTGACGTTGAGGAGCGTAGACAGCTCGTTTCTGCTTGGGCTCATGGTTTAGTCCATCGTCCATAGACCATAGTCCATAGCGAAGCACCAAGCACCAAATCCCCCCGGCCCGCCTTTCACCAGAGCCGGGGCGGGCAAATCCCAAATAAGCTCCAATCACCAATGACCGAATCACCAAACCGTTTGGTGATTGGTGTATTGGTCTATTGGTGATTATTTGGTCATTGGGATTTGGTCATTTCTATGTTCTATGGACTATCGACGATGGACTATCGACTACATCAGGCCGGGAATGAACCGACACCGCACGCGCTTGCAGTAGGCGTGATAGTCAGGGTCTTTCAACAGGTGTCGCTCTTCAGTGAGCGCGCGAAACACGTAGATCAGATTCCACCCGATTAACGAGAGGGCCCCTTGGACCGTCAGATGGGGTAGCTCCTCGCACCAGAATGCCAACAGCTTCGCGGCATAGGCTGGATGCCTTGACCATCGATACGGGCCCCAGTGGACAATCCCGCGGTTGGTGAGATTGCTGGCTTTAAAGCCCAAGGCCACCGAGGCCCACACAAAGATCCCATAGAACCCTAACCGCATCACCCGAAGGACATCAAGGAGCGCTGGGTTCGTCACCCAGGGGTGGGCGGCGGGGTGGGATGGCAGGAAGAGGGAGGTCACGGACTGAAACGGGGGGTAGCAGGCCAGTGTCACCGCCCAGCCAAACAGGGTCGGCTCAACCGACTTGATGCGGCTGCCAAGCCGGTTGGATTCGAGCGCATAGCCTACCGTGAAGATGCTGGTGTCGAGCGCAAACAACGCGTGAAAGATCAGCTCGTAGTAGCCATCCATCCACAGGCTGTGCGCATCTTGTGCCATCACGGTGGTGTGGAGGGCATGAGCCAGGCCCTGAAGATGCGAGCCGAGAAACATGATCATGACCGGCAGGTAGTAGCCCTTCACGATAAGGCTCAACAACGCGACGCGGCATCGGAGGCTTCCTAAAAACCACCGCGGGGGCCTGATCCTGAAGAGGACCCGACCCAGGCGCCTGACCAGGACCATGTAGATGAGGGTCTTTGAGCGATAGGCAAATCGACTGCGCGGGTTTCGTATCAGCGGGATCGCATAGAGGGGAAGCCCGACGATCAGGTACGCGAAATAGACGTAGGTGGAGACGACTCGCGCAAAGGCAAACTGGTCGGTTTGGTAATAGGGATGGAGGTTGTAGAAGAGGTAGAACGTTGAGGCGAGGCCAATGAGGGTGGCGTACCGCCACGCAATGGCTTCAACCATCACGCGCGTGGACAGAGCAGAGGCGTTCCACAGAGGATCGCCTCACGCGTCGCGGGCTGGCATATGTGGAACGCCTTCCATTTCCCCCGGTCCTTTTCAGGTGGACGCCCCCCTCACGGTACCAGGTACCGCGTACCCGTTTCCCGTCAGCTGATGCATCCGATCTCCAGAATGTTCGCCCTACAGGTACGCGTCGCCGTACAGGCACAACAGTCACTACCGGCACAAACACAATAAGTCACGTGACATGTCTCCCTGCCACGGTTCTGCCGGGTGTGCGAGCTAGTCGTACACGAGCGCGCCTCGCAACCACTATAACTACCTCGATACGTACACGTCGTCGCCTCCGTCGTACTCCAGTTGGCGTAGGGACTCCAGTTCTCAGGGCAGGCGTTTCCTGGAATCCAACAGAAGAACGTCACCCCATCGCGTCCAAGCGTCCCACCGTACTCGCTACAATCCAGCGTTGGCCTAGGGGCTGTCGCCACATTGATGTCTTCTTCAAGGGTCTTGAGATTGGCGTTAATCGAGCGTCGCACGTACACCCCCAGGATGATCAAGGCCGCCGCCACGACGGTCACGAACAGGGCATGCTCCAGGGCAAACTGCCCACGATGTCTGGTGTTCAGATATTCAGAGGCGTTCCACATCGGATCGCCTCACGTCGTCGGCTGGCATCGTTGGGACGCCTCCCGTTTCTTCCTGCTCAGGCATTGCTGGCATTAATTGCAGTCATACTCACACCCATCACGAAACGGATTTGGGAACCCCCCACAGGTCTCACCGACAGCACAATCCGCATTAGTCAAGCATTGACCTACTAAACAGCCGCAGACATCCCCTTGGTCAGTGCGGCATGCCAGTCCCGAACAGCATCCTCCAGGGTTTGCGGCACAACTCACGCCGTAGGTTAAACAGCTTGGAGGTGGCGGGGGGCTGCTGGCGCACAGGCCGCCATTGCAG
>CAYJTP010000042.1:4034-14328 GCA_964373175.1 uncultured Planctomycetales bacterium
TAGCCCCCACAGCACTCAGTCGCGACGCTACAGGTGGTCCCATCCGAGCTACAGGTTGGAGGTGGCGGGGGGCTGCTGGCGCACAGGCCGCCATTGCAGTAGCCCCCACAGCACTCAGTCGCGACGCTACAGGTGGTCCCATCCGAGCTACAGGGAGACGCTTCAGAGGGGATGAGTTGTGCATCGAGGACCTTGAGTTTAGCCTTGAAGGCTCGTTGGACATAGATGTTCATCGCAATGAGCGCCGCGACGACGACCGAGACAAAGACCGCATATTCCAACGTCGATTGACCACGCCCACGACGCTTAAAAGTACCTAACAACATGATCTTCCGCCGGCTTGCGGCTTCGCGGAATGATCCGGAACGCCGACACTGGCTGGTTGGATATTTGGAAGGAGGAGGGATCGATGAGGTCATGCCAAGGGTGATCGCTCCCTTGGCATCTGCTAGTGATCGGCGGGCACATTGATCGCCCCCGCCGTCTTGATCAGCTTTGGGCCTTGAGTGTGTGGGCGTGTGGCTGAAAGATCGTTTCATCAACCGCAAACCCCTCGGCCTGCAACTTCGCCAGACACCTCGGTCGATAGCCGGTTGTGACAAACTCCCCAAGCACCTTGCCCTCTTGGCTTACCCCTTGCGTGCGGAAGAGGAAGATCTCTCCAAACCGGATATCCTCGTGTTCATCCATGCCAGCGATCTCGGTAATGTGGGTGATCTTGCGGGAGCCGTCAGCCAAGCGGGCCGTGTGCACAATCAGGTGAATCGCCGAGGCGATCTGCTCTCGGATGGCCCGGACCGGGAGGTCCACATCGCTCATCAGGACGAGTGAATCCAAGCGGGAAATGACGTCTTGGGGGGAGTTGGCATGCACGGTGGTGAGCGAGCCGTCGTGGCCGGTATTCATGGCTTGGAGCATATCGAGGGTCTCATCGCCTCGGCACTCGCCGATGATGATCCGATCAGGCCGCATCCGCAAGGCGTTTCTGAACAGTTGCCGGATCGCAATCTCCCCCTTGCCTTCGACGTTCGGCATCCGGGCTTCCAAGGCCACCCAGTGGGCTTGGGTCAGTTTCAGTTCCGCCGCGTCCTCGATGGTGATGATCCGCTCATCCTCAGGGATAAAGGCGGAGAGGACATTCAACAACGTGGTCTTGCCTGAGCCCGTTCCCCCAGAGATCAGGATGTTCAACCGTCCCAGGACACAGGCCGTCAAGAAGGCGGCCATCGGCTCATCCAAGGTGTCAAGGCGCAACAAGTTCTCCATGGTCAGGCGCTCCCGTCCGAAGCGACGGATCGACACGATCGGGCCTTTGATCGACAGCGGCGGGATGATGGCGTTGACCCGCGACCCATCGGGGAGGCGCGCGTCCACCATCGGGGTGGATTCATCCAGCCGTCTGCCCAGGGGCGAGATGATCCGCTCCACGACGGACAGGATCTGGTTGTTGGACACAAACCGCTTGTCGGTGAGCGACAGCTTCCCGCGCTTTTCGATATAGATCGTCTCGGCCCCGTTGACCAGGATGTCGGAGATCTCCGGATCCGTCATGAGGTCTTCCAGGGGACCGAGGCCCACCGCTTCATCGACAATCTCTTTGACCAGCCGCTTGCGCTCCTCGCTCTCAGGGACAAAGCCTTTCTCGGAGACGATCAGCTCAAGGACCACCTGCTCAATCTTCTCTCTGAGCTGCTTGATCTTCTTCGGATCGACCAGCATCTGGAGATCCAGCCGTTTCAGATCGATGCGTTCAACTAACTGACTCAGGACGGCTTGTTTGAGCGCGATGATCGGGTCGACTGCCTCCTGGGTGATGGCCTCGCCATCGGTCTCCTGGGCGCCCCAGGCCTCGGGCCTGACCATGGGGATCTTGGTGCGATCGATGTGGAACTGCTCGGCAAATATCTCCTGATGGGCCAAGAGGAATTCGGCCAGGCGCTTGATGGCTTCAGCGATCCGCGTCGGCTCTGGAGACAGGACAAACGGGATGCCTTGATTGACGGACTGGCCAACCGTCCGGCCATCCGAGGGGATCTCGGCGATCACATCCGCCATCACCGCCTCCCGGACTTGCGAGGAGCGCACATGACCGCGGCTTTCTGCCCGGTTGAGGATCGCCTTGATCATCCGAAGGGGAAAATCAGCCGATTTCAGGACGTCGATCAGGCGGTTGGTGTGCCGGATCGACACCTGATCCGGCGTGACGACCAACAGGATCAGATTGGCTTGCTCAAGCGCAGACACCGACTGGGCGGTTAAGGCCGTTCCCAGGTCGAGGAGGATGTACTCGTAGGTCTTGCGCAGCTCTGCCAGAAGCTCGGGCAATCGGGTGGTGGCCAGGTCCCGTGAGGCGAGGTAGACCTCGGCATTGCCCAAGAGCCCTGCCGCATCCACCGTGGCGTTTTCCACTTCAAGCAGCGCGGTCTTGCGATTCACATGACGGGAGAAGGCGGCCGCGAGGTTCGCCGCCACGATGGTTTTGCCCACCCCGCCTTTCGTGCTGCAGATCGCGATGATGCGTGAGGGGGTCATCGTCATGCGTTCACGCCTGGGGGGTTGGTGTCCGAACGCTTCCCGCGACAAAGATCGACTCGTTCATGGGGATCCCTTTCACCTTGAACTCGTCGAGGAACGTGGGGCGATTTCCCGTCGTCACAAATTCCCCCAGGACCGTCCCCTGAGGTGTCGTGCCAGTCTGCCGAAAGACGAAGAGATCCTGGAAGACCGGATCGGTCCCGTTCACGAGCCCCCCGAGCTCGCTGATGGCGGTGATCTTCCGGGAGCCGTCTGGCAAGCGGTTGGTGTGGATGATGATATGGAGTGCCGAGGCTGCCATCTCCCGGATCGCCCGGAGCGGCAGCTCAATGTTCGACATGAGGATCATCGCATCCAACCGGCGGATGACATCCTGCGGGGAATTGGCATGCACCGTGGTGATCGAGCCCGCATGCCCGGTGTTCATGGCCTGGAGCATATCGAGGGTCTCGGCTCCCCGGCACTCGCCGATGATGATCCGATCGGGCCGCATGCGCAAGGCGTTGTGAAAGAGATCCCGGATGGTGATCTCCCCTTTGCCTTCAATCCCAGACGGCCGGGCCTCGAGCCTGACCCAGTGCGCTTGGGCGAGGCGCAGCTCGGCCGCATCCTCGATCGTGACAATCCGCTCCCCCTCAGGGATAAAGGCGGACAGGACATCCAACAAGGTAGTCTTGCCTGCCCCCGCCCCGCCAGAGACCAGGATGTTCTTGCGGGCCTGCACGCAAGCTTGCACAAACTGCGCCATGGCAGGGGTCAAGCTCTCAAACCGAATGAGGTCGGCTGCCGTATACCGGATGTGCGTGAACTTCCGGATGGACAACACCGGACCGTTGAGCGAGAGGGGTGGGATGATCGCATTGACCCGAGAGCCATCGGGGAGTCTCGCATCCACCATGGGGGTGAGCTCGTCGATGCGCCGCCCGAGGGGGGCGACAATCCGCTCGATCGTCAGGAGCAGATGCGTATCCGAGAGGAACCGCTTCGAGGTGAGTTCCAATTTCCCGTTGCGCTCGACATAGATCTCCTCCTTGCTGTTGACCAAGATATCCGTGACCGCGGGATCGGCCAACAGGCCTTCAAGGGGACCTAAGCCCAGCGCCTCATCAGCGATCTCCTGGATGAGTTGGGCACGAACCGCAGCGGAAAAGGCCGAGTCTCGAAACTGTTGAGCCAAGAGGTCAGCGGCAATCCGCTCGGTTTTCTCGCGAAGCTGCCGTTGGGTGGCCGGGTCGGTCATCTGCGCCAGGTTGAGCTTGCGGATATCCGCCTCTTCGATTAATCGCGCGTGGATGCGCTGCTTCATCAGCACGACATCATCCTCGTTGGACTCATCAGCCTCAGCGGGCTTGCCCGCAAGGTATAACCGTGATGAAGACAGCGTCACGACAGGTTCTGGGGCTTGCGCTTGAGCCTCTGGGTGTGGCAGGCGCACGGTGGCGGATTTCGCCCCTGACATCTTCATCAGCACGGCCTTGGCCAACCGCTCCATGGCCTCCGGCACCTCATCTGACGGAATCACCCCGAGGATCTCGTGGGGAAACGCCGCTTGGACGTGTCGAACCTCGTCGTGGATCGAGGGGTGAGCACGATTCAAGACGAGGTTGACCGTTTGGCCTGGAACGCCGAGGGTCCCTAACATCCCTAACGCCCATTTGGTCTGATACTGGTTCAAGATGGCCGGGGTGATGACCAGTAACGCGACGTGGGCCGCATCCAGCGCGCTCATCAAGGGCTCGGTAAAGGCCTTTCCCCCGTCGATGACGAGGTACGCGTAGCGGGTCGCCAACAGCGACAAGACATGGGCGAGGGCCTTGAGGTCAGCGGGATTCACCTGACGGGGGCTCGCCAGATAGGTGAGGGTGTGGACCCCCGTACTGTGGGGAATGATGGCGCTTTCAAGCGTCACGAGGTCGCGTTGGGGGTCTTGCTTCAACGCCCCAAGGACATCCGCCAGGGTGCGACGAACGGACAGCCGGAGGGACTTTGCGACCCCGCCTGGCGCCACGACATCGAGGTCAACCAAGCAGATGGGTCTTGTGACGTGCTTCGTGAGGCTGACGGCGAGGTGTGTTGCGATCGTGGTTGTGCCGATGAGCCCCTTCGTCCCGAAGACGACAAGACACTGGCTGTGATTCTCTCCCCGCTCCGCCTGAGCTTCCCGTGACCCGGTCGGACGCTGCTCAAGCCCCATCGGACTCGTCGTTGGTATCGCCATGAAAGTCTGTCCTTGTTCCTGGGCGGATGAACGAACCACGCGCCTTCCACGGTGACTCAATCTGCTGAGGGAGTGTGAGCGCCCTGCATATCAGTATATCACAGAACGATCCCTCTGCATGGCTTGTGGAGCCCCACCCCGCCCCGGCGGGGTGGAGGATGAGGTTGACGCAGGTTGTCACGGCCGAAAGACGATGGCCGCCTCAATCCAGAGATCGTTGGCGGTCAGCTCGGGTGGGAAGGCAGAAAAGGGGGCCTGAGCTTTTGCTGCCCTCAGGGCTTCGGCATCCAGGGCGTCACTGCCAGAAGACTCCGTAATCAGGGCATCTTTGAGCGTCCCGTCAGCGGCCACGCGAAGGCGCAGTTTCAGCCGTTTTTCTTCGCCCGCTTTTTTCTCACTCAGCGGCCACCGAATGGCCTTGGCGATCCGGTCTTGGATCTGCATCGCATACGCTAAGGGGCTCTGAGCACTCGAAGGACCCGCCCCAGGGACGTGCGCCGTCCCCACGGCCTGCGGAAGAGCGGCGAGCTCCTCCTCCGGGGCGGAGATCTCATGGTCGAGGACTTCTGGGGTGACGGTAATCACCAGCTCTCGTTGGGACGAACTGACTTCCGGCGATCGAAACAGGCGGCCCACGACTGGCATACTCCCCAACCCTGGGACCTGGCTGATGGTATGCGAATCCTCGACCTCGAGCAATCCCGCGATCATGACGGTCTCCCCTGACTCCGCCGTCACCTCGGTGCTCGCTTTGCGAACTTTGAAGCCAGGAACAAACACCGTGGAGCTTCCGGTTCCCGCAGGGATGGCCACGCCAACAGATTTATCGACCCCAGAAATCTCCGTGGAGATCACCGTATTGATCTTCCGGCTGGGTGGCGTCGTCGTGTCAGAGGAGGGTGGGGCTTCGAGCACCGTCGGGGTGATCTTCAACAGGATGCCGGTCGAACGGAACGCCACGGCGGTGCTCACGGTGGTGGTCGCCGTCGCGACCGCGGTGGTCCCGGTCGCGATGGGCACCTCCAACCCGATAAACGACGACGCTTCCTTCCCGCTGACGGTCACCAACTTCGGTTCTTCAAGCACCCGAGCGCGTTTCTGCTCGACAAGGGCATTGAGGGTCATCGTGACGCTCGTGCGATCAACCGATGTTCCCCAGAGACCAAAGAGGGCGTTATGAAAGGTCCGGTCTGTCCTCGCTGGCTCGGTGAAGGTGATGCCTTCAGACCATTTCACGCCAAGCTTTTCCAGATCTGAGCGACTGATTTCAATCAATTTGACGGTCAGCTTGACCAAGGGGGGGTGCTCGGGCAGCTTGGGCTTTAGCGGTTCCGAGACCACCACCAGATTGCTCACCTGGGCTCTATAGGCACCCAGCAGTTGCTCAAGGCGATCAAGATCCGCTTGGGTGGCCACCTCGCCGATCAGGAACAGCTTGTCATGCTCACGTCTCACGCGCACCCGGGAGAACTTCAGATCGCTGATCAGTTGGCGCAGCCGTGGCTCAAGCGCTCTGATCGTCGGATCGGTCACCTCCACCTGGGAGAGGTGCTGGCCGGTTTGATCCCAGACGATCAGGTTGGTGGTCCCCGCGCCTTTCGCTTGGAGGAGAAGTTCATTCGCGGAGACAACGGTCACATCCAGGACCTCTGGATCTCCAATCGCCACGCGCTCGACGTTTTCCACCGCAACACTTCGGATCTCCCCAGGTTGTAAGAAGATCGGCGTCGAAAGGCCTTTCTCAGTCTGCGGGGATGGGGTCGCTTGATCTGAGAGCGCGGGCACAGCCCATGCCGAACCTCCCAACACCCACAGGAGGACCGTGATGAGACCTCCCGTGATCAGTTGGGCGTGGCGAGGGCAGGCCCGAGACGTCATTCCGGCCCCTTCGAGACCCCTGTCTCTTCAGACAACAGCACGACATCGCGTTTGAGGCCTTTGTAGACTTCGACTTTCCGGGTCATCTTGACCGGGGGTTTGATCTCTTGATGGGTGGGAATCCCGAGGATTTTCTCCATGAGCGTCCCAATGTTGGCAGGGGCGACGGCCACTTGGCTACTATCCATCGGCGAGCGCAAGCTGAACTGGATCTTGCCGTGTTCCCTGGCAAACAGCATGAAGGACGCTTCCTGTGGCTCAAGGGCCAGGGTCACCGGGTACTGCTGAGGCGCTTGCTCCTCAGGCCGGATAGGCTGTCCGGCAATCGTGCGTCCAACAGCCAGGATCTGGACGTCTTGAAAGAGGGTGAGGGTCACCACCTGGCCCTGCTGCCCAGCCTCCTGAGGTAACTGAATGGTCCACAGGATGTCGACCGTATCCCCTGGTCGCACGAATCCCCCGACCCCCGCGATGGCATCGACGACGATGGTCACCGCACGCTTGCCTTGCGGGACAAAATTTGAGAGGGCCGCATGGGGACCCACCTCACCCGGGCGGCGGATCTTGTTGAGCAGGATCTGTTCTCCTTCGGCAAGCGGGGCGATGGTGAGGGTCCCAAGGACTTGTTTGGAAGTCCGGGCCGCGTAGGGCTGCACAAACCCTTGGGGGATGGTCGCCGTCTTGAGGTGGCTGGCCGCAAGCTCGGTTCCCTCAGGGATGTCCTTGGCGGCGATGACCACCTCGAGCGGTTCCTGGTAGCTGCCCATGATCTTCTGACGCAATCGCTCCACTTCCACTTCCCGTTGCCGCAAGGCGGCTTCCTTCTTCGCAAGGTAGTGATGGAGCAGGCCCACGGCCACCAGGCCCATCACGACGGCAAAGATGATCGGCAGGAACTGTTTGATCCGCTCGGTGACTTTTTTAATCGACTCAGGCAGGTTCATGATGGTTCCTCCTCAACCGTCTCCCATATCGATGACTCCTGTTGTCGACGTCGTTATTGCTGCACGTCAGCGAGCCGCTCCGGGAAGCGTTCAATCTGCGCCTTCGTTCGAAGTTCTTCGGTGAGTTGGGAGAGTTTCTGGAGCCGTAAGAAATTCCGGATGTTGTCAGCGACCTCCAGCAATGGCTTCTGGCGGCCGGCCTTGCGTTCGACCAGTTGAAAGACGTGGTAGTTCCCATCGGCGCCTTTGACGTAACTGCTCACCCCGCCCACCTGGTCGATGGCGAAGGCTGCCTGTTCCAGGACCGGCTCCTTCAAATCACGCACCGAGGTCTCGGTTGGGGCAAACGCGGCTTTCTCGCCGCTGCGCATGACCCACTGCTCAACCAGTGGTCCCTGCGCAGCTTCAGGGCGGAGCGAAGATTGCTGTGCGACCGTGAGAAAGTCGACCCCCTCCAGGAGCTTCACGAGGACGGCCTTGGCTTGATCTTCCGAGGAGAGGACGAGCTGTCGGAGGCGGATCTGCTCAGGCTCGCGGAAGCCCCACTGGTTCTGCTTGTAAAATTGGTCGATTTCCGTCTGCTCCACGGTGACCCGGTTCAGCTGCCAGTTCACCCATTCCTGGGCGAAAAAGTTGCGGAACCGATGCCGGAACCGTTGCTGGACGTCCGTGTTGCGATCAAGCCCCCTCGCCAGGACATCCTGAGCACGGAGCTCAGCGGTGGTGAGATCGTTGATCAGATCGACCAGGTCATACTGGTTGGGCTCGTCCTTGGCGGAGAGCGACGTCCAGGGTTGGCCGAGGGCTTCGATGGTCGAGCGCATATCCTGCAGGGCGAGTTCCACGTCGTGCTTGCCGATCACCTTGCCGTTGACCTTCGCGATGACCTCAGTGGGTGGGACAATCGGCTGCGGAAGCGACAGGAGCGGTGCGGGCTGTGGTGCCCCCGCAGGTGTCGCCGAGGAGGCCGACGAGGTGCCCGGGGACGAATTCGAGGTGGTGCTCCAGGGCCAGTTCTCGCATCCCGCCACAGCCAGGGACCCGATCAGGAACACGCCAAGAGAGAGCCGGCCTCGAGTGGTCATTGGGTCGTCACCCATGGGGGAACCTCCACGTTGTTCAGATGGAATTTCCAGAGGAACTTAGGACGCACACCGGTGTAGTGGCACGCGCCTTGGAGCTTTCCCTCGGGTGAGAACCCCTCCACGTCGAAGGTGAAGAGATCCTCCACTTGGAAGCCGTTGGGGCCAGCGCCAAGCACTTGCGTAATGGCCGCGACACGGCGACTCCCATCCGCATAGCGCGACATATGAACGATGAGGTCGATCACCCGGGCGATCTGGAGTCGACAGGTGGTCGACGGCAGGTCCAATCCGCTCATGAGCACGAGGGTCTCCAGGCGCTCCAGGGCCGCCTCGGCGGAACTGGCATGGAGGATCGTGATAATGCCATCATGGCCCGTGTGCATCGCCTGGATGGCATCCAGCGCTTCGCCCCCGCGCGCCTCCCCCAAGATGATGCGGTCGGGACGCATCCGTAGGGCGTTCTTCACTAAGGCCCGGAGGGGGATCTCTCCCCGCCCCTCGAGGTTGGGGGATTTGGCCACGAGTCTCACCCAATGCTCTCGTCTGCCGAGGTCTAATTCTGGGACATTTTCAATCGTGATCACCCGCTGATCCTGCTGGATGTATTCCGAGAGCAGGGCCACGATCGCCGTTTTCCCGGTCGAGGTCCCTCCGGACACGAGCATGTTCACTTTGGCCTTGACGCACGCCTCCAGGAACTGCGCCGCCTGGTCACTGATCGAGTTGAGATCCAGGTAGTCCTGCATCGTCCAATGGCGCAGTTTGCGTCGGATCGTGACGACAGGCCCCACCAAGACTAAGGGGGCGATGATGACGTTGATGCGGGATCCATCCGGAAGGCTGGCGTCGCAGCAGGGGTTCGACTCGTTCACTGACAGGCTCACGGTAGTGAGGAGGCGTTCCACGACCGCCATGAGGTGATCCGTGTCACGAAATTGCGACTCAAGGCGTTCCAGGCGCCCGTCCCGCTCGATAAACATCTCCCGCGGGCCATTGACCATGATTTCGGTCACGGTGGGATCGCGAAGGAGCGTGTCAATCGGGCTCTCGCCTGGGCCTTCTCCCAACATCACCTCATCGAGAAGGTCCTCAAGGAACTGGTCTTCCTCTCCCATGCGAGCAATACGCAGGGCTCGGTACTCTTCGGACGGCAGGGCCTTCACGAGCTTGCGGAGGTCCTCTTTCAGGGCGGGGCGGTTTTTCGGCATCTTCAGGCCGAAGACTTGGGGAGCGCCGTTCATCAGCTCCTCCAACCGCCTCTTCAGGCCTGCTCGAATCCGTTCGCTGGTCAAGGGGACTGTCTGCGCCATCATCCTCTACAGTTTGGATGGAGAACACAACGACCGGTGAGTTACTGACCCTTGGTCACATGCGTATGGACATCAATGAGCAACTGCGTCACCTTAGCGATAAAGCTAAAGAGAAACCAATAGATCACCGCCGCGAGCAAATTCAGGATTCCGACGACGCGGGCTGGGACATCGATGCCGCCAATGGGAACCGCTGGTCCTCCCCCAATGACGAGGATGAGGCCCATGACCGCCTGGAGGACCAACACCACCCACGCCAGCACCTTGAAGATCGTGGCACTCACCCGAAGAAACCCCTCACTTTGCTGTGCCATTGCCCCTCCT
>CAYJTP010000043.1:0-14210 GCA_964373175.1 uncultured Planctomycetales bacterium
GAGCTGTCAAATCACGTGCTATGAACGACTGTCATATCACTTATCATTGACACCCGTCGTGGGTAAAGATTGACGCCTGTCCGGCTCCACAGTACAATATCTTGTTTAAGTGATGCCGCAAGGTTTCCTCAGGCGAGACTCATCATCAGGCGTGACAAGAGGTTGGTTCGTGATGGAGCAAGATGATCCCACCACTTGGCGCCGGTGGCGCTTCGTGGAGAGAGCTTACGACTTTTTTGTATCGTTTTTTTTTTTTGCTGTGTTTGGGTGACCCCCCCGGGGGGCCTTTGTTTTTTTTCCCGGGCGGGGCCAGGGCTCGCGGAACGCGAGCCCGCGCCAGGTGGTGGGATGAAGCATCCGTTGAGACGCCGATGGATGTTCCTGACGTTCCGAGGAGTGCGGGCCATCGTCCGGTGGCTCCCGCTCTCGGTGGCCCAGACCCTTGGGGGGTGGCTCGGCTACGCGGCCTACGGGCTGTTGGGCAAAACCCGGGCGCAGACCTTGGCGCATCTGGGGACAGCTTTTGGACCGGCCCTGAGCGCCAGCCCCAAGCATCGGATCGCGCGCCGGCTCTTTATGAATCTCGGCAAAAACGCGATGGAATGGTGTGTCTTGGAGCGCCTGTCTGCCCAGAGCATTCGCCGGCGGGTGGACATCCAGGGACTTGCGCACCTGCATCGCAGCTTAGCGAAAGGCCGTGGGGTGATCGCGCTGTCGGCTCATTTCGGCAACTGGGAACTGTTGGCCCTGACGCTCGCCGCGTGCGGATTTCAGGGCGGGGTCCTGGCTCGTCGATTACGCGATCCGGAATACGAATCGTTCCTGGTGAGGATGCGCAAGCGCCAGGGGGTGGCGACCTGGGAGCGCGGGTCGGTGAAGGACGTCGCCCGCAGGCTGCAGGCCAATCAGATGATCGGGATGATGCCGGATCAGGACATCGACAGCCTCGAGGGGGTCTTCGTCGACTTCTTCGACCGCCCCACGTACACGCCGGTGGGGCCGGCGGCGTTAACCCTGATGACTGGTGCGCCCATTCTTCCCTGCGTGATCATCAGGACGGGTCGACGTTTTCGCATCGTGATTGACGAGCCGATTCCGATCACCCGAACCGGGGATCGCACGCGGGATCTGATCGCTATCACCCAGGCATGGAGCCGAGTCGTCGAATCCTACATTCGCTGCTATCCGGATCACTGGGTGTGGATGCATCGTCGCTGGAAGACCGCCCCGGCGCAGGTGGAGACATGGCACGCGACCGCTACGCACCACCACAACCGAGCCTACGAGTCGGTCTCCTCGTCGTGACGCTGGGGATGCTGCTGGTGATGGAAGGTGCCGCGTCGTCAGCGCCCCCTCAGGCGTCGCGGGGCGTTTCACAACCCGGCACGGGTGGGCAGGACGAGCAGGCCGCGTCGCAGACTGCTGAGGGAAGCCCAGCTCAACACATGGACAGTTTCACCATGGTCGGCTACAACCCGGACGGCACGAAGCGCTGGGATCTAAAAGGCCTCGGAGCAAGCATGGAGGATCAAGTGGTGACCGTACTCCATCCAGATGCGATCGGCTACGATCATACGCCCGTCTCCGGAACCCCTCTGTCACGGACCGCGTACCTGACGGCCAGCCTTGCCCAAGTCAACCAAACTACCCGCCAGGTGCGGTTAGAACATGAGGTGACCATCCATACCTCAGAGGGGCTGTGGCTGACGAGCCCGCTCATGTATTGGCTCCCCGATCGAGAGGAACTGCTGACCGATCAGCCCGTCCGCTTGGAAGGGAAGCATCTGCTGTTGCGTGGCCGTGGGGCCACCGGACGCACACAGTTGAAAATGGCCGTGTTCCTGCACGACATCGAACTGGTGCTTAATCCCACGACGGATGAGCGGCCCGGAGAAGTGTCCCACGTCACGATTACGTGTGACGGGCCGCTGGCGTTTGACTACGAGCGCAACATCGCTACCTTCGAGCAGAACGTGCACATCGTGGATCGTCAAGGGGAGGTGTTTTCGGATAAGCTGATCGCCTACCTGGATCAGACGAGTCACACCATTTCGTATGCGGAGGCGATTGGCCGGGTGCGCATCGTCCAGGGACCTAACACCGCGACGGGCGAACGCGCCATCTATGAGCCGGCTAAGAACAAAGTCACCTTGCTCGGTTCCCCGTCCCTCGTCGTGTACCCGGAGGACCAGCAGGCGACGCCGCACCAACCCGTGTTCTCTGCGCTGCCGGTCTCGACGCCCAAGGACCATACGGACGCTGCCGCGGCCCACAGTTCCGATGAGTCGCACAAGATGCCCCCCAACCCCTAACGACGATCATGCAGCAGCTTGAGACCCAACACCTCGTGAAAGGGTACAACGGACGGCCCGTCGTCGACGGCGTGGAGATCGTCGTTCGACGGGGGGAGATCGTGGGGTTGTTGGGCCCCAACGGGGCGGGGAAGACCACGACGTTCGCGATGGTCGTCGGGTATGTGAAACCTGATGGCGGGCAGATTTGCGTGGACGGCCGCGAGATCACCGACCTCGCCATGTACCAGCGATCCCGGTTGGGCATCGGCTACCTGGCGCAGGAGCCCTCGATCTTCCGGAAACTCACGGTCGAAGAAAATATCCTGGCGATTCTTGAGACGCTGGAGCTGTCACGCCGCGAGCGCCGCACGCGGTTGGATGAACTGTTGAGGGAGCTGGGACTGACGCACTTAGCCCGTCAGAAGGCCTTTCTCTTATCGGGGGGAGAGAAACGGCGGCTGGAGATCACCCGCGCGCTCGTCACCAACCCTGAGTTTATTCTCCTGGATGAGCCGTTTTCCGGGATCGATCCGATCACGGTGTTCGAGTGCCAGGAGATCATCCGGGAGTTGAAGGCGAGGGGCTTAGGGGTGCTGTTGACCGATCATAACGTCCGAGAGACGCTGGAGATTACCGACCGCGCGTACGTCATGGCGGAAGGCCGCGTCCTCATTTCTGGCACCGCCAATGAGTTGATCACGGATCCACGAGCCCGCGAGATCTACCTTGGTGAACGATTCCGTCTCTAACCACGCCCCGAGACTGTTCACCCACCTGCGATGGCCTTTCGAGTTCCCTCACGACGTCCTGATGAGGGGGGCGGCTCCATGACGGTCAACGTCAGCCAATCCGCGCCCTGCCAGCATCAGCTTCGCATCCGCCTGCCGGCTGAGGCGGTTCATCCCGTTCGCAATGGGGTCATCTTGGAATTCCAGCGGGAGGCCACGATCGCCGGATTTCGCAAAGGCAAGGCTCCCCGCGAGCTCGTCGAGCGCCACTATCCGGAGAAGATCCGCGAGGAGACGCTCCGCCGTCTGACCCGACAGGCCTTTGAGCAGGTGCAGCGCGAACGGCATCTCAAACCGGTTGGGCCGTTTGAAGTCACCAAGCTGGACTTCGACGAGGCGAAGGGGCTTGAGCTCGAGGCCCAGGTCGAGGTCGAACCAGACGTTGCGTTGGGCCAGTACCGCAACATTCGCGTGCACAAGCCAGAGATCGCCATGACCCCGCAGGACGTTGAGCAAGCCCTGGCCCAACTGCAGGAGTCGATGGCGGAACTTGTGCCGACCGAGGAAGGCAAACCCAAGGAGAAGCGCCTGCCGAATCTCGATGACGAGCTGGCCAAAGACCTCGGGTTTGAGACGCTCGACCAACTGCGCACGCATGTCGAAGCCAAGCTGCGCGAGCAGAAGACAACCCAGCAGCAACAGGCGCTGGAGCAGGTCCTGTGCGATGAACTGTTGAAGCGCCATCCGTTTGACGTTCCGCCCCGTCTAGTCGCCAAGCAAACCGACCGGTTGACCCGGGATTTTCAAGCCCGGTGCGTCCTGGCTGGTTTTCCGGAGGAACAGGTCAAGACAGAGGTGGCCAAGTACACCGAGCAGCTCAAGACCAGCGCCGCACGCCAAGTGAAACTGGCCTTTCTGCTGGAACGGATTGCCGAGCGTGAGCAGCTGTCCGTGACACAGGATGAGCTCGTTAACCGGATGTGGAAGTTGGCCAAGCGCCTTGGCAAGGAGCCGGCCGAGGTGCGCCGGTTGTTGGATGCCCAGGGCTTGTGGGGGTCGGTGGTGTCGTCCGTGCTCCAGGAAAAGACGATCGCCTTCTTGTTCAGTGTGGCCCAGATCGAACCAGTGACGAGTGGTGAGTGATCAGTGACGAGTCGTTCTGGGTTACTCGTCACTGATCACTCGTCACTCAACTAACGAGGTGCTCATGAGTGAAACCGGGCAGATGTTGGTTCCCATCGTGGTTGAACAGACGGCTCGCGGGGAGCGCGCGTATGACATCTACTCGCGCCTGCTGAAGGATCGCATTGTCTTCATTGGCACCCCCATCGATGATGTCGTGTCGAACCTGATCATCGCGCAGATGCTCTTCTTGCAGATGGAGGATCCGGACAAAGACATCAACGTCTACATCAACACCCCAGGCGGCTCGGTGACGGCGGGCTTGGCCATTTACGACACGATCCAGTTTGTCAAACCGGCGGTGGCGACCTACTGCGTGGGACAGGCGACCAGCATGGGCGCCTTGCTCCTGGCGGCTGGTGCGAAGGGCAAGCGCTTTGCGCTGCCCAACTCGCGGATTATGATCCACCAGCCGTGGGGTGGGGTGCAGGGGGCGGCGTCGGATATCTCGATTCAAGCCAGGGAAATCCTGCGCTTGCGGGAAAAGATCAACGAGATCCTCTCGAAACACGCGGGTCAGCCGCTTGAGAAAATCCAGAAAGACAGCGATCGGGACTATTTCATGTCCGCTGAAGAGGCCAAAGCGTACGGGCTCGTGGACGACGTGATCTACGGCAAGCCGAAGAAAACCTAAATCACGGGGACGTGTCACCTAAACGAGGAGACCATGCAGAAAGACTATCTCTTAACCCCAGGCCCGACCCCTCTTCCGCCTCAGGTCCAGGAAGCCCTCGGTCGGCCCATCATTCACCACCGGACCGCGCAGTACCGGGCGCTGTTTAAGCGAGTCCGTCAGAACCTGCAGACGGCCTTCCAGACGAAGCAGTCGGTGATCGTCTTCACGAGCTCCGGCACCGGCGCGATGGAAGCCTCGGTGTGCAATCTCCTCTCGCCCGGCGATCGCGCGATCGTTGCACTCGGCGGGAAATTCGCCGAGCGCTGGCAGCATCTCTGCCAGGCCTATGGCGTCTCAGTCACGCCGATTCCGGTCGCCTATGGCGATGCGGTGGAACCCGAGCAGGTTCGACACGCGCTCAAGCAACAGCCTGAGACCAAGGTCGTCTTTGCGACGCTCTGCGAGACCTCAACCGGTGTGGTCCATGATCTTGAGACCCTCGCCTCGATCGTGAAAGCGACGAATGCCGTGCTGGTCGTGGATGCGATCAGCGGGCTCCTGGCGGAGAATTGCCCGATGGATGCCTGGGGTGTGGATGTGGTGGTCAGCGGGTCGCAGAAAGCGTTGATGCTCCCGCCGGGCCTGGCGTTCATGGGGGTCAGCGACAAGGCGTGGAAGCTGGTCCAACAGGCCAAGAGCCCACGGTTTTACTTCGACCTGCGCCTGTATCAGAAAGCGCTGGCGGATGACGACACGCCGTTTACCTCAAGCGTGTCGTTGGTGGTCGCCTTGGATGCATCCTTAACGCTGATCGCGGAACAGGGCGTTACCCAGATCATCCAGCGGGCTCAGGCGATGGCTCAGGCGACGCGCGCGGGCGTCGAGGCGATGGGGCTGTCGCTGTTTGCCAAGCGGCCGGCCAATGCGGTGACCGCCGTCAACGTCCCGCCGGGTATCGATGGCAAGAAGTTGGTCAAGCACATCCAGGATCGCTACCACGTCACCTTGGCGGGGGGCCAAGGTGAGATGGCGGGCAAGCTGTTTCGCATCGCGCACATGGGCTACATCGCCCCGTTTGATCTCTTGACGGCGCTTGCGGCCACCGAGCTGGCGCTCCTTGAGCTTGGATACTCGCTGACCCCCGGTGAGGGGTTGAAAGCAGCCCAAGCCATGATCGGCAATCTTGCCCCCCCGCCTGCCGTGCTAGCCGAGGGGCGGGCAGGTGCAGGGGTCCGCTAGCCCCATGGCGCTCAACGTCCTCATCGCCGATCATCTCTCAGAAGAAGGCATCCGCTTGCTCAAACAAGAGTCCGGCTTCCATGTCGACGTGAAGACGGGACTGTCCCCGAAAGACCTGGCCGGTTTGGTCAAACCATACGACGGCTTGGTCGTGCGCAGCTCCACGAAAGTCACCGCCGAGGTGATCGAGAAAGCCGACCGGCTGAAAGTGATCGGACGCGCCGGGGTCGGGTTGGATAACGTCGATGTGGAGGCCGCGACCCGGCGCGGGATTATCTGTATGAACGTCCCGGCCGGCAACACGATTTCCGCCGCCGAGCATACGATGAGCTTGCTTTTGGCCACAGCCCGTCATATTCCCCAGGCCGACAGTCATGTGCGCTCAGGCAAGTGGGAACGCTCGAAGTTTACGGGTACAGAACTGTTTGGCAAGACCCTCGGCATCGTGGGGCTTGGCAAGATCGGGGCGGAGGTTGCAAGAAGAGCCCAGGCGTTTGGGATGCGGGTGCTCGCGTATGATCCGTATCTGTCACCCGAACGTGCCCAGCAACTTGAGGTCCAACTGGTGACGTTGAAACGGGTGTTGGCAGAGGCTGACTTCATGAGTTTTCATATTCCCCTGACCTCGCAGACCCGCCATCTGATCGGAGCGAAGGAGCTGGCGCTCATGAAGCGCGGCGTGCGGCTCATCAACTGCGCGCGTGGCGGCATCATTGATGAAGCGGCGCTCTATAAGGCGCTGGTGGATGGGAAAGTGGCCGGCGCGGGGCTGGATGTCTATGAGACCGAACCACCCAAAGACAGCCCCCTCTTGAAACTCCCGCAAGTGGTCTTGACCCCGCATCTGGGCGCGGCGACGGAAGAAGCGCAGCTCAACGTCGCCATTGAGATTGCCAAACAGGTCGCCGATGCGTTGCTGGGGCGGGGGATTCGCAATGCCGTGAACATGCCATCCGTCGACGCGATGACGCTGAAGGCGCTCCAACCCTATATCGTCTTGGGGGAGAAGCTCGGTTTGTTAGCGGCGCAGTTGCTGGAGACCCCGATTGTGGAGATCCGTGTGACCTACGCGGGAGAACTCACCGCCCACGATACCGCTCCGGTGACGCTGGCGATCCTCAAAGGGGTCCTGGAGCCGATCGTGGGGGAAAACGTCAACTATGTCAACGCTTCGTTTCTGGCCGCTGAGCGCGGGGTGAAGGTGATTGAGGCCAAAGCGAGTCAGACGGAGGATTTCGCAAACCTGGTGGCGCTGGATGTGCGCAGCAATGGGGCCAGTCTGGTTGTCCAGGGAACCCTCTCGGCACGCCGCGATCCGCGGATTGTGAAGATCGATCGCTACTTTGTCGAGGCGACCCCGGTCGGCTACCTGTTGCTGATCAAAAACCACGACAAGCCGGGTTTGATTGGTGATCTTGGCACGTTGCTGGGCAAGGCGAAGGTCAACATCGCTGGCATGACGAACGGTCGTGACAAACCGGGGGGGACGGCGATCACCGTGTTGAATATCGATCAGCCGATTGCCTCCAAGGTCTTAGACCAGATCAAACGGGTGAAGCACGTCATTGATGCAAAGCTCATCAAATTGTGAGCAGAAGTCAGAAGTCAGAAGTCAGATATCGGATGTCAAATCACCCTCTGTCTTCTGTCCTCTGTCTTCTGTCCTCTGACAATGAACATCGTCGTCGTGGGGGCCCAGTGGGGCGATGAAGGCAAGGGCAAGGTCATCGATCTGTTGGCCGCAGACGCGGATCTCATCATCCGCTACCAAGGTGGCCACAACGCCGGTCACACGGTCATCATCGACCATGAAGAGTTTGTCTTCCACCTGATTCCCTCCGGCCTGCTCCATCCCGGGAAGATCGGCCTCATTGGCAATGGCGTCGTGATCGATCCCGAAGCCCTCCTGGAAGAGATGTCGCGGTTGCGCGCCAAAGGGATTGACGTCGAGCGCGCGTTAAAAATCAGCGACCAGGCCCACCTCATTTTCCCCTACCACAAGCGGCTCGATCTCTTGGAGGAGGCCCAGCGCTCCGGTCGTATCGGGACCACGGGTCGCGGCATTGGTCCCTGTTACGTGGACAAAGCCGCCCGCTGTGGGATTCGCGTCGCTGACCTGCTGGATGAAGAGACCTTTGCGGTGAAGCTACGCCAGAACCTCGAGGAAAAAAATCGGCTCCTTGAGCTCCTCTACCACGAGCCCCCGTTTGCGTTTCAAGACCTCTTTGATCGCTACCGCGGTTTCGTCCCGACGTTGAAGCCGCTCGTCGTCAACGGCACGCGCATGTTGCACGACGCCCTCCTGCAGCAGAAACGGCTCCTCTTCGAAGGCGCGCAGGGGACACTGCTGGACATTGATCATGGCACTTACCCCTACGTGACCTCCTCAAACGCCACCGCAGGGGGGGTCTGCACCGGAGCCGGCGTGCCCCCGACCTGTCTTGACCGCATCATTGGTGTCGCGAAGGCCTATACGACGCGCGTCGGTGAAGGGCCGTTTCCCACTGAATTTCCTTCGGCGTTGATGGAGGAGATTCGCCGCAAGGGCAAGGAGTTTGGCGCGACGACCGGACGGCCCCGCCGATGCGGGTGGTTTGATGCTGTCATTGCGCGCCATGCGGTGTGGGTGAACGGCTGCGATGCGATGGCCGTCACGAAGCTCGACGTGTTGGATGAGATGCCCACGATCCAGGTCTGCGTGGGCTATCGGCTCGATGGTCAGCGCCTGGACGACTTTCCCTCGAACATGACCCACCTGGCGCGCTGTGAGCCGATCTACGAATCCCTGCCAGGCTGGCAGTGCGATACGAGTGAGGTCGAACGATTCGAGGATCTGCCCCGTGCGGCGCAGGCGTATTTACGTCGGTTGGAAGCGCTGGTGTCGGTGCCGATCTGTTTAATTTCGATCGGTTCAAAACGGGAACAAGCGTTTAAAGTGGGGAAGTGGTAATGTCCGTTGAGCCGGTTCACCGGTTTACCCGTTCACCGGTCAACGGACTAACGGGCCAACGGGCCAACGGGCAAACGGGCTAACGGACGATGGAACTCTTCGCATTTATGCATTCATCGGTCTTCACGCTCTGGGAGCGGGTCGCGCTCTGGAGCGTGCTGGGGATTGCGGTCCTTGGACTGCTCTACGCAGGCTTTCTGACGGCAGAGGTCTTGCGCCAAGAGACTGGCACGGACGCCATGCGTCGGGTCAGTGGCGCGATCCGTCTTGGCGCCAACGCCTATCTCCACCGCCAGTTCAGGACCATTGCGTTGTTGATCCTCGTGCTGGCGGGGGCGCTGTACATGACCGCGGGCGAGCAGCACATCGCGATTGGTCGCGCCTGCGCGTTTCTCATAGGCTCGATCTTCTCTGCGTCGGTGGGCTTTATCGGGATGAACATGGCGGTGCAGGGAAACGTCCGGGTCGCTGCGGCTTCACGAACGAGTTTTGCGAACGCCCTGAAGATTGCCTACCGCACCGGGACGATCACCGGGATGCTGACGGATGGCCTTGGGTTGTTGGGCGGGACGCTGATTTTCATGATCTACGGCGAGCAGGCCTATGAAGTACTCCTCGGATTTGGATTCGGGGGGACACTGCTTGCGCTGTTCATGCGGGTCGGAGGTGGGATCTTCACAAAGGCGGCGGATGTCGGGGCCGATCTGGTCGGGAAGCTTGAGCAGAACATGCCGGAGGATGATCCGCGCAATGCGGCCACCATCGCCGACAATGTCGGGGACAACGTCGGGGACTGCGCCGGGATGGCGGCGGACATCTTTGAATCGTATGAGGTGACGATCGTCTCGGCGATGATCCTCGGGTGGGCATCGTTCGGACATAAAGGGGTGATCTTCCCTCTGTTAGTTCGGGCGATCGGGGTCTTGAGCTCCATCGTGGGGACGTATCTCGTGCGCACCTCAGAAGAGGCGCGCGCGGCGATGAAGGCGATCCACACCGGCTACGTCGTCTCAGCCATCGTGTCGATTGTGGGGTTTTGTCTGGTCGGGTTTGCTTATCTGCGCTTTCCCCAAACAGGCCTGGATATGCGGCCGGTATGGACCACCCTCGTCGGGATTGCGCTGGCCGTCGCCATCAATTATCTGACCGATTATTTCACCGCCCCGGAGAAAGCCCCGGTGCAGTTTGTCGCTCGGTCCACGCAAACCGGGCATGCCACGACGATCATCTCCGGCCTTGCCGTGGGCTATGAATCCAGCGTCTGGGCGATCCTGGTCATCGCCCTCGCCATCTTTGCCTCGTGTTTCATCTACCAGGGGACGAACCCGACGTTCATCGCCTATGGCGTGGCGATGTGCGGGATCGGGATGTTGACGCTGACCGGGAACAACATCTCGATGGATGTCTTCGGGCCGGTCGCCGATAACGCCAATGGGATCGGGGAGATGGCGCACTTAGAGCCCAAGGCACGCCAAACATTGGCAGATCTGGATGCGTGCGGCAACACGACCAAGGCGATTACGAAGGGGATTGCGATTGGCTCGGCCGTCATCGCGGCCGTCTCGCTCTTTAACGCCTATATCACCGACATCGCTCGGCTGGTCGGGCAATCGTACAATCAGGTCGCCGCGCAGCTGTCCATCTCGGAGCCGCTGGTGTTCCTTGGGTTTCTGATCGGCGGAGCGGTGCCTTTTTTGTTCAGTGCGCTGATGATTCGCGCGGTGGGACGGGCGGCGTTCCTCATCGTCCACGAAGTGCGCCAGCAGCTCAAAGACCCGGGGATCTGGTCGGGCCAGCGGGATCCGGATTACAGCCGGGTCGTGTCGATCTGCACCCAAGAGGCCCAGAAAGAACTCATCGGGCCAGGGCTCCTGGCGGTCCTCGCCCCGCTCCTCGTCGGATTCGTCCTGCATAAGGAAGCGCTTGGGGGATTTTTGGCCGGGACTATCCTCGTAGGACAGCTCTTGGCGGTCTTTATGGCCAATGCCGGAGGGGCGTGGGATAACGCCAAGAAATTCATTGAAGATGGCCATTATGGCGGCAAGGGCTCTGAGGCACACAAGGCCTCCATCACCGGGGACACTGTCGGCGATCCGCTCAAAGACACCGCCGGTCCCGCGCTCAACCCCCTCATCAAAGTCATGAATATGGTCAGCCTGTTGATCGTCCCGTTTGTCATCCGAGCCGAATCCCCGACGCCGTTATTATGGGTGGTGGTCGTCGTGAGCCTCGGAGGATTGGGGTGGGCGGTGCTCCAGAGCAAACGGGAATCACCGGCGATGCGCCAATGGGTAACGGCTGCGGCGGCTCAGCAGCCGGCCAGGTCTTGACGGTCTCCTGGGCCTGTGTTACAGTCAACTGCACGTGTGTGATGCGACGAAGAAAGCGGTAGAGGAGACTCGGCATGAAGCGGAATGCACGAACGTGGGGTGGGGGCGTCGGCGTCATCGGTATGGCGCTTCTGGTCAGTGGTTGTGTGCTGAAATTCTCTCAGCGCTCGCCCTGGGATCTCCAACAGCTGCAAACCCTCAGCGACCAACTGGAACAATTTCGCACGCTGGCCCAATTGAAGGCTGAAGAAGCCGATCGGCTCCGTGAGGCGAAAGCGCTGTTGGAAAAACGCCTGTCCTCCGAGATCAGCGACGAGAATGTGAGTGTGGGATTTGATGAGCGTGGATTGGTGGTGCGCGTGTTAGACAAGATTCTCTTTGACTCGGGGAAGGCCCAACTGCGGAAGGAAGCCTATCCCGTCTTGGACAAGGTGGCCAAGATCCTCGACCAAGAAGCTGAGGGGCAGCCCGTGGGGGTGGAAGGCCACACCGACAACGAGCCCATCAAGCGTTCCGGGTGGAAGGACAACTGGGAGCTGTCGCTGGCTCGCGCACGATCAGTGCTCGCCTCTCTCGTGGAGCAGGGTGTTCATCCAAGCCGGATTTCGGCCAGTGGCTATGGAGAATATCGACCCATCGCCTCCAACGACACCCCGCAAGGGCGACGGATGAACCGGCGGGTCGAGATTGTGGTGCTCCCGCGCGGGACCAAACTGCCGCAAGCGTCAGAGAGACCAGAGCCAGCTGATCAAGGGTTGCACACGTCTACCAAATAGGTGAGGGGGAGCATGCGCCGGTGGGTGGTGATTGGGTTGATCGTGTCCGTCGTGGTCTGTCTCGTTCTGGCGATTGCCGTCGCATGGGTGGGGACCCAGCTGGACGACGCCAAGCTCAGTCGCGATGATCTCCAGTTTGAACTCGACGACGTGCACGCTGAGATGAACGGCCTGCGGACCGAGCGGGATACCTTGAAGGCGGATCGGGATACATTCAAAGCCCAGACGGACGAGCAACTCAAAACGATCGAGCAGTTGAAAGCCGAACTTGAGCAGGTCCGCCGCCAGGCGCAAGGAACTGGTGCCACCTCAACACCCTGACGGGACCTTCACCACCTCGTGATCGCGACGCACGCGACGAGACAACCACAAGGTCGACTGGAGGGGATGGACGGGATGCCTGCCATCCCCTCGATGCTCTCGGATGCTCGATTCTAGGCGACTGCCCCAGCACATTGCGATCATTATGGATGGCAATGGCCGTTGGGCCACGAGCCGGGGTCTCCCCCGTCTCTTGGGCCATCGAGCCGGCGCTGAGGCCGTGCGGCGAGTTGCCGAAGCCTGTTGCGAGTTAGGGATCCCGCTGCTGACCCTCTATGCCTTTTCGTGGGAAAACTGGAGCCGCCCCACGCAGGAAGTCCAGGAACTCATGAGCTTGCTCGATGAGTTCCTCAGTCACGAAGCCAAGACCTTGCGGGAGAACCAGATTCGCTTGAGGACGATCGGCCGACTTGCTGAGCTCCCCCCCACCCTTCAGACCCATCTCCAGCAGCTCATGGATGAGACCGCCGCCTTTTCACGCATGACCTTGACGCTGGCGCTCAGTTACGGGGGGCGTCAAGAAATTGTCGATGCGACCCGGCGGATCGCGACCCTCGTGCAAGCCGGAATCCTCTTGCCTGAGCAGATCAATGAGGCGGTGTTTAGCCAGCATCTCTACCTCCCGGATCTTCCCGATCCGGATCTGCTCATTCGCACGTCTGGTGAGCAGCGGATTTCGAACTTTCTCCTCTGGCAGGTCTCCTATTGTGAACTGTACGTCACGCCTCAACTGTGGCCGGAGTTCACCAAAGACGATCTCATTGAGGCGCTCCACGCGTATCAACAGCGGGACCGGCGATTTGGAAAAACCGCTCCGGTGTCAACGCCATGAGTCATATGTTCCAGCGGTTGATCAGTTCAGCCGTCCTGATCGGGGTGGTGTTGAGTGCCCTGTTTGTCCTGCCGTTGTGGGGGTTTGCCATCGTGGTGATTGGGTTTGTGGCCATGGCGCTCTTTGAGTTCTTCACCATGGTGCGCCACCGGGGGATTCTCGTGCATCGCCCGTTAAGCGTGGGCTTAGGGGTCGTCTTCATGGCCCTGGTGGCCTGGCGGTCGCTCATCAAGCCCGGCTACCTGGTCGCTCCCGTCCTGGACTCGAACGCCACTATGCTAGATTGGGCCTGGGATATTTTCTGGCCCGCGACGATCGTGATCATCTTCCTGCGGCAGTTCACCCGGCAAAACACCTTTGAGGCCCTCAGTGGTCTGGCGACCACGCTCTTTGGGCTGGCCTACATTGGAGGATTATTGAGTTATCTGTTTTACCTGCGCGCCTTCAAAGGAGAGGACGGCGCGTGGCTCATCCTGTTCCTCATCTTGGTCACGAAGATGGGTGACGTGGGGGCTTTCGCGATCGGCCGCTTGATGGGACGGAATACCCTTATGGCTCGGATTAGCCCTCGCAAGACGATCGAAGGATTCATCGGCGGCGCCTTGGTCAGCGCGGCAACCGCCTCCCTGGCGCATCCCTTGGTCGGCCGCTTCCACCAGTCGCTGCCGCTGGGATTCCTCGTGGGGCTTTTTCTAGGACTCTGCGGGCAATTGGGGGACCTGGCGGAATCTTTGATCAAACGGGATTGCCAAGTGAAAGATTCCGGCCAGTGGCTTCCCGGGCTGGGCGGGGTGCTCGATGTCCTCGACAGCCTGCTCTTTACCGCGCCGCTGTTTTACGGGATCCTCATCTATGGCTGAGAGAACTCACGCAGGTGTCAGAGGACAGAAGACAGAAGTCAGAACGTTCCATCTGATTTCTGGCGCCTGTCTTCTGATTTCT
>CAYJTP010000044.1:0-13940 GCA_964373175.1 uncultured Planctomycetales bacterium
TGCTCCCCTGTTTTTTCTCTAAGGCACCAAGAAGATTGCGGGTGGGACTCTGACGGTTGGCTGGCTAGTGTTCCGTCAGTTTTGAGTTGATGGGTACGGTCCTTTCAGGTGGACGCCCCCCTCACGGTACCAGGTACCGCGTACCAGGTACCAAGCAGGGACCACGCGCAGGCCAACATCAATCAACTCAATGTGGATAGAACACTAGAGGATTAGGCGACGGCGAAGGGACAGATCGACTGGTAGGCGCACCACCGGCAGGAAAATTCTTGCGGTTCGGGATGAAAATCCAGGGCTCGGATTCCTCGTGCGGTTTCTCGAAGACGCTGGGTGGTGTTCTCCAGGTCTTCCTCAGTGATTGCTGCCGTTCCTGTGACGTCGGTTTCCAGGAATCGCAATTCCAGGCGCGTCGGCAATCGGCCATGAATGGTCTGCCAGGCCAGGGCATAGATCGCCAGTTGCAGCGACTCACGGGTCCGCCGGTTGGCCTGGGCTTGGTCAGTGATCTCGCTACTCTTGTAATCGATGATCACCACCTCCTCGTCGGACTGACGATCCACGCGATCCCACCGACCGGCCACGACAACGTCATCAAGATGAAAACTGAATTTTTCTTCAATCAAGGTGGGTCGCTCAGGACGTTGCTGCTGCTTGGCGAAGAAGCGCTTGAGAACCTCCCTGCCACGAGTGAGGCGCTGCGTTTCGTGTTCTTTGCTTAAGAACCCATCAGAACTCCACGCCTGCTCGAAGGTTTCCAGGAGCTGCGCCTCGCTCATGGGTTGGTTGCCAAGCAGACGTTTAAAAAACATCTCAACCGCTTTGTGCAGGGCAGCCCCGTAGATGACCAGGTGGTGGCGCATGATGGGCAGGCGCAGGACATGGCTATAGCGAAACTTCAAGGGACACGTCAGGTAGTCATCAACCCCGTGAGGATCAAGGCGAAGGGGCTCAGGGAGTGGCTGAAGGGTTTGTCCGTGCGTCAGCGTAGGAGGGGGCTTGGCCCGTGTAATCCGTTCTAAGCCTGACGGTTGCAGCGGAGGCAGCATCGGCGTTGAGAGGTTCAAGGCTTCCAGGACAAACTGGCTCAGCTTCCGAACTGAGCGCCCTCCGTAATCGTAGGCCGCGGTCAGATACAGTTCTTCTTTTGCACGCGTCATCCCGACGTAGAAGAGCCGGCGCTCTTCCTGAAGATGGTAGTTGCCCGATGGCAGGAGGTCTTTGATCAACGGGTCAGGCAGTTCAATCGGGTCGTGGCGAAGCTGGGTCGGGAAACGGCCTTGCACAAGGCCCACCAGGAAGACCACCGGAAACTCCAACCCCTTGGCTTTGTGAATCGTCAGGACATTGACCCGATCACCCGACAGCGGCTCAGGCTCTGCTCGAGCTGTCTCTCCGATCGCCTGAAAGAACTCTAGCGACTGCATGAGCTCTGGCAGGCGGTTGCCGATGAGCGCTTCGAAGCGATGCAGATGATCGAAGAACTCGGCGATCGTTTGCAAGCTCTCGAGGTCTTGTGGACGCTCAGCGGCAGCGAGCCGCTTCAGCCAGCCGGCCTCCGACAGCCAGCCATACAGCAGTTGTCCTGGCGATTGCGTTCGTGATCGCTCAAGGAACTGTCGGACATCCCCGATCAATCGTGCGATGATCTGTCTGGCGGATTCCGTGATCGGCGGGGTGTTTGGGGATTCGGCACGGAGCGCCTCAAACACCGCTCGGAGGCTCTGATTGGTCCGATTCGCCTGGGCAAGACACTGGATGAGGTCTTCCATGGGACAGGCATAGAGGCTTGAGCTGGCGACATGGTACCAGCTGATGCTGTCCTCAGGATCCGCCAGGGTCTTGAGACACGAGACGAGGAGCTTGATTTCCTCCTTTGCAAAGAGCCCAGTGGTCCCGCTGAACTGCCACGGCAGCCCCGCGACATTCAGGGCCCGCAGAAAGAGATCCGCCTCCCGATTGGTGCGCACCAAAATCGCGCAGTCGCCTAGGCGGCGCGTGCCGGACTCCACCTGCGCTTGAATTTGTCTGGCTACCCAGTCTGCTTCGCTGGACGCCGTGTCGAAGACGGCCACTGTTGGCGGCTTTCCCTGCCCCCGCTGCGCCATCGCGATGAGCCGCTTATCAATCCGTTCCTTCACCTCCAGCCGATCGGGGTCGTTGAACCGGATGAGCCGGTAGGCGCAGTCGAGAATGGCTTGGTGGGATCGGAAGTTCTGCGTGAGGACGATACGGCGGGCGTGGTCGTAGTGGTCGAGGAATTTCAGGACGTTGCTGATCGCCGCGCCCCGCCACTTGTAGATGCTTTGGTCATCGTCAGCAACCACCGTGACATTGGCCGTCTTCGGGGCGAGCAGCTGCAACAGGCGGAATTGGGCAAAATTGGTGTCTTGGAACTCATCAACGAGGAGGTAGCGAAACCGCGCCCGGTACCGATCGAGGAGCTCGGGATGCTGCTCGAACAGCTGAATGGTGAGCAGCGCCTGATCCCCGAAATCGATGGCGTTGGCTTCTCGCAGGAGGCGTTGGTACGTGTCATAGCCTTGGGCGAGCTCCTTGACCTGGGCGGCTTGCCGATTGAGCGATGGGTCATCCGGCGAGGTTGCCGCGTGGGCTTCCAACGTCTTGGCGAACGCGATGAATTCCTCTGGACTGACCGCTTCGTCTTTGGCCCGGCTGATGACCGTCGCCAAGGCATCGACATACCGAGCCGGATCTGCCAAGGGACGGAGTCGATCGAGTGGAAGCTCAAACAGGTGTTCCCTGAGGAAGACCACCTGCTCCGCTTTGGAGAACACGCGAACTTGTGGATTCAGCCCCGCCTCAAGGGCGTGCTCCCGCAACAGGCGGTCACCGAAGGCATGGAAAGTGGAAATCCAGGTCTCAAGATACCCATAGGGCAGGAGGAGATCCACGCGTTCTTCCATCTCGGCGGCCGCTTTGTCGGTGAACGTCAGCGCGAGGATTGCATCCGGCGTGGCGCGTTGGGTGGCGATGAGCCAGGCGATCCGTCTGGTGATGACAGTGGTCTTGCCCGTTCCTGCCCCGGCGAGAATCAGCAGGGGGCCTTGCTGGTGGGTCACGGCCTCTCGCTGTGGTTCGGTGAGATCGAGAAGCAACCGCTCTTCCAGCGGCTGGAGGCTGGTGGAGAGTTCGAGGGTCCCCACGGGAGGGCTATCGCGTTTGTCGGTGTGCCGTGAACTCAAAGACAAATTCCAGACTTTTATGGGGCCAATCGTTCGCGTCAAAATCGGTTTTGATGTTGGTCGCAAGGAGTCGTAAGCGGGTCGCATCGCGATGGGGACTCCAGAAGGCGATGAGCCCGTCATAGACGACCCCGTGAAAGAGGGAGCCCGCCTGGAGAGTAGACATCTTCATGAGGGCAAAGCGCCGCTGAGGTTTGCCGATGATCCTTCCAACCGGCAGCCCCACGCCAAAGTAGCCTGGACGCGCCTCTTCCAAAACCCCCCGCGTGACGGTCGACATCGGGGCCCTCGCTTCAGCCAAGGCGTTCGCGTAATCCGGGCTGAGCGTGTAATACTGATTACCGTGATCATCGAGCATCACAAATTCGTTGGGGTCGACGCGGAGCTTCTTGCCGCTCTGGTTTGCGATCTTCACATAGAACACCATCTGCTCATTGAAGTAGGGATTCAGCCCCGCATAGTCGCCGAAGATCTGCTGATTGTTGAACAGATTCGTCAGATATTCGAGCGAGGCAAAGGTGATGGTGATCTCAACGCCCTCTTGCGTTTTGACTTGGGTCGCGGGTTCCAGAACCCATCGGCTCTGCTGGGCAATCGCTCGCTCCTCGGTGATGGGGCCCCGGGCTTGCCGCTCGAGCAATAAGGAGCTTGTGTGGCTGCCGCAGCCCATCACGAACCCCAGCGCGACGATGAGCCCAAATCCCCTGCCCCGCGCTGCCCACCACCCCTGTCTCATCTGGCTCATCCTCTCCTGTCAACGCGTTGAGTGCTTAGACTCGTTCAAAGGGGTCGAACAGTTTCTTGTATTCTTCCAAGCAGTAGCGATCCGTCATGCCCGCGATGTAGTCACAGACGACCCGCGCCGGATTCTCCCCCCGTTCAACGCGCAAGCGGGTGGTGTTTGGCAATTGTTCCGGCTGATTCAAGTATACGCGAAACAGCTCGGTGAGAAAACGCCTGGCCTTGTCCGCCATCCGCACGACCCGGTAATGGTGGTAGAGATGCGTCCAGAGGAAGTCTTTCAGTGGCTTGCGAAGTGCCTGCATGGCCTCGCTAAAGGTGATGAGGCGCTCCTGACACGCACGCACGTCCTGCACCGATCGGATCTGGTGGTGTGTGAGTCGCCTGGATGATTCCTGGATGAGGTCCGTAATCTGCCGGTCGATCAAGGCCCGAATGATCTGGTACTTCCGGATTTCCGGCTGCAGGCGGGGCATCTTGGCCTCAACGGTCTGACGCGCCTCCTCCCACAAGGCAAGGCCTTGCAGCTCCTCTTCCCTGATGAGACCTGAGGTGAGTCCGTCATCGAGATCGTGGTTATCATAGGCGACCTCATCGGCGATGTCCGTGATTTGGCTTTCCAGCAAGGGGGAGGCTTGGGGATCGAGCGCGATCTGGAGGTCCGGTTGATCGTACGGGGTGCGATGTTTATTGATGCTTTCTCGAGCCTCCCAGGTGAGATTCAGACCAGGAAACCCTGGGTAACGCTCCTCGAGCAGATCCACAATGCGCAACCCCTGGATGTTGTGATCAAACCCGCCCTGCCCTTCCATGAGCGTCCGAAGCGCGTCTTCCCCTGCGTGACCGAACGGGGGGTGGCCGAGGTCATGCGCGAGCGCCACCGCCTCAACGAGATCTTCATTCAGACGAAGGGCTCGGGCGATGGAGACCGCAATCTGCGCCACTTCGAGGGTATGGGTGAGCCGCGTGCGATAGTAGTCGCCCTCGTGGTTGACGAACACCTGGGTTTTATACTCGAGGCGTCTGAAGGCGGTGGAGTGAATGATCCGGTCTCGGTCCCGCCGGTACACCGTCCGCAAGGGGTCTTCCGGTTCCGGATGTTGCCGTCCGCGGGTGTGCCGGCTCTTCATCGCATACGGAGCCAACCACTCCTCTTCGCGGGCTTCTAAGGTCTCACGACTGACGACGGTCCAGAGATCTGGACGGACGCCCGGCTCAGGGGTGAGGAACCGTTCCCCGGAGACAACCGGATTAACGCCGATGGGATCGTGGGACATGTGATCTCCTGTTCGAGCGAGCGCGAAGACGCGCATGCAAACGGTCATAGAGGGCGTCGAGGGATTCCGAGACGACCTTCGTGTCGCCAATCACGGGCATGAAATTCGTATCCCCCGCCCACCGAGGGACCACATGGAGGTGCAGATGTCCAGGAATCCCCGCACCCGCGACGCGACCAACGTTGAGCCCGAGATTAAACCCGTGGGGTTTCAGGATCTGGGTCAAGAGCCCGATCATCTGGGTGGCCATGTGGAATAATTCGGACGACTCCTCAGGGGTGAGCTGGGCGAGCGTCCCAATGTGCCGATAGGCCGCGATCATGAGGTGGCCTGCGTTGTAGGGGTATCGATTGAGTACACAAAAGACGGAGTGCCCTCGGGCAACGACATGGGACTTGCGGAGGTTTCGGCTTCGTTTCGCAAGACAAAAAATGCATCGGGTGCTCAGGGTTGAAGGGTGGCTGACATAGCCGCTTCGCCAGGGGGCCCAGAGACGTTCAAGTCCAGGGTCGCGTTTAGCCTGCTCAGCACCTCGACGCGCAACCAGACCAAGCGAGGCGTTGCTCATGTTCGAGGAAGCGTCGGCTGTTCGTAGAGGAGGAACAAGAGATTCATGTCGTCAGGCTCCCAGACCCACATATTGGCTTCCTTCGCCAGCAATTTGGCATTGAGCTCCAAGCCCTGTTTGGCAATGACGACCTTGCGCGATGGCCTCTGAGGCTGACTGCGGCAAAACTGCTCAAAGGCGGCAATCGAAGATTCCTCGAGGAGACCCTCATGGACGAGACAACACCAACGACGTTCTTCCCCGTCGGCGATGAGGTAGTGCTCTGCCGGCTGCGATGGTCGTTGGATCTCAACGGCTCGAAACGTTGGAAGACGGGCGGTCTTGTGGTCGAGGCAGATCGTTTCATTGCTAAACAGGGAAAACAGCCGGCTCACGCGCTCCGCCAGTGGCAAGCTCGTCGTCTCGACCCAATGGCTCCACAAGGTCTTCAAGGCGTGCTCAAATCGCTGGGTGGCCGCGTGTCGATCAAGCGTCTGGCGCTGGTGCATCGGATCCATCGACGCCGAAAGCCAACACCCGAGCAACTGATCGGGGATCACCCAGCAAGCCCCCTTCCGTTGGACAAGGTCGTGTTCAACCAAAAGCTGGAGTGCCTGGGGGAGTCGGCTTCGCGTACCAATCTGCTGGGCAATGGCCTGAGTGCTCCTGGCGCCCCGGGCGATGGCGAGCAGCGCTCCACGAGCCAAGTCGCCGTAGGGTTTGTGCACAAGCCGTTCGAGCTGCCCAGCACACCAGTGATAGAGCACGCCATCCGGGCTGCCGAGGACATCCCAGGCCGCCTGAAACAGCGTTGCCTCAGTCGCGCGTCGTTCCTGCTTTAAGAGCGTCAGCTCTTTCATGCGTTTGAGAAGAATCCCAAGCGCCCATGGCGAGGTTCCAAGCCAGTGGAGCAAAAAATGAAGGAGCGCGGGCTGCGGCCGACTTCCACGCAACTCCTGCTGCATCCACGCCATGGCCGCAGGCGTTTCAATCGCGCCTAACGACAGCACCTCGAATTGCCCGAACAGTAACTGGAGTCGCTCACGGAGAATCGCGCTGGCTCGAGAGGGGGATGAGCTGGCGAGGAGAAACCACGCAAACGGCCATGTCATCACCCGTTTGCCAAGCTCATGGAACGCGTGGGATAACCCCAGTTCTTCTAAGGCGAGAAACTCATCAAGGGCGAGGACGCAGGGACGTTGGAGCTCGTGGTGCAGGACGGGAATGAGATCCAAGGTATGGGTGAACGCCTCAGCATGGAAGGAGCCACTCATGTATCGTTCCAACTGATGAACAGCTTCCACGGTGCGAGGGGCGATGGGTCCTGCCTGTTGGAGCAGCATCTCAAGGGGCGCATCAGGCGGTGCTGCGAGGATGGCGTGTAAGACCGCAAGGGCCATCCGTTTGACGAATTCCCGGACCGGTTCTCGCTGCAAGGAACAGAAGATCGTTGCCACGCGTAGGTTGGGTCCGGCAAGCGCCTGCTGAAGCAGGTGGCTCTTCCCACTCCCGGCCGGCCCCAACACCGCCAGGTTATGCCGGAACCCCTCCTGAAACGCCGTGAGCCGCTGCTGGAGATACGCGGTTTGTGCGGGACGAAGGTCAACCGAGGGACTCGTCATGGGAGAAGCCTCAAGGGGTCTCGTGCTCTGACGCCTTCGCGGATCTCAAAATAGAGTGGGTGGCGATCCACCCGTCCGATCGGATTCCCCTGACGGACCGTCAGACCAGGACTCACCAAGACTTGATCAAGCCCGCTGTACACCGTCACGAAACCATCGCCATGATCCAGGAGCACCGTTTTCCCCCACCCAGCAAGATCCTGGGCTGCCACCGCGACTCGACCTGTCCGGGAGGCTCGGACAAGCCCTCCCCCAGGCACCTTGATCTCGATCCCAACGCTGCTGGCTTCCCGTGCCCGCGAGGGCCTGCCTCGTACCGGCCAAAGGAATCGGCGAGACTCTGGCGGAGCTGGGATGAACAACCGCTGGCCTGGTTTGAGTTGATTTGAGTTGGGCAGTCGGTTGATGGTGGCCAGGGTTCGAGGATCGATGCCAAAATCATGACCGATTCGCCATAACGTTTCCCCGGGCTGGACTTCATAATAGGAACCATGCAGTTCGGGCAACGGTCTGACTACAGAGGGAACCGCTGGAGGCGCGTAATGCGCACAGCCTGCGCAGATGGTCAACCCAAGCAACCACGTCCCTGAAACGTCCCGGCTGCTAGTGCCGTTTCCAAAAAAGTTGTAGCGTTTTTTCGCCTCGGCGCCGCCTGTGGCTACGGCGCGGTGTGGCCCCAGGGACCGGTGCCGCAAAAGCGACACAACCTTTTTTGGAACGGCACGAGACAACCGAGCGATCGTCCGATCCCTCATGCGGTAGGTATCAGTATGGCCCTCGAGTCCATCTGAGAAGCGGGTCGCGGGAATCCCCGGCCCGCCTTTCGGGTTCGCCGCCCGCCCCCCACAAGCAGTTGAAAGTTGAAAGTGGAAGGTTGAAAGTGAAGATTTCGCTCTGTCCTGGCTTTCCACTTTAAACTTTCCACTTTCCACTGTTTTTACGGGCTCACTTCGATTCCCGCCACCAATCTGAAGAAGCGGGTAGCGGGAATCCCCGGCCCGCCTTGTGTCGCAAGCCGGGGCGGGCGGCGCCCTCCGCTCACTGCCGTTCGCTCCGGGTCGGCCACTCGCCGCTCCTGAGGAAGTCGGTCCTCCTGTTCGTCGGGCCTCTCTATTTTTTTGTCGCGGCTCACTTCGATTCCCGCCACCAATCTGAAGAAGCGGGTAGCGGGAATCGAACCCGCGTAGCCAGCTTGGGAAGCTGGAGCACTACCACTGTGCTATACCCGCTGACAGCCGATGACGCCCTCCCTATTATAAACGCGAGGAGGGCACCGTGCGAATAGATTGCGCGAGAAGGCGTTTGAGGTGTCGGGCTGCGCGCTGCGGATCATCAGCGCTGCACACGGCCCGGACAACCGCGACGCACCTGGCGCCCGCAGCCATCACCTCAGGCAGTGTCACGTCATCGATGCCGCCAATGCACACGGTGGGGATTCGGACCTGCGCCTTGACCTCGCGAATCAGGGGTAACCCAACACTCGGATAATCGGGCTTCGTGGGCGTCGGATAGATGGGCCCAAGAGCAATGTAATCCGCCCCTTCCTGCACTCCAATGATCGCCTGGTCCAAGCGATGGGTGGACTTCCCGATGATCCGACCAGGACCCAGGATCTGCCTGGCGATGGGAAGCGGCAAATCTTCTTGACCCACATGCCCGCCGTTTGCACCGACCGCTACGGCAACGTCCATCCGATCGTTGATGATCAACGGGATGTGGGCGGCTGTGGTGATGGCCAGCACGCGGGTGGCTTCCTCGATGAACAGGCGTGTTGGGGCCTCTTTATCCCGCAACTGGATCACATCGGCCCCACCGCGAATCGCCTGCTTGGCGATCCACGCGAGGTCTCGGTTGCGGGAAGCAGCCCGATCAACGATGACGTAGAGCTGCCACGTGGAGCAGGAGGAGGCGTTCCGCATCGTAGGCACGAAATCGAAGACGTTGAAACGCCCCAACCTGCCGTGGGGCGATCAGCCGACTGGTCTCCTCGAGCACACGGAGGGCTTCTTTGGTCCGTTGGAAATTGATGAGGAGCAGCTGTTCAAGCGACCGGACCGTCGAGGCACGCAGCCGTTTCCCTGGGTCGTACCGGCTGTCTCGGAATTGGACCATCGCCGACGTCTCGATTGGAAGGCGTCGAACGGCTGATGCCAGAGCGTGCCGGATGGCCCGCAGGCTCAGGAACTGCCGTTGAGCGTTCAAGCAGAACCGGACAATGTCTTCGCAGACCCGCAAGCCTTCGAAGGCCCGGTTGATATTGGCATCGAGGAGTCGTAAGAGGCGCCCCGATGATGTCTTCATGGACGCCGAAGGATTCGCTCAACCAACTGGGAGGTTGAGTAGCCGCTCACCAATGGGATTTGGACGACGCGACCACCCCACCGCTCGACCAGTTCCCTTCCCACCATCTTGCGGAGGCCCCAGTCCGCCCCTTTCACGAGGACATCCGGTTTGAGCACCGCAATCAATCGGAAGGGCGTCGGCTCATCAAACACGGTGACATAATCCACGCACGCAAGCGCCGCCAGGACCCTCGCCCGAGCAGACTGGGAAACAAGAGGACGTGTCCGTCCTTTCACGATCCTCACCGACCGGTCGCTGTTGATCGCAACGATGAGGATGTCCCCAAGCCGTCTGGCGCGTTCCAGCAACGTCACATGTCCGACGTGCAATAAGTCAAAACAACCGTTCGTGAACACAATCCGCCTCTTCTGCTGCTTGAGTCGGTGGATGATGGGCGCAAGCCGCTTACGCGAGCAGATCTTCCGGGTGAGAGGGATACGCGGCTGGACCTGTGGGATGGGGTGCGCCCTTTCGTGCTCAGGCCGATCCGTCAACGTCTCGCACGCGGTGGCGTGGGAACCTGAGGGATGACGGCATCCTCGACCAACGCACACAGGATATGTCCGATGGTCAGATGGGCTTCCTGGATCCGCGCGGTATGTGTGGAAGGGACGGCAATGCACACCTCGCAATAGGGACGCATCTGGCGGGGCTTCGCCCCAGTCAAGCCGATCGTCACCAGACCAAGCTCGTGCGCGCGGCGTAAGCCTGCCACGACATTGCCGGACGATCCAGACGTGGAGAGTCCCACTGCCACATCCCCAGGCTGGCCCAATCCCTCAAGCTGCCTGGCAAAAATGTGTTCATACGCATAATCATTGGCAATCGCCGTGACGCTCGCCATATTCTCCGTCAGGGCAATGGACGGGAGCGACCGCCGATCGCGGCCAAAACGGCCCACAAACTCGGCGGCCATGTGTTGGCTCTGAGTGGCTGAGCCGCCGTTGCCAAACCAGATGAGCTTTCGACCTGCTTGCATCGCGCTCACCAGCAGTTCAGCCGCACGGGCAATCGGCGTCAGTTGCGAACGGATGACCCGCATGTGAATGTGGGCGGATTCGCTCAGTAGGCGCTGAATGGTGTGCTGAGAGGATCCGGCGGCGCTCATCCAAAGAAGAGCTTGGCCAGCGTGTAGAGATCTTGATCGACCGTTTTCATCGTCACCGCCTTCTCATCAAGCGGCATGGCAATCACCCGATTCCCCTGCAAGCTGACCATCGTGCCGAATTGTCCTGCGAGCGCCAGCTCAACGGCTTTGACGCCGAACCGCGTCCCCAAAACCCGATCAAACGCGGTGGGGCTCCCGCCTCGCTGGATGTGCCCGAGGACCGTCACGCGGGTCTCAAACCCTGTCCGTTCCTCAATCAGGCTGCCCAAGACATGCCCGATCCCGCCCAGCCGCACATGCCCGAAGGCGTCCTTTCTCTCCTCTTTCGCCACGAAGGTGCCGTCTGTAAACTGTGCCCCCTCGGCAATCACGACGATACTAAAATCCTTGCCCCGATCATGTCGCCGTTTGATGACCTCACACACCGCTTCGAGATCAATCGGCTCTTCAGGAATGAGGATCACATCTGCCCCTCCGGCGATCCCCGCGCACGTCGCAATCCACCCGGCATGGCGCCCCATCACTTCAATCACCATAATCCGATGATGGCTCTCCGCGGTGGTGTGCAAGCGATCGATCGCCTCCATGGCGATATTGACAGCCGTATCAAAGCCGAAGGTGTAATCGGTATTGGACAGATCATTATCGATCGTCTTGGGAACCCCAACGATCTGCATCCCTTGCTTGATGAGTTTGACCGCAACCCCCAACGTGTCCTCACCCCCAATGGCGATCAAGGCATCCAATTTGAGCGCCCGGTAGTTTGCCAAGAGCCTCTCGACATCCTCAGGTGCCTGGTAGGGGTTGGTGCGCGACGTCCCAAGAATCGTCCCTCCTTTCGGGAGGATACCGGACACCGATTGCAGGTTTAGCGGGATCACCTCGCCATCGATCAGTCCCTTCCAGCCGTTTCGAATACCGATGACCTCACACCCCGCGAGGATCGCCCGTCTGGCGACTGCCCGGATGACGGGATTGAGCCCTGGACAATCGCCTCCACCCGTCAGGATGCCAATCTTTCGAAGCCGTGTGTTCATCCCCCCACCTGTCTATCCGCCGGAGGCGGATCAACGTGTTGTCCAAAACTTTCTTGGCCCTCCGGACCAAAGACAGGTGGGGGGATCATTCCTCTTCTCCAAGTAACCGTTCAATGTAGTCCGTCGACACCTGACCACGCCAAAACGCGGGATCGCTAAAGATCTGCTTATGCAGAGGGATCGTCGTGCGGAGGGGTTCGATCAGATACTCATCGAGGGCTCGTTGCATGGTCCGAATCGCGTCTTGGCGGGTCTGTCCGAAGGTGATCAGCTTCGCGAGGAGTGAGTCGTAGAACGACGGGACTTCATAGCCCGCATAAATGTGGGTGTCCACCCGAACCCCCGGCCCACCAGGCTCATGGTACATGGCAATGCGCCCGGGGCTGGGGGAAAACCCGTTCATCGGGTCTGTCGCATTGATCCGGCATTCGATGGCCCACCCGTTGAGGGCCACATCATCTTGTTTGATTCGCAGCGATTCCCCAGCCGCAATCCGAATCTGCTCTTTAATCAGATCCATGCCAGTCACCATTTCAGTCACGGGATGTTCCACCTGGATTCGCGTGTTCATCTCGATAAAATAGAAGCTGCCCTCTTGATCGAGGAGGAATTCCACCGTCCCACACGTCGTGTAGCCAGCCGCCTTGGCGGCCCGAACGGCCAACTCCCCCATCTTCCGTCTGAGCTTGGGATCAACCACGGGGGATGGCGATTCCTCGATGAGCTTCTGGTGATGGCGCTGAATGGTGCAGTCGCGTTCCCCTAAATGCACGAGGTGTCCGGATTGATCGGCCAGAATTTGAAACTCGATGTGGCGGGGCTGCTCGATGTATTTCTCCACAAACACGGCCCCGTTGCCGAAGCTCGCCTCGGCCTCAGACTGGCAGATCATCAGGGCGCTGATCAACCGGACATCGTTGTGGCAAATGCGCATCCCCCGCCCCCCACCCCCGGCCGCCGCCTTCACCATCACCGGATACTGAATGCGCCGGGCCGTCTTCAGGGCATCTTCCTTGTCCTTAATCGCCGTGACGCTGCCCTGGATAATGGGGATACCGGCCTTGCGCATGACATCCTTCGCGGCGATTTTATCACCGAGCAAGCGGATCGCCTGGGCGGAGGGGCCAATAAAGGTGATATTGCAGGACTCACAGATCTCGGCAAAGTGGGCATTCTCCGCTAAGAACCCGTAGCCGGGGTGGATCCCATCAACGTCCGCGATCTCCGCGGCGCTGATAATCGCCGGGATGTTCAAGTAACTCTGATCGGGTCTTGAAGCCCCGACGCAGATCGCTTCATCGGCGAGGCGCACAGGGAGGCTATTGCGGTCGGCCTCCGAGTAGACGGCGACCGTGCGGATCCCCATCTCCTTGCAGGCTCGGATGATGCGGACGGCAATCTCGCCCCGGTTCGCAATCAGGATTTTTGAAAACATCGTCTGCTCTGGCCCGGTGCTTCACGCACGCGTCCGTCTACCCCGCCGTGGCGGGGTGGCCCGATGGCGGGGTCGAAACGGCTAGTGGCGTGGCTCGATGGTAAAGAGTGGCTGACCGAACTCAACCGGGTCGCCGTTTTCCGCATGAATCTCGAGCAGGCGTCCCGCGACCTCGGCTTTGATTTCGTTCATGAGCTTCATGGCTTCAATGATACACACGACCTGCCCAATGTCGACTTCTTGCCCCACCTCGACGAAGGGTGGGGCATCTGGAGCCGGCGCGCGGTAAAACGTCCCCACCATGGGCGACTTCACAAGGACCTTCTTGCCGGGTTCTTCCTCGGGTTTTCCGCCAGGGGCCGGTGCCCCGGGCTGCGGGAGGCTGGCAATGTATTCGACCACTTGAGGGCTCGTGGCTTGAGCGGTTTTCTTGAGGCGGATGCGCATCCCTTGGTGTTCGAGCTCAAGCTCCACCAACCCCCGACTTTCCATGAGCTGCAACATCTCCTCAATGAGGCGGAACGCTTCCCGTTCAGAAGACTTGAGCCGTTTCTCCACGGTCACCTCACCAGGCTACAACTCGTTTCAAAACCCTAGAGAGACGCTGATCCCCGCTGATCGAAACGC
>CAYJTP010000045.1:0-1982 GCA_964373175.1 uncultured Planctomycetales bacterium
CAAGTCCATCGGAAGGATTCTGGTGGATTGGGAGATCCGCGAGTACGCGAAGAAATACAAGATGATTGAGCCGTTTGAGGAGCACCTGAAACGGGAGGGCGTGATCTCCTACGGGCTGTCGTCGATGGGCTACGATATCCGCGTGACGGAGGACTACAAGATTTTCACCAATGTCCGCGCGGCGGTCGTAGACCCGAAGCGGTTCAGCCAAGATTCCTTCGTGGATTTTAAGGGATCGACGTGCGTCATCCCGCCCAACTCCTTTGCGCTGGCTCGGTCGGTCGAGTATTTCAAGCTGCCGCGCTCAGTCATGGGGATTTGTCTGGGGAAGTCAAGCTACGCGCGCTGCGGGATCGTCGTGAACATCACTCCCTTAGAACCCGAGTGGGAAGGGCACCTCACGATTGAAATCTCGAACACGACCCCGCTTCCGGCGCGCATCTATTCCCACGAGGGGATTGCCCAAGTCCTGTTCTTCGAGGCCGGTTCATTGCCCGAGGTGTCCTACGCCGATCGCAAGGGCAAATATCAAGGCCAACAGGGAATCACCCTACCCCGCGTCTGATGCGGAAAGCACCAAGCACCACATCCCAAGCACCAAACAAATTCCAAGCACCAAATCCCAAGCACCAAACGTTTGGAATTTGGAATTTCGGTCATTGGAGCTTGTTTGGAATTTGGGATTTGGAATTTGGAATTTTCTGGCTTGGTTCCTAATGATCCGCGTTCCTGCCGCGGATTTCTCCCTCACAGATACCCTCGAATGCGGCCAAGCCTTTCGGTGGGTGTTCCGCAACGGCGCCTACTACGGCTTTATTCCTGCCCGCCCGGATGTCTTCGGGGCAGGCGGGGATTCTTCCGCGGTGCGAGCTCGGCAAACCGACTCGTTGCTCACGATTGAGGCGGTTGATCCCCACCTCACGACGGACCGGGTTCGGCACTACTTTGCGCTTGACGTCGAACTGGCGCGCATCCTCCAGTCCATTGACGTCGACGCCCAGATTCATGAGGCGATTCGGCGATTCCGGGGGTTGCGGATTCTTCGCCAGGATCCCTGGGAGTGCCTCGCCTCGTTCATCTGCTCCTCCTATAACAACATCAAACGCATCCAGACCATGATCGAGCGGCTCTGTGCTGCGTATGGCGCGCCCGCCTCGTTCAACGGCTTTCGAGGCTGCAGCTTTCCGACGCCGGTGGCGATTGCGAATGCCTCAGAGCGCCGATTGCGCGCGCTGGGGCTGGGGTTTCGCGCGCCGTATCTCAAAGCCACCGCCCGCCTCATCGCCGATGGGAAGCTGCCGTTTGAGACGCTGAAGCGCACCGACTACCACGTGACGAAGGCATCACTGCTGCGCTGCGCGGGCGTGGGCGACAAGGTGGCCGATTGCGTGGCGCTCTTTGGCTTAGAAAAGTACGAGGCGTTTCCGATCGACCTGTGGATTGAGCGGGCGATGCGCTACTACTTTCGGCAGGAGAAGTTGACGCCCACGCGCATGCACGACTTCGCTCGACGACATTTCGGCGTGTTTGCCGGCTACGCGCAGCAGTATTTGTATCACTACGTCAGAACGCTCAGAAGGACACCGGAAATTTCCAAGGACCCCCGGCCCGCCTTTTGCGAGAGCCGGGGCGGGCAAATCCCAATGACCAAACCAGCTCCAAATTCCAAATCACAAATTCCAAACGTTTGATGATTCGGTCATTGGTGCTTGGAATTTGTTTGGAATTTGGTGCTTGGGATTTGGTTATTGCGTTTGAACTGGAGGGAGTTCGTGGACGGTCTTGCTGAGGACGTTACCGTGCTGATCGATCTCGTAGATGATCGGAGGGCCTGTCGCGATATTCAGATCAAGGACCTGCTCTTTCGTCAGTTGGTCCAGGGACATGACGATCGACCGCAAACTATTCCCATGCGCAACAACCAGAATGGTGTGCCCGGCCTTGACCAGCGGCAGGATCTTTTCGTTGAAGTAGGGCAGCGT
>CAYJTP010000045.1:2082-13644 GCA_964373175.1 uncultured Planctomycetales bacterium
ATCTGCAACGTCTCCTGAGCCCGCTTGAGGGCCGAGGTGAAGGCGCGGTCGAATGTCATGTCGCGGATCAACACCGCCCCGCGACGCGCTTCCTCGCGCCCGGACTCGGTCAAGGGGATATCGACCCAGCCGGTGAAGCGGTTCTCCAAGTTCCACTGCGATTGTCCGTGACGAATCAACACGAGTGTGCCCATAGGGGGTCCTCCGACGAGGAAAAACTATGGTAACATACCACCGCGCATGTCGACAACTGCATGCGAGAAAAATTCATGCAGTGGTCTTGACAACGTGTGTGAAGTATGCTACGAAACAAGGTAGCGATGATCAGACTTGTGATGAGCGCTCGACCGCTGGAGACCCGCACGATCTGTGGTGGATCGCGCGAGGTCCTCTAACGCGGTCAGAAGCATCATCCTTGAGACAACCGGGCGTGTGGCGCAAGGGACTCACAACGAGAGTCCCTTTTTGTTTTTTCAACAGGACCTAAAGCTGATGGGATTTCGGGTCGGCTTGACCTATAACGTGAAGAGCGAATATGTCCTTCAGCCTGGCGATCCGCCGGACGCCAACGCGGAGTTTGACCACGATGACACCATTGGGGTGATCGAGGACGCGATCAAGGCGGGTGGGCATACGGTCATCCGGATTGGCAACGCCAAAACCGTCCTGGAGCAGCGCGAGCGGCTCAAGCAGGTGGCTATCGTCTTTAACATTGCGGAAGGGTATGAGGGGCGCAATCGCGAGTCCCAAGTGCCCATCCTCCTGGAGATGCTGCGCGTGCCCTTCGTCGGGGCGGATGGCCTGACGCAGGGCTTGACCTTGGATAAGGTCATGACGAAAAAGATCCTCCTCGCCGAGGGAATTCCCACCCCGCGGTTTGTCGAACTGCGTGATCCCCAAGAGGCATGGCGGGTCGAGTTGTCGTATCCGCTCATCGTCAAGCCCCGGTATGAAGGCTCAAGCAAGGGCTTGCGCAACAACTCGTTGGTCAATACCGTTGAGGAACTGACACGCCAAGTGGAGTGGTTGGTGGAGACCTACCGACAGCCGGCGCTCGTGGAAGAGTTCATCGAGGGCCGGGAGTTTACGGTCGCGATCATCGGCAATGATCCTCCCGAGGTACAACCGGTCGTCCAGATCCAGATTAATGGCCAGCTGGAGCTCGGACGGCTCTTTTACACGTTTGAGCGGATTCGCTCCGGGGCGGACTACGTGTGCCCCGCCTCGATGGAGGAACCCCTGCGACGACAGGTGGAATCCCTGGCGTTACAGACGTATCAGGCGGTGGAATGCCTGGACTTTGGTCGGGTGGATCTCCGGGTCGATCAACAAGGCCATCCCTATGTCCTCGAGATTAACCCCCTGCCCTCCCTCTCCACAGAAGACGTGTTCATGTTTGTCGCCAAGGCGCAAGGCCTCACCTATGAGGCCGTGATCAACAGGATTCTGGAGGCAGCGCTCATCCGTCACGGGTTGATCCCACCACCTATCTGCTCGCCGATCACGCCTCTGGCGGATCCCGCCAACGGCGGGAAGGCGGATCAACATGTCATCCAAAACTGCATCGGCCCTTCGGGCCGCCCGCCCCGGCATGTGCACTTGGCGGGCCGGGGAAGACAGGTGGTGGGATGAAATCGAAAGAGGAGGCATCCGCCCTATCGGCCATACGGTCGCGCTCACGTACAACCTAAAACGGCCTGTGCCTGCCCGCGCCGAACAGGGTGAGGCAGGCCCGCCGCGAGCGACAGCCGGGGCGGGCGGCTCTGACGAAGGACGGGCCGGGGAGGTCGAAGGCGTGCCGTTCGATTTTTACTCGGAATTTGACTCGCCGGCTACCATCGAGGCGATCGCCACGGCGCTCCGACGCGGTGGCCACGTGGTGCACCTCGTGGAAGCGAACGCAGAACTGCCAGCGTGGTTTCTCACACACGCGGTGGACGTTGTCTTCAACATCGCCGAGGGCGCCTGTGGGGCGCATCGCGAATCGCACGTTCCCGCCGTCCTTGAAACCCTGGGTATTCCCTTTACGGGATCCAGCAGCCTCACACTTTCCCTCGCCTTGGATAAAGCGAAAACCAAGCAGCTCTTGGCCTGCGACGGTCTGGCCACCCCCGCCTGGCAGTTGTTCCACACCGTGGACGCCCCGCTGGATGCTCGGTTGCACTTTCCGCTGATCGTCAAGCCGAACCGGGAAGGGTCTGCGAAGGGGATTTCGCGGGAGAGCGTCGTGTGGGACGCATCGACTCTTCGGCGGCAGGTGCGGCGGATCCATGAGCAGTACCACCAAGAAGCGCTCGTGGAGGAATTCATTGAGGGCGTGGAGTTGACGGTGGGGGTCTTGGGTAACGACGAGGTGCAGGCGCTGCCAATTCTCGAGATTGACTTTGCGCAGTGTCAGCGCTCAGGGGAGTTCTTCTACTCCTGGCGCATGAAGGAGTACCAAGGCAATACCAACTTGGGACTCGATCCGGGGTTTCATTGTCCAGCCCGTCTTGATCCTGAGGTGACGGCCCGCGTGCACGCGGTGGCTGTACGAGCCCATCGAGCCCTCGGATGCCAGGATCTGTCGCGAACCGACATTCGGCTTCGGCGTGACGGGATTCCCTTTGTGTTGGAAGTGAATCCGCTCCCAGGGTTAGATCCGTTGGAGAGTAACTTCCCGATTATGACACGCGCTGCAGGGATCCCCTACCCAGCGTTGATCCATCAGCTGGTGGAATGGGCTGTGGCGCGTGACCGTGACGCCTGCCTCTCCCGCTGTCTGCCTGTCGCATCCCCGCCTGCCTCCGTGTACTCGGGGCGGGCAGGCGCGACGCAGCACGGGAATGGCAGACACATCGCCCAACCGCAAGAGCTGTCAGCAACCCCGCCCGGGGCGTTGACGAGTCAGGCGGGGTGAGCTCGCGGGGAGCCGGACTGCTCCTTGAGGATGGGCAAGCAGGAGGGAACAAGACGGTGAACGTGGAATTCTATCGGCGCATTCCCTTGTGGAAGGATGTGCCTTTGGAGCAGTGGGAGACCTACGGATGGCAGATGCGCAACCGCCTGACGAGCATCGAGCAGCTGCGCCAGGTCATCCACCTCACTCCTTCGGAAGAAGCTGCGGTGAACAAGCGCGAGGGCCGATTCATCATGGCCATCCCGCCGTACTGGGCGGCCCTCATGGACCCCGATGATCCCACCTGTCCCATTCGTCGGCAGGCGGTGCCGCTGGACGATGAATATTACACCAGTCCCAACGATCTGGCGGATCCGCTCGCGGAAGATAGCCACATGCCGGTTCCCGGTCTGGTCCATCGCTATCCGGATCGGGTCTTGTTGTTGGTCGTGGAGGTCTGCGCCATGTACTGCCGGTTTTGCACGCGCAGCCGCGTCGTCGGGACCAGCGCCGGCTTCAGCCGACCGGCGAATATCGATGCGGCCGTGGACTACATCCGCCACCACCGCAAGATCCGCGACGTCTTGATCTCCGGGGGGGATCCGTTAAGCCTCTCTGATGAGCGGCTTGATGAGGTCCTGACCAAAGTCAAAGCGATTCCTCATGTGGAGTTCGTCCGGATTGGTTCCCGCACCCCGGTGACGTTGCCCTATCGGGTGACCGACTCGCTGTGCGCGGTGCTGAAGAAACACAAGCCGGTCTGGATGAGCCTGCACTTCGATCATCCCAAGGAAGTGACCCCTGCGGTGAAGAAAGCCTGTGGGATGTTGGTGGACAGCGGGGTGCCGCTTGGCTCGCAGACCGTGTTGCTGAAGGGGATCAACGACCGCCCGGCCATCATGAAGAAACTGTTCCATGAACTCCTGAAGATCCGGGTGCGGCCCTACTACATCTACCAGTGCGATCCGGTCAGGGGGACCTCGCACTTCCGGACGACGGTGGCCACCGGGGTGCAGATCATCGAGAAGCTCCGCGGGCACACCACCGGGTATGCCGTCCCGACCTTCGTGATCGACGGGCCCGGGGGCGGAGGCAAGATTCCGGTCATGCCCAACTACGTGGTCTCCGCGAAGCCGGGGGAAGTGATCCTGCGTAACTACGCCGGCAAGCTCTATACGTATAAAGAAGAAGTTCCGGCCGACGAGCGCAAGCACGTTCCGCTTGCCGAACCGTCGTACCTGCCTGCCCCCGCACGCTCTGCTTCGCAGAGCGAAGCAGCGGGGGCGCAGGCAGGCGCAATCGTGGATTAGTCGGCACCCCGCAACAGGTGGGACCATCAGCCCCGCCCTTTTGATTGCTCGCTCGTTCACGATATTCTCAAAAGGGCGGGGTCGTTCGTCTGAACAACCGAGAGACCAATGACCACACGGGTCAGACGCGTGACGTTGATCATCGTGCTTCTGCTGGGAGCTGCGGCAGCGGCGGGGTGCGGACCGCCAGCGAATCCGCAAGCGCTACGAGAGGAAGCCTTGAAGGCCGATCCGTCCTTTGCGCAGGTCCTCGAGAAGCGCGATGAGATGGCGAGTCGCATCATGCAGCTTGAGCGCGAACTGGATCTCAAGCGCAATCAGGTCGAACGCCAGATCGCCCAACTGCGGAAAGACCTGACTGACGCGCAGGCGCAGGTGAATCAAAAAGTCCAAAAGACCAAAGCGCTCCTCACCCCGGATCTCGAACGCCTCAACCTGGCCCTCTCGACGGCCGACGAGGAGCGGCGAGCCAAGCAGAGCCAGCGGGCCAGCCTGGGGCGCTCCATCAGCCGGATCCGGAAAAGTCTGAAAGAGGACAGCGGCCAATGGACGAAGACCGAACGCGCCCGCATGGAACGCGAACTCGATGAACTCCTGCGCGAAACCAAGCGCATCGATCAGGAGCTCGCCATCCTCAACCAGCATGTGCATCGGTTGAAGATCAAACGCCTCCTTCTGCGCCTCTAGCCGATCGACGCGCTCCCCCCACGGTTTGCTCAGCCGCTTTTTTCTGTGTTACAATGATTTTCTCATGGGGTTGAAGCCGCTCGCCTTCTATCCGGGGTCACCAGCCGCCTATTGCCTGACGCACGACGACACCCTTGACCTGCAGGGGTTGGTTGCCACGGTGTTACCGACGCAGCGCCATCTGGTGTGGCTGGACAGCGCCCGGATGCACCGACTCACCGGTCGGTATTCCCTTGTGGGCTGGGATCCGTGGCTGATTCTCTCAGCCGTTGGGGATCACGTGACGTTGACCACCAGCACCTCGAGTCGCCAGACCCGTGGCAATCCCTTGGACGCGCTCCGTCAGATCCTGGCGCGGTATCCCGGTCCTCGTCAGCAGCCTCTGCCCGCTTTGGGCCTGGGGTTTTTTGGCGTCTTCGGTTACGAGTTGAACCGGTGGATTGAGCGGCTCCCTGCTCCCAAACCCATCGACGGCGTCGTCCCTGAACTGCTCGTGTGTGGGATGAAGATGGTCGTCGTCGTGGATCACTTCCAGCACCACAGTATCTGTATGAGCGTTGCCGATCCCGCTCTGCCGTCCGGACGCGCCAAGCGCGAAGCCAGGGAGCGCCTCGAGGCGTTTGCCGAAGCGCTCAATCGAGTTGCGCCCTCGGCGACGGGTTTCTCTCGGTCCAGGGGTGGAGAGCCGGTGACGATTGACCCCGCCCTTTTGGATGGTTGGAGTGGGAAGACGCCCAATCAAAAGGGCGGGGTTGAACCGACCATGTCTCAAGGGCAGTTTGAGGCGATGGTGCGTGCCGCGCAGGAATACATCAAGGCGGGCGACATCTTCCAAGCGAATCTCGCGCAGCGGTTTCATGCGGCCTGGTCGGGGTCGGCTTGGCCGTTGTACGTGGCGCTTCGTCGTGTGAATCCTTCTCCCTTTGCCTGCTTTGTGCGGTGTCCGGAGTTTTCCGTGGTCAGTTGTTCGCCGGAACGGCTCGTGCAGGTTCGCGACGGGGTCGCGTCGGCTCGCCCCATCGCTGGGACACGGCCTCGGGGGATCAGCGCGGAAGAAGATCTGGTCAACAGTTTGGAGTTGATCCTGAGCGACAAGGAACGGGCCGAGCACATCATGCTGGTGGATCTGGCGCGCAATGATCTGGGGCGGGTGTGCCAATTTGGCTCCGTCCAGGTGGATGAGCTGATGACGCTCGAAGACTACTCGCACGTCATCCATATCGTGTCGAATGTTCGGGGAACCGTGAAACCTGCTGTGGATGCGGTGGACGTCGTGCGAGCCCTGTTTCCCGGGGGGACGATCACCGGCTGCCCGAAGGTCCGGGCGATGGAAGTCATCCAGGAGCTTGAGCCGGTTGGGCGCGGACTCTACACCGGCTCCTGCGGGTCGCTCGGCTTTGATGGCTCCCTGGATTTCAACATTCTCATCCGCACCATCGTCGTGCACCGTCATCACCTTTCGTTTCATGTCGGTGCCGGGATCGTTGCCGATTCGCAACCGGATCGGGAGTACCACGAAACGCTCGCCAAGGCCGAGGCCCTCATCACCGCCCTTCAGGCGACACGACAGACGCAGTCAGCCAATGCCATCGCTCGTTGACCCCACCACCTATCTCGTTCGCCGACGGCGAAGCTCGGCCCGGCAGGCCGAGAGCCGCCTACGGCGGCGAGCCAGGTGGTGGGGTGAACCACCGGTGTGGTCGTTGCCGTCGCTGGAGAGTGCCAGCGGCTGCTTTGAGACGATGCGCGCCTATCACGGGCAGATCTTCCGCTTGGACGCGCACGTGGAGCGCCTGTACGCCTCGGCGCACTATCTGGGTGTTCGTATTCCAGAGGACCCGCGTGCGTTTGGCAAGCGGCTCATCCGGGCTCTGGAACGATCCGGCATCCGCGAGGCGGTCGTCCGGGTGGCGCTGATTCCGAATGGAAAGCGAGTGGCTTCCCCAAGCATTGTGGTGCAGGCGATCACTCCGCCCGCGCCCGCACTCTATCGCCGGGGGATTCATGTGGCGGTCGTGCCGACGCGAAAGTTTGGCATTAACGAGGTGAATCCGCAGGCGAAGTACTCGGCGCGCATGGCCAGCGTCTTCGCGGCACAGGATGCGCGCTTGCGCCATGCCAATGAGGCGATCTTCATGGACGCGATGGGCCTGGTGACCGAGAGCACCGCGAGTAACCTCGGCATCATCAAAACAGGCACCCTCCTCACCCCCCCCTGTTGGTTGGGGCTGCTGGCCGGCATCACCCGGCAGGTGGTGTTGGAGCTGTGCGCCCGCTTGACGATCCCGGCGCGCGAAACACCCCTCACCCGCCATGATCTCTACAATGCCGATGAGGCGTTTTTGTCCAGCACGATCAAAGAAGTGTTGGCGGTGACCCAGATTGATCACCGCAGGATTGGAACCGGAACCCCCGGCCCCATCACGATGCGCCTTCATCGCGCGTTTCGTCAACTCATCCAGCAGGAGTGTAATGGTCACCGTTAAGCGGGCGTTGTTGAGCTGTCACGACAAGACGGATCTTGAGATCTTCGCCAAGGGGTTGGTTGAACTTGGCGTTGAGCTGGTCGCCTCAAGCGGGACCGCCACATTTCTCCAGCAGCACGGGCTGCGGGCCAGGACGGTTGAGGACTTTGCGGGGATTACGGAACAGCTGGATGGACGCGTGAAGACACTGCATCCGCGCATCCATGCGGGGATTTTGGCGCGGCGCGATGAGCCATCCCATGTCAAGGCGGTGGGACCTGAGGGCCTGATCGACCTGGTGGTGGTGAACCTGTACCCCTTTGGAGAGGCCAGCCGGAAGCCTCACGTATCACTGGTCGACGCCCTTGAGCACATTGACATTGGCGGGGTCGCCCTGCTAAGGGCCGCCGCCAAGAATTTTCAACATGTCGCGGTCGTCAGCAGCCCGCGCCAGTACCAAGCAGTCCTCGAGGCCTTGATGCGCCGCAAGGCGACCCTCTCAGAAGACGAAAGCCGAACCCTGGCCATGTCGGCGTTTCAACTCACCAGCCGCTATGATCACTGGATCGCGGCATTTCTGACCGCACGTGAGGAGCACCCGACACCATTTCCCGATTCCCTCAGCGTCCAGGCCCGCCGACATCACGCGCTGCGCTACGGTGAAAATGCCCATCAACAGGCAGCGTGGTACGTGCCATCAGCCGATCCGTTGAGCGGGCTTGCGGACCTGGCGCAACGCCACGGGAAGGAACTGTCCTATAACAACGTGCTGGATCTCGACACGGCGGTGCGATGTCTCGCGGACTTTGCACCACCGACGTGCGTGATTGTCAAACATGCCTCACCGTGCGGGATCGCCTGCGCGAAGACGCTTGCCGACGCCTATCAAAAAGCCGTTGAGGGAGATGCAGAATCTGCCTTCGGGGGCATCGTGGGCGTGAATCGACCGCTCGATGCTGCCACAGCCTCGCAGATGGCCGCCACGTTTTTAGAGGCGATTGTCGCTCCGGCCATTGAGGATGGCGCGCAGGCGGTGTTAGGGAAGAAACCCAATCTCCGCCTGATCGAACTGAAGGCGCTGGCGAGCTCCCCGGAATCGCTTGAGTGGCGCAGCGTGCTCGGCGGGTGGCTCGTCCAGGAGCTCGACCGAGGCACGCTCGATGACGCCACCCTGCGCGTTGTGACCACGCGCCAGCCCACACCGCAGGAACGGCGCGATCTCATCTTTGCGTGGGTGGCCGTCAAACATGTCAAGTCCAACGCGATTGTCATCGCTAAAGATGAGGCGACCGTCAGCATTGGCCAGGGGCAACCCAGCCGGGTTCGGGCGGTGCGGTTGGCGATTCAGCACGCCGGATCTCGTGGCCGAGGGGCCGTCTTAGCCTCTGACGGGTTCTTTCCGTTTCCGGATAGCGTTGAGCTCGCCGCACAAGCCGGCGTGACGGCCGTCATCCAACCAGGGGGATCGGTCAAAGATCCTGAGGTCATTGCGACAGCTGACAAGGCAGGACTTAGCATGCTGTTGACCGGCGTTCGTCATTTTCGACACTAAGGGAGTAGGGGATCATGGCTCGGGATGTCAGTTCGCGGCGTCGCTCGCGTTGCCTAAAACGAGGCAACGCTCGCTCGGCGGCTTTTCTCGCGGGATGGCAGCGACGTCAAGAACCGTGCGTGCTCGAAAATCCGAACGCGCCGCTCACGACATCCCTCGCCATAAGGGAGGGGAAGGAGGCTAAGGAGGACAATGCGCGCTCGCACCAGCGAACGTGCTGTTTGTCGTATTCCTCGCCATAAAGAAGAGAGCGATGGAAACGCGCAGGTCCATTTCAGGTTTCTCGTCTCATGTCTGAACCCTGCTGTCTGGCGTCTGACACCTGTCCTCTGTCATCTGATGTCTGAGTGTTGAGATGGACCTTGAAGAATTGTGGGACAAAGCCCTCAAGCATACCGAGGTGGTCCGAGCCCGCATGCAGGACCTGGCGACGTTCGGGACGACGTTCATCCCGTATATCTTCTTGGCCGAATCCAGTCTCAACCTGGGGGATACGATTGTGCGCAAGGGCCAGGTCCTGGTCGAGCGACCATCCCTCATCTTGCCAAGCCCCCAATTCGAAGGGTTTGAGTTTGGGAAAGACGTTCCGCTCAGCGAGGATGCCGTCTTGAATTTCCTCTTGGTGCGTGGGGTGCGTTTTCCCTCCTTGCGCTATCACCATGAGCTATCTTCGCTGGATCTGCGTGAGGGCTCCCTCCAACAGGTGCAGGACCACTTTGCCCAGCAACTGACACAGGCCGAGGACATCCAGACAGGGCTCGTCATCGGGCCAGAAGAGGCGTGGCAGTTCTCCGTGTTGATCCTGGTCGGAAGCCTCATGATCCGTTCGGCCGAGGGTGATCTCAAACGTCTGCTGGATGCCTGGCGAAAACGGCGCGGCCCAGAGGGCGGATGACCTACCGAGACGCCTTGGCGTACCTCGATGCCCTGACGAATTACGAGCGGCTGCACCACCCCCGGGCGATGCGCGAGGTGCGATTGGAGCGGATGCAGCTTCTGTGCGAGCGCCTGGGCAACCCCCAGCGGCGGTTTCGATCCATCCTCGTGGCGGGGACCAACGGCAAGGGATCGATCTGCGCGATGATCTACGAAATCCTGCGTGCCGCGAATCTGCCTGTCGGGTTGTATACCTCCCCGCATCTCGAAGATCTCCGAGAGCGCATTCGGGTGAGCGCTGGGGACGGGTCCAGTAGTCCGGCGGATACGGATTGGATTCGCGAAGAGGAATTCGCCGCGATCGTGCAGCGCCTGCGGCCAGCGATTGAACACGTCCGCCGCGATTCCGCTCACGGCTCCCCGACCTATTTCGAGGCCCTGACGGCCGCGGCCTTCCTCCAGTTCGTCCAGCGGGGCGTCGATCTGGCGGTCCTGGAAGTCGGCTTGGGCGGGCGACTGGATGCCACCAACGTCGTGGACCAAGCGGTGTCCGTCTTGGGACCAATCGGTCTTGATCACACAGACATCTTGGGAACGGATCTGTTAAGCATTGCGAAAGAAAAAGCCGGGATCATCAAACCCAAGAGCAACGTCATCAGCGCCACGCAGGCTCCAGAGGTCCTGGCCTTGTTCCGGGCCGTCGCGTCAGAACAGGGATGCCCCGTCTATGAATACGGGCAACAGCTCTGTTCCGACATCGTGTCCCATGGGCCGCAGGGGATGCGGTTGATCATCCACGGGGCGCGGGGGCGGTATGACGATCTCTCCCTGCCCTTAGTAGGGCGGCATCAGGCGGAAAATGCGACGCTCGCCGTGACGGCCGTGGAATTACTCTCCGACGCCGGCATCCCACACTCGGCGGTTCGCACGGGGCTCGCCCAGCTCCACTGGCCCGGGCGGCTCGAGGTCATCCGCACCAGCCCCCTCGTGGTGTTGGATGGGGCGCACAATCCCCACGCGGCTTGCGTCCTTCGCCAGGCCCTCGAAGAGCTCTGGCCTGATCGCCCGAAGCACTTGGTGATCGGGATGTCAGCCGACAAACCGATCCAGGCGGTCGTGGAGGTCCTGGCACCCCTGGCGTCCTCGGTGACATGTACCGCAAGCCGCCACCCGCGTGCCTGCGATCCGTACCGGGTCGCCGAAGTCCTCACACCGTACACGCAGGACCTGACGGTGATTCCCGACGCGGTCGATGCGTACACCTATTGCCTCAACATGTCGGAGCCAGACGACCTGATTGTGATCACCGGTTCCCTCTTCCTCGTGGCCGAGCTGCGAGCGGCTCTGAGGAGACCTCACGCGACGGCGAGCGCCCGTCGCGCCAGACGCGCAAAACCTTTAGGAGAGACAGCGCCCTCGGGGTCGCTCACCACGCCCTGAGCGCGCGACGCGAGTCGAAGGGAGATATCCTTATGCCCGTCGTGACCGTCGAATGGTTGGAAGGCCGGACCGCCCAACAGAAACGCCAGGTGGCGGAGGCGATTACCCGGGCGTTTGTCGAAACGCTTCAGGTGCCGACGGAGCAGGTGTGGATTGTGTTTCGCGACGTCAAACGCGCAGACTGGGCGATGGGGGGAAGACTGCTTGAATCACCACCAGGCGGGGACTAGACGGGAAGACGTCCTTTGGAGATTTTCGTAGAGAGTCCCTCACACGTTCCTTCGTACAAGTCCCTTAGAGTCCATTTCAAAACGTTCGATGTCGCTGATGGTCGCTGATATCCACGCTGATTCA
>CAYJTP010000046.1:0-13381 GCA_964373175.1 uncultured Planctomycetales bacterium
GGCGGGGCGGGGCTCCACTTTAGACTTTTAACTTTCCACTGCTTTCAAGCGGGTGTAGCTCAGTGGTAGAGCACCACGTTGCCAACGTGGGTGTCGTGGGTTCAAATCCCATCACCCGCTCTCGATTAACGTGTTGGTGCGGGGTCTCCCGCTCTCGTGAATGGTTGCCTCTGCCGGGGTCACCCGCTCGAGGGGTTGTTGGGGTGCCTGAAAGGGGTGTTCGCGTGTTTGGAACGGGTCCTGCAACGAACACAAGTGGTCAGACATCAAAGGAGTCTTCATGAAGATCACTGATTTTCTTGACGAGGGAGCCGCGAGTTGCGACTTAAAAGCCGAGACGAAAGAAGCGGTCCTCCGTGAACTGGTAGCTTTGCTCGTCAACGCTGGGAAGATTAAGGACAAAGATGTCCCAAAGCTCATCAAGATTCTCCTGGATCGCGAAGCCCTCGGATCGACGGGGATTGGCCAAGGGGTCGCCATCCCGCATGGCAAGTCAGACTGCGTGACGAGCCTGGTGGGTGCGGTGGGCATTTCACACAATGGCCTAGGTTTTGATTCGTTAGACGGCGAACCGACCCACATCTTCTTTCTCTTGGTGGCCCCGGAAGACTCCGCAGGACCTCACCTCAAGGCCTTAGCTCGCATTTCCCGTCTGTTGAAGGAGAAGCATTTTCGTGACAGCCTCAAAGCCGCGAGCGACGAAAAGATCTTAATGAAAATCCTTCGGGACGAGGATCAACGCCAACATTAACAAGCGCTCGAGGCTGGAAGGTGACCTCGAACCTCCAGCCTTCAGCCTGACGCGTCTCGTGAGTCTATGCGACTGCTAAAGTGGTTCTACCCCGGGATGAAGGTGAAGCGGTGGGTCTTACTGGCCTTCGGCGGGGTGCTGTTCGTCATGATCGGTTCAGCGATGTTTCCCGTTCCTGCGGGATTCTTCACCCGGGTTGGCAGTCTGGCCATCCTGGTCTTTGGGTTTTCTGCCTTAACCCTTGGGGTGGTCAAGACCACCAGCTCCCTCCTGGAAGCCGTCTCACCGCCCTCTCAGCGGGATCTCGTGGAGCTGGTCTTCCAGCGTCGGCATCTAGAAAAGGGTCCAAAGGTCGTGGCGATCGGAGGGGGGACGGGGCTGTCGACCTTGCTCCACGGATTGAAGGCCTATACGACAAATCTGACCGCCATCGTGACGGTCGCGGACGATGGGGGGAGCTCAGGCCGGCTTCGCGAAGAGTTTGGCATGCTGCCTCCCGGGGACATCCGCAACTGTTTGGTCGCGCTGGCTGATGCGGAACCATTGATGCAGCGCCTGTTTCAATATCGGTTTACCGCCGACTCGGCTCTCGGTGGCCATAGCTTCGGCAACCTCTTCATCACCGCGATGACCCAGATCACGGGAGACTTTGAACGGGCCATCCAAGCCTCCAGCCGGGTGTTGGCGATCCGCGGCCGGGTGGTCCCCTCGACGTGTGCGAAGGTCCGCCTCGTGGCTGAACACGATGACGGCAGTCTCACGATGGGGGAATCGAAGATCTCGCATGCGCAGGCCCCGATCCGCCGAATTTACCTCGAGCCCTCCAGTTCCCCCCCGACCCAAGAGGCGCTCAGAGCGCTTCACGACGCCCAGGTGATCGTCTTGGGACCCGGATCGCTCTATACCAGCATTATTCCAAACCTGCTCGTGGATGGCTTGGTGGAGGCCGTCGTCCAGTCCAAGGCGCTCAAGCTCTATGTCTGCAACGTGATGACGCAGCATCGTGAAACGGCGGGGTTCAAAGCGAGCGACCACGTGCGGGCGCTTATCGCTCACACGAATCCGGGGGCGATGCAGGTGGTGATCGTCAATACCAAGCCTGTGCCTCCCGATCTGCTTGAGAAATACCGAAAAGAACACGCCTTCCCCGTCGAACCGGACATCGAGGTGATTCGACAGCTTGGCTATCAAGTGGTCGCGGATGAGGTCATTAGCACGCAAGACTACGTCCGCCATGATCCAGACAAACTCGCGCGGTTGATCGTCCAGCTTGCGCTTGGGACTCGACGCCTGCCCGCCGCTCCGATTCCGGGACAGCAGGCGGGAAGCGGTCTGGAGCCACTCCTCGCTCAACCGACCGCGGTTACCCCATGAGCCCTTCAGAGACGCGTTCCCCCCATCACGATCGCGCCGTGCATTTCCTCATGGCGATTCACTGCCATCAGCCGGTTGGGAATTTCGGGTTTGTATTCGAGGAGGCATTTCAGCGTGCGTACGAACCCTTTCTCGCGGTCCTTGAGCGGCATCCAACCATCCACCTCACCCTCCACTATAGTGGAAGCCTCCTGGACTGGTTGGTGGTCCATCGGCCCGATTTTCTCCAGCGGTTGCGGCGACTCGCTCAAGCTGGCCAGATCGAATTTCTCGCCTCCGGCTATTACGAACCCATCCTGAGCCTCATCCCTGAGGCGGATCGACAGGGCCAGATTGCGTTCATGCGGGACGCCATCCGAACGCGGTTTGGTCGCACGGCCACGGGGCTCTGGCTGACTGAACGGGTGTGGGAGCCAGAACTTCCCCAGACCCTTGCCCACTGCGGCATTCAGTACACCCTGCTGGATACCAACCAATTTCAACAGGCGAAGGCCGTCCTGCCACCGGCGCTCCAGGTTCAAGACGAGGAGTGGTGGGATCTGCTTGGGTGTTATGTCACTGAATATGCTGGAGCCTCGGTCGTCCTGTTCCCCACCTCCAAGCGGCTCCGATACTGGATCCCGTTTCAAGAGGTAGCGCGGAGTATCGAGTTTCTCAAACGGGTGACCAGAGAACGCCCCCTCGCTATCACCTATGGCGATGATGGAGAAAAATTCGGCCTGTGGCCGAAGACCCACGCGTTGGTGTACGAGGAAGGGTGGCTTGAGCAGTTCTTCAGCGCCTTAGAGCGCGAGTCATCATGGCTCAGCACCTCGACGTGTTCCGAGTATCTGGATCGGGTGGGGCCGAGCGGGCGCGTGTACCTTCCGTGCGGCAGCTATGACGAGATGTTGGAGTGGTCGGGGGGCTACTTCCGGAACTTTCTCGTGAAGTACCCTGAGGCCAACACCATGCACCACAAGATGCTCTACGTGAGCGAGCAAGTCCAAGCGTGTGGACGACGGAGCGCCGCTTCATCCACCAAACGCGCAACCGTCCTGGCGGATGGCAAACGGCTGGCGATTCCTCAGGTGGTGGAACGGGCCAGGCGAGAGTTGTACCAAGCCCAATGTAACGACGCCTACTGGCACGGGGTATTCGGGGGCTTGTATCTCGCACCGCTTCGACACGCGGTCTACAGCCATCTCATCACGGCCGAGCGTTTACTCAACCAGGTGCAACGTCCACGACGCACGCAGGAATCCCGCGATCTGGATGGTGATGGCCGACCAGAGATGATTGTGCGTAGCCCTGCCCTCAGCATGGTGATCGACCCAGCGGAGGATGGCACGATCACGGAATTGGACTGTTCCCAGCGTGGGGTGAATCTCGTCGATACACTCGCCAGACGCTATGAACCCTACCACGAGAAACTCAAGCACAAGCGCTTGGCTCCGGTCGCTGGGAGCGCCCAGACCCCGGCGAGCATCCATGATCTGTTGACCGTGAAGGAACAAGGGCTCGATGCGTTTCTCGCCTATGATGATCACCGGCGCAGTCTATTCCTTGATTATGCGTTGTCCACCATGCCGACCCTCCAAGAAATCTATCGCTCGACCTGGGGAGAGCACCGCTTGTGGTCCGGTGGTCCGTGGGAACTCCAGCGCGACTCCACGCGTCAGCCCTCTGACCGCACGACGGTCACATTGGTTCGGCGGGTCCAGGATCGGGTGTTGCGAAAAACCGTGACCCTGTTGCACCGGCAGGCTCGGCTGGTCTTTCGGTATGAGGTGGAAGGCTCACCGATCCCCGTGGTGGGGCTGGAGTTCAACCTGTGCCTGCGCGATCCGCGGTGGGGAGAGTCCGGTTGGCAAGACGCGGTCGCCGCGTGTCAGATTCAGGATCCTGGCATCGGAGTGACGGTGGCGATGACCATCGATCCCCCGGCAGCACTCGCGCGGTTTCCGATCGAAACGGTCTCTGAGTCAGAGGAAGGATTGGAGCGAACCCCGCAGGGGCTAGCCGTTATCTGTCTGTGGCCTACACCCCACCACCGTCGTTGGTCCTGTGAACTGGCGTGGTCCATTGAGGAACCCTGATGCCGGTCCTCCACCGAACCGTGACCATCGTGCATCGCCAGGGGCTCCACGCTCGCCCGGCAGCATTGTTCGTCCAGGCCGCCAAGCGCTTTAGCAGTCGGATTACACTGAAGAAGAGCCGCAAGAGTGTCGATGGCAAATCCATCATGGGGTTGTTGACCCTGGCGGCGAAACACGGCTCCCGCATTTCGATCATCGCTGATGGTCCAGATGCCCGAGAAGCGCTAGAGCACTTGAGCCGGATGCTCACCGAACCCTTACCCGAACCTTCCCGCGCGACGCAGCATATCCCATGATCCTAAAATGAATTGCGAATTTTGGATTTTCGATTTCGGATTGTCCCTCTCATCCTGGCCTTCTCCGACTTGGGAAGAAACTGGAGAAAAGAGGCAATCCGCAATCCGCAATCCGCAATCGACAATGCCTTGGCAGGTGGGGAGATGATTACCCTTCGAGGGATTCCGGCCGCTCCCGGTGTGGCCATTGGAAAAGCCCTCCTGTTTGATAGTGAAGAACTCCTCGTTCCCAAGCGATCCATCACGGAAGAGCAAATTCCCGGCGAAGTGCTCCGGTTTGAAGAAGCCTTGATCCAAACCCGTCATCAGATTTTGGGAATCCAACGACGGCTCGCAGAAGACATGGGCAATGAACATGCGGAGATCTTCAATGCCCATCTCCTCGTCTTAGAAGACCAGGCGCTGCGTGAGGAGGTCATCAATGGGCTGAAAACCGAGCAGCTCAACGTCGAGACCATTTTCAATAGCGTCATCCGGAGGCATCTCCGAGCCTTTGCCAGAACCGAGGATGAGTATCTGCGGGATCGCACGGCCGATATCGATGATGTCCGCAAGCGTATTCTGCGAAACCTCCTCGGGCGCAACCCGGATATCCTTACCCGAGTCGAAGAACCTGTCGTCGTGGTCGCCCATGATCTTTCTCCCTCCGAAACGGCGCTGATGCACAAGCGCCATGTCTTGGCGTTCGTCACCGATATTGGAGGACGGACGGGGCATACGGCCATCATGGCGAAATCACTCGAAATTCCGGCTGTGGTGGGTGTCGAGGTCGTGACCAAGCGGATTCAGAAAGGCGAGCTCGTCGTGGTCGATGGCACCCACGGCGAAGTCGTCGTGGATCCCGATCCGGATACGATCCGTCGCTATGAGATGGAGCAGCGGCGCATCCATGAGGTCAACCGGCAGCTGCTTCAACTGAAAGATCTGCCCGCGGAAACCCTGGATGGGCACCGGGTCATGCTGTCAGCGAATATGGAGTTGCCCGATGAGATTCCCTCGGTGATCGCCCATGGCGCGGTGGGCATTGGGTTGTACCGAACCGAATTCTTCTATTTAAATCGAACCGATCTGCCCTCTGAAGAAGAACAGTTCCAAGCGTATAAGGTTGTGGCAGAGCAGATCAAGCCTAACCCCGTCATTATTCGAACGGTCGATCTCGGGGGCGATAAGTTCCTCTCCCCCCTGGAGCTGCCTTCGGAGATGAACCCCTTCATGGGGTGGCGGGCGATCCGGTTTAGTTTGGCCCGTCCGGATATCTTCCGCATTCAGCTGCGGGCCATTTTGCGGGCGAGCCTCTACGGGAGCTTGAAGCTCATGTATCCCATGATCTCGGGGATTGAGGAGTTGCGCCGCGCCAACGAGATTCTCCATGAGGTCAAAACGGAGCTGACACGAGACAACACCCCATTCGATCCCCAGATGGAAGTGGGGGCGATGATTGAGGTGCCCTCCGCAGCCTTGACCTGCGACCTGCTCGCTCGGGAGGTTCGGTTCTTCTCAATTGGGACGAATGATCTCATTCAGTATGCGCTGGCTGTCGATCGGGTCAATGAAAAGATCGCCTACCTCTATGAACCGGCACATCCGGGTGTGGTTCGCCTGGTCAAACAGATCATCGATGCCGGGCATCACGCAGGTCTCTGGGTAGGGATGTGTGGAGAGATGGCTGGGGAACCGGCGTTGGCCCTGCTGTTGCTGGGCATGGGCTTGGATGAGTTTTCGGCATCGCCCGTCCAGATTCCACTGGTCAAAAAGGTGATTCGATCAGTTGAATATCACGTGGCCCAAGCCATCGCCCAAGAAGCGATGACCCTTCGCACGGGGAAAGAGGTGGGGGATTTCCTCAACGCGCACTTACGTCGGCTGGTCCCAGAGCTGGCGGAATGATCCCACCAATGAATTGCGGATTTTGGATTTTCGATTTCGGGTTGTTCCTCTCATCTTGGCCTTCTCCGACTTGGGGAGAAGCTGGAGAAGAAAAGCGATCCGCAATCCCTTGCCCGCCACGCAGACCGCAGGGCAGACGGGCGCAATCGACAATGCCTGGTCAGATGGTGGGATGAGCCCTTCCGTGAGCGCAATCCTCCTGGCCGGTGGCTATGGAACGCGGTTGTATCCGCTCACCAAGGACTGCCCCAAAGCCTTGTTGCCCATTGGAGAACGGGTGGTGCTCGACTGGATCGTCGAGAACGTTTCAGTGGTCGCGGGATTGTCCCGCATGATCCTGGTGACCAACCATCGCTTTGCGGAGCAGTTTGAGGCATGGCGATCCAGCCGCCAGATGGCCCAGAATGGGGTGGATCTGCAATTCATCGACGATGGGAGCTCCAGTCCCGACACACGCCTCGGAGCTATTCGCGATCTCCTCCTTGGTATGGCGGAGCTTGGACACGAGGATGTCTTGGTGCTTGGGACCGATAACGTGTTTGGCTGGTCCTTGGTGGATTTCGCCAGCTTCGCAGTTACCAAACGTCCCGCAGCGACCGTCGCCCTCCAATCCGTATCATCCCTCGAAGAGGCTCGTCGCTATGCCGTGGTGGAACTGGACGCTGCGGCGCGCCTGACTCGTTGTGTGGAAAAACCCGCCCAGCCGACCTCACTGACGATTGCGTTATGTGTCTATTACTTCCCGTTCCCGGTGAGAGCTCGATTGGAAGAGTTTCTGCATACCGGCGGCAATGTGGATGCCCCCGGATATTTTCTTGAGTGGCTGGTCCAACGAGAACCCGTGTGCGGGTTCATGACCGACGGTCCCTGGTTTGATATTGGGGACCAAGAGGCGTATGAGCACGCGGTCCAGTATTGGGTGAGTCGTTCCCCATCTGGAACACGACACGTGGATCGTCAGGGGAGGCATCGATAGCTATGCACAAGCATTTCTTCACGTCGGAGTCAGTCACGGAAGGTCATCCCGATAAGATTGCGGATCAGATTTCCGATGCAATCCTGGATGCCATCTACAAGAAGGATCCTGATGGCCGGGTGGCGTGCGAGACGTTGGTGACCACGGGTCTTGTCTTTGTCGCTGGAGAGATTACGACCTCCTGCTACATCGAGATCCCCCAGATCGTGCGCGAGACGATCCATCATGTCGGGTACGTGGAGCCTGGGGATGGGTTTGCGGCCAAGACCTGCGGGGTCGCGACGGCCATCCAATCCCAATCACCGGACATCGCCTTAGGGGTGGATAAGGGTGGGGCGGGCGATCAAGGCATGATGTTCGGCTATGCGACAAACGAAACCCCGGAATTCATGCCGCTTCCGATCATGCTTGCCCATCAGTTGGCCAGACGCCTGGCTGAGGTTCGCAAACAACGGCTCGTTGACTACCTCCATCCGGACGGAAAGACCCAAGTGACAGTGGAGTATCATGACGGCCGGGCCGTGCGGGTCGCCACGGTCATCGTGAGCGCGCATCACCGTCGAGGGCCCTCCTTATCCCGGATTCGTATGGACATGAAACGACTGGTCATTGAGCAGGTCATTCCGAAACGCTGGCTTGATAAAGACACCGTGATTTACGTGAATCCAACCGGCCGGTTCGAGGTGGGTGGACCGATGGCCGACACCGGGTTGACAGGGCGGAAAATCGTCATGGACACCTACGGCGGGATGATCGGACATGGTGGGGGGGCCTTTTCTGGCAAGGATCCCAGCAAGGTGGATCGTTCAGCCGCCTACATGGCCCGTTACGTCGCAAAAAATCTTGTCGCTGCAGGGATGACCGATCGCTGCGAGATTCAACTGGCCTACGCGATCGGGGTCGCTGAACCGGTGTCCATCATGGTGAACATGCATGGGACGGGACGCCTATCGAACGAAAAAATCCTCAAGCTCATCCGAGATCATTTCGACCTCACGCCGCTTGGGATCATCAAGACCTTGAAGCTGCGCCGGCCCATCTATCTCAAGACCGCCTGCTATGGCCATTTCGGTCGGGAAGAAGACGGCTTCACCTGGGAAGAACTTGATCGCGTTGATGAATTGAAACGTGCTGCAAGGAGACTCTAAATGCGTGGAACGGTACTCACTCGCACCCCCCCTGTTCGTCGCCGCGGTGCTGGTGATATCCGCGATCCGTCACTGGCCCATCAAGGGAACCTGCGGATTGCGTGGGCCGAGGCCCAGATGCCGGTTCTGCGGGCGATCCGCCAGCGATTTGCGAAGACCAAGCCACTTAGGGGGTTACGGATCAGCTGCTGTCTTCATGTGACCTCGGAGACTGCCAACCTCGTCCTCACCTTGAAAGCCGGCGGGGCTCAGGTGCGGCTCTGCGCGTCCAATCCGCTTTCCACGCAAGACGAGGTCGCTGCCAGTCTGGTCAAGGACCATCGCATTCCCGTCTTTGCCATTCGTGGTGAAAATCGGGACACGTACTATGCGCACATCACCGATGTGCTTGCGCAGCAACCCCACCTGACCATGGATGACGGGGCGGATTTGGTCTCGACGATCCATAAACATCCGGCGCGGTTTGGTGGGCAGATTCTCGGCGGGACGGAAGAGACGACCACGGGGGTCATTCGCCTGCGCAGCCTGGAGGCGCGGGGGGAGCTTCGCTATCCCATCATTGCGGTGAATGACGCCAAGACCAAACAGTTGTTTGATAACCGATATGGCACCGGCCAATCGACCATTGATGGCATCCTGCGCTCGACGAACCGGCTCCTCGCGGGTTCAGCGTTCGTCGTGTCGGGCTATGGGTGGTGCGGGAAAGGCCTGGCCCAGCGCGCGCGGGGAATGGGGGCGCAGGTCGTGGTGACCGAAGTGGATCCCATTCGCGCCCTCGAAGCGGTCATGGATGGGTTTCGGGTGATGTCGCTTGATCAGGCGGCGCCGCTTGGCGACATCTTTGTGACGGTGACCGGCTGCTCCTCGGTTATCAGCGAACGTCATTTTCGTCGCATGAAGGACGGTGCCGTGGTGGCAAATTCCGGTCACTTTGATGTTGAGATCGACCTGCCGGCGCTTCGACGGCTGAGCGTTCGCCATCGCCACATCCGCAATGGCCTTGAGCAATTCCAGCTCCGGGACGGCCGCGTCATCAATCTCCTGGGTGAGGGGCGCTTAGTGAACCTCTCCTGTGCCGAGGGGCATCCCTCAACCGTCATGGATCTCTCATTCGCGAATCAGGCCTTAGCCTGTGAGTATCTCAGCCGCGCGGCTCGCCGCTTGAGCCCCAAGGTCTATCCGGTCCCTGAGGAGATCGATCGGAAGATCGCGGCCCTCAAACTCAAGGCGTTTGGGATCGCCATTGATACGCTCACGGCTCAACAGCATCGGTATCTGGCCAGTTGGGAGTTGGGGACCTAGCCCACAGAGGAACACCGGAGGGGAGTGAATGCGGGCTCGAACGGCGTTGAGTATTCTGATGAGCGTGTGGCCTCTTGCGACAGCATGGGCTGAAAGCTTTGACGCGCAGTCCAAGATTGTGGCGGTGACGGTCTTTTCGGATCGGGCGCAGGTGACCCGCCGAGCTGAGGTGAAGCTTCCCAAAGGCATCCATGAGGTCCGCTTTGCACCGTTACCAGGCACGGTTGATGAAGGTTCCATTAGTGCCAAGGGTCAAGGCGACGCGAAGGCGAAACTGTTTGGCGCCAAGCTGATCACCACCCAGCTGGAGGAATCGCCATCGCCTCGGATCAAAGAGATTGAAGACCAGATCAAGCAGTTGAACGATCGCGCGCAGCAGCTTCACGATACGAAAGAGGTCCTCCGTCAAGAACGGGAGTTCCTGGCCTCCATCAAAGCCGCTTCGAGTGAACAGATTGGCAAGGATATCATCACCAAACAGCCCTCGGTGACCGACGTAGCGAATCTGCTGGCCTTCCTGGACCGGGCCTTGTCCGCCACGTATCAAAAAAACCAGCAGGCTGACGTCCAGTTGCGTGAGGTGGCCGAGCAACTCGACCGGCTGAATCGGGAACTCAATCAGTTGCGTGGAGAGACCCGCAAACAGCAAACCGCCATTGTGGTGGATCTCGAAGCGGAAACCAGCGGCCGGTTGACCATCGAGGTGTCCTACCGGCTTTCTCAAGCGACCTGGCAGCCTGTGTACGAAGCTCGGGCGAGCGCTCAAGCCAACGAGGTTGAACTGGTGACCTATGGGCTTGTGAGACAGCGCACGGGTGAGGATTGGCAGGACGTGACGCTCCAACTCTCGACCGCCAGACCAGCCATCGGAGGGCGCATGCCCGAGGTTCAGCCGTGGTGGTTGAGGAAACGTGAGCCGATCGAATACCAGCGGTACGACCAAGCGAAGGCCGCGAAAGCCTTTGGCGGGGTGGCGCGACTTGCGGAAACTCAAGAGATGGAAGCCCCTCAACAAGCGATGGCTGTTGCGCAGGCGACTGTCGAGGCGCAGGGTCCAGCCATGGTGTTCACACTCCCCAAGTCGGAAACCATCCAATCGGATTGGCAGCCACGCAAAGCAGCGATCGCCGCCTACACCCTTCCGGCCGACTTTGCCTATGAGGTCACGCCGCGGCTATCCCCCTATGCCTATCTGCGCGCCAACGCTCAAAATCACGCAGAGGTCACGTTGTTGCCGGGTGACGTTCAGGTGTTTCTCGACGGAGCGTTTGTGGGGAATTCCTCGATCAATCTCGTCGGGCCTGGTGAGCGGTTTGACCTGTTCCTCGGGATCGACGAACGGATCAAGGTGGAGCGCAAGCAGCTCAAAGCCAAAGTCGATGTCAGTATCATGCCCGGCCTGCATGGGCGGATCAAAACGATCGACTATGAATACCTGACGACGATCGAGAACTTCCGACCCACCCTGGCCAAGATCACGCTGATTGACCCGGCCCCGGTTTCCCAGCATGATGAGATCAAGGTCGAGGATGTGGTGTGGGAACCCAAGCCGACTGAGGAAGATCACGAGAAGCCTGGTGTCTCTCGCTGGCTGTTCGAACTGGCGGCGGGTCGGAAACAGAGCTTCAAGCTGTCCTACCGCGTGAGACACCCGGTGGATTTTATCGTCGAAGGCCTCTAAATGCGCCCACGATTGCATCTGAACATTGGGGCACATTTACCCTGAGCGGAGTCGACGCCCCCGATCTTTGATCGGGGTTGCTCGGGGTTAGGTGCGCGTGCGCAGGGCGCGCCAGCACAGGGCCAGCGCCAGCACGTGCGGCGTCCAGACGGCGATTGGCACAGGCAGCAGGCCCTCTTTCCCGACGCTGTGCGCGATCGCCACCCCGATATAGTAGCACACCCCCAGCCCTAAACTCGTTCCCAGTCCTCGCAAGCGCCCCCGATCTGTCAGTTGGGTGGACCCTACGAACCCAATGAGGCAGACAATCACGTTCATCAGGGGGAAGGTGACCTTCGCCGCCAGCTCCACCGCGTAGCGCCGCACATCCGTGATCCCGATGTCTTTCAACCGACTGATCAATTGACGCAGTTGGCCATACCGCAGGGTTTCTGGTTGGGTGTGAGGTTGTCGGAAAGAGTCCGGGGTGACCGGCAGATCCAGCAACCGTTCGACGAATGGCTCAGGGTTACTCGTGAGGATGCCCCGAGGCCCCAGGCGAGATATGCTGCCCGTCAACAACAGCCACCCGTGTGGCGTGAAGATGGCCCGCTTGGCATAGATGGTCTTCTTGGGACGATTCTGGGCATCGTGTTCCAGGATGGTGAGGTCGGTCAGCTCCTGTTGTTTGGTGTTGAACAACCGCGCGTGGTAGAGCCGATTGGTGCGATCGAGGGTTGCGACGTTTTCTAAGAGTTGGGGGGTCTGGGATCCTCGAAAGACCTCCTGGCGCAGGCGCTCATACTCGGCGGTCGTCTGCGGGACAACCCGCTCGTTCACGACGAAGACCATCAAGCTGACCAGCCACCCCACAAACAGAAACGGGATGCTTGCCCGAGCGAGGCTGGTGCCACTGGCGTTCATCGCGAGCAATTCCTGATATCGGACCAGCCGCATCGTGATGAACGCCGAGCTCAGCAAGAGGGCCAGCGGAGACGCGCGGACAAACACCAGCGGAATAAAATTGAGGTAGTACTGCCACACGGTCTTGGCGGAGAGGTGATACCGGATAATGTCATCCAGATGCTCGAATAGATCGATGAGACAGCTCATGCAGACAAAGACCAGGATGCACCATACCCAGATGGGCAAGATTTGTCTCGCGAGATAGCGGTCGAGGGTCCTCATTGGAGAGGTGATAGGTGATGCCCGCCTGCCCAGCGTTCCAAGGGGCGGGCAGGGGTGATGCCCGCCTGCCCCTTGGTCAACGGGACGGGCAGGGGTGATGGGTGGCTGCGGCAGGGCCAATTCGACCCCGCCATCGGGCCACCCCGCCACGGCGGGGTGGGGCTCCACATTAGCGTCTCACCGTTTTGATGAGACCCGGCGTTCCGATGGCAAGACCTGCAAAGTTTGGGAGCCACATGGCCAGCCACGCTGGCAGCCACCCCTTGATGGCGATGGCATTGGTCCCCACCATGACGAAGTAGTAGGCCAGGAACACGCCCAACACCCAGACGAACGTCACCAGCCGTTCATGGTGGTGGGCGCTTAAGCCCATCGCCAAGCCAAAGAGCACAAAGACCACGGGAGCAAACGATGAGGCCACCCGGTGATGAAGCTCAAGGCTGATCGGGAGGGTTTCCATCCGCGCAGCGGCGAATCGCTGCTGTTCGGTCGCCAGTTCCCGGAAGGTCATTTCCCTGAGTTTCTTGCCGAGCTGGGCCTTGAGTTTGGGGTCAACGATGAGGTTCATCGTGTAGGTCCCGAACGAGACTTTGTAGAACGACCCAGGACGCTCCGGATCCCATTCATCCACGGTCCCGTCGTACAGCCTGAGTCGGAGCCCTCGTTCACCTGGCAGCGGTTCCAGGTCCCCTCGTTCAGCGAGGATGGTTCGTGTGGGTCC
>CAYJTP010000047.1:0-13341 GCA_964373175.1 uncultured Planctomycetales bacterium
ATCCGCCTTTGGCGGAAGCTCAGCCGGTTAGAGCAGCTGACTTACATTCAGCAGGTCCCTGGTTCGAATCCAGGATCGCCCATTGAAAGCAGTATAAAGTCGAAAGTAGAAAGTCTAAAGTTACAACGTCGAGTTTTTGCTTTTTTTTATTCACTTTCGACTTTATACTTTGAACTTTCGACTGCTCTTTGGGGGCGTAGCTCAATTGGTTAGAGTGGCGGCCTGTCGAGCCGTAGGTTGCGGGTTCGAGCCCCGTCGCCCCCGTTCTGCTTCGCTCTCTACAGCTCCGGCCAGTGGATAAACCGCTTGGCCGGAGCACAGGAGAGCTTCGCAGAACGTGTTCTCCGAAGCCTCACCGACGGTACTTTTCCTGGAGGGCGAAGGAGAACCGCCATCCATGCACACCGTGTATATCCTCAGAAGCACTAAAGATCCCGACCGCTTCTACATCGGTTATACAACCGCCCTGGCACAACGGTTGGATCAGCACAATCACCTCGTCAGCGAGTACACGAAACGCTACGCTCCCTGGACCGTCGAAACCGACATCGTTTTCAACAACCAAGCTCTCGCTAAGCAATTTGAGAGGTACTTGAAGTCGGGATCAGGTCACCCCGCCTGCGCCTTGAGCGAAGTCGTGGTTCGACTCGCTTCGCTCGCTCACCACGAGCCACTTATCATTCAAGACTCACCCGTTATCTGGCAACAGATAGCGGGTTTTGTCTTTCCGGCCCCCCGGCTCAGTGGTCACCATGTTGTCATCACCGCTTCCCCAGCGAGAAATACAGTTGACAAAAGTAGTAGATGTGCTACATTTATGTTATGCTGCAGTTCAGCCAGACAGTATGGCTGTGGCGGCGGCACCGCGGCCTCACGCAAGCAGAGCTCGCGAAGCGGGCACGGATGGCCCGCCCAAACCTCTCGGCGATTGAGCGGGGCAAACGAGAAGTGACCTTGGGGACGCTCCGAGCGCTCGCCGCTGCGCTTGACGTGCCACCAGGCTTGCTCATTGATGGCATTGCGCCCCAGGCCAGTCGACGCGGAGCCTTGTCATCCTCGCGCGAAGCCATTGAGCGCATTGCGGATGCCGTGGCCTTCGGCCGGCCGGCGGCGGATTCCCGCGAGCGGGCGGTGGTTGAGGCGCTCACCCTACTCCTCGGGCCTCGAACGCGAGCGATTCACCGACAATGGCGGCGGTCGCGAAGCGGCCGGTGGGCCGCGCTTAATGCCTGGAGGACGCTCACCAGCCTGTACAGTCGTGAAGCGATCAACACGCTGGCGGATCGGGTGGCGGAGCGGCAGCGGACGTATGGACCCCAAAGTCATTGACCGGTTCTTCCAGATTCTAGCCAAGGAGTTCGACCAGCCGGCTACAATCATCCTGACCGGCGCGGCCGCCGGCTCGCTGCTCGGCTACATTCGGGCGAGCCGAGACATTGATTTTGCCGTGAAACCGGCGTCACAGGACGCGAGGACCTGGCAGCGACTAGTCGCCGCCATTGATCAAGCCATGCGGCAGGTCGGCATCGAAGTGAATTATGCCGAGGACATCGACCGGTGGAGCAGCATCACCCTCCTGGATTATCGGCGCCATACTACCGCTTACCGGCGATTCGGCAAGTTACAGGTTCGGGTCTTAGATCCGATCTACTGGGCGATCGGCAAACTCGGGCGATACCTGGACATCGACGTGAACGACGTCGTCGCCGTATTGACGCGCCATCGCGTTCCATTCGGCCGCGCCGTGGCGGTGTGGGGACGTGCCCTGCGCTTGAGTCCGCGGTCGGCGGCGGTGTTCCAATTTCGCCGTCAAGTTGAACACTTCCTTCGCGTCTATGGCCGTACCATCTGGGGTCGGGCGTTTGATGCCAACGCCGCCATTCGGCAATTTCATCACTACGCGGGTATCCGCACCTCGTCAGGCAAGCCAACGCCATCGTGAGCCGGATCTGCCATTGACAGGGAGCCTCAGTCATGCTAAAATTTCTAGTAGCTAGAAAATAGGAGACCTGATGGCGCACAGTGTCGTCAAGGTGCAGAAGAACAAGAATATCACCCTGCCGATGTGGGTGATGCAGCGTTTCCGCCTGGGAACGGGCGATTTCGTGCAGGTGGAAGAAACCAAGGATGGCGTGATGCTCAAGCCTGCCAAGCTCGTGGATCCGTCGCAGACCTACTTCTGGACCAAGGAGTGGCAGGCCGGTGAGCGAGAAGCCGAAGAGGATATTCGCAAGGGCCGCGTGAAGGCGTTCAAGAGCATCAAGGAGCTCATCAAAGACCTCAACGTTTGATGCAGCTCCTCCGCACCGAGCGGTTCAAAAAAGACTTCCAGCACCTCCCTGTCGAGATCCAAGAGCGCACCACTAAGGCGTTGGAGCGCTTCGTCGCCAATCCCCGGCATCCGTCTCTCCAGGTCAAAAAGATGGAAGGTACACCCGACATCTGGGAGCTGCGCGTCAGCGACAATTACCGCGTGACGTTCCAACGGTTCCCAGGCGGCGTGCTCCTGCGCCGCATCGGAACCCACAACGTCCTTCGACAGTCTTGACGCCATCGTGAGGCGGACCACCAGGGACGCCTCCGGTTTTTACACGCGCTTGGTTGGCAATAGGGCTGTGACGACTGCCGCCACAATCAGCCCTTGACAGCAAGCGATTGAATATGCAATAGTATATGCATATGGCGAAGACATTTGAGGTAGTATTCTCGGAGGGGGTCAAGAAGGACCTCAGAGGTCTGCGCGCCTATGAGTGCCGGATCATTCTTGATGCCATCGAGACACAGCTGACCCATGCGCCGCTTGTTGAAACGAACAAGCGCAAGCTCTTGCACAACCTTGTTCCGCCGTTTGAGGCCATCCCGCCAATCTGGCAACTTCGCGTGGGGGCTTTTCGGGTTTTTTACGATGTCAATACAGAGGAGCGTCGGGTGTCTGTCCGTGCCATTCGTCGGAAGCCAGCGCATCTGAAAACGGAGGAGATTCTATGAAAACCATCAACGTTCGAGAACTTCAAAAGCATGTTCGTGGTTGTGTGAAGGCTTCGCAGCGAGGCCGCGTGGTGGTCACCCGCCACGGCGTTCCAACCGCGCTGATTATCGGCGTCGAGGGGACAGACTGGGAGACCCTCGCTCTCCAAACGAATCCCGCATTCTGGCGGATGATCGAGAAGCGCCGATCGGAGAAAACCGTTTCGCTTGGGACGATGAGAAGGTTGGTGAACGCCAAGGACACCTGACGCCCTTGTCACTGGTTCCGCTCACCACTCTCCCCGTCTGCGAAACTTCCCCATGGAGTCCCGCCTGGCCAACGCCATCGTGAGGCGGACCCCCCAGGGACGCCTCCGGATCTCATCAACAAGGGAAGGAGCACGCACATGAAACAGCTTGAACAATTTGCGGATCACGCGTACGCCTTGATGCGCATCGTGACGGGATTCATGTTCTCTTTCCACGGCGCCCAGAAGATCCTGGGCGTGCTTTCCGAGTTTCAGCCGTCGGTCGGATCTCAACTGTGGTTCGGCGGGATCCTCGAGCTCCTCGGTGGGCTGGCCGTGATGCTGGGGTGGCAAACACGCCTGGCGGCGTTCCTCTGCAGCGGTGAGATGGCCGTGGCGTATTTCCAGTTTCACTGGAAGTTCCAGCTTGGACCGAATTTCTTCCCAGCGATCAATAAGGGCGAGTTGGCCGCTCTCTACTGCTTTGTGTTCCTCTTCATCGCCTGTCGAGGCGGGGTCAAATGGAGCCTCGATAAACAGGGTTAACGCTAGCGATTCCCCCACCCCGGAAATCTTGAGTCCAGACCTCAAGGCGTTTAGGAAAACCGTACCGGCTATGAGAGGGACACGTAAGGCGGCATAACCTGTCCCTTTGGAACCCGGTACCTTTTCCACCCATGAACCCTGAAGCGATTCGCAACATCGCGATCATCGCGCACGTGGACCACGGCAAAACGACCCTGGTCGATGCGATGCTCCACTACACCAAGACGGTGCAGGGGAGCGGGAGCTTGATCATGGACTCGATGGACTTGGAGCGCGAGAAAGGGATCACGATTCGCGCGAAGAACTGCAGCCTGCGCTACGGGGAGTATAAGATCAACATCGTCGATACGCCGGGTCATGCGGACTTCGGCGGGGAGGTCGAGCGCACCCTGCGCATGGTGGACGGGGCGCTGCTCTTGGTAGATGCCAAAGAAGGGCCGATGCCGCAGACCAAGTTTGTGCTGCGCAAGGCGATCGGATTTGGGCTGCCGGTGATCGTCGTGGTCAACAAGATCGATCGAAGCGACGCGCAGGCGGACGACGTGGTCAACCGCACGTTCGATCTCTTCGTCGAGCTCAACGCCTCCTCCACGCAGCTGGATTTTCCTCTTCTCTACACCTCAGCGACCGAGGGCACGGCCACCCTGGATCTACGACAACCTGGTGAGACCATCGCGCCGCTCTTTGAGACGATCATCACGCGGATTCCCGCGCCGAGGGTCTTGCCGGGTGAACCGCTCCAGATTCTGGTGCTGGCCCTGGCCTACGACTCGTTCAAGGGCAAGATGGGGATCGGCAAGATCCACGCCGGGTCGTTGAAGCGGCAGCAGCCGCTCCTGCGCCTTGCGGCTGATGGCCGCCAGGAGACGGGCGTGGCGACGGCCGTGTTGGCGTATCAGGGGCTGGAGCGCGTGGAGATTGATGCGGCGCAATCGGGGGAGATTGTCGCGGTGGCGGGATTTCACGACGTGGGGATTGGGGATACGATTACCGATCCCCAGCGTCCGAAAGCGCTCCCCGCGGTCGTCATTGAGGAGCCGACCCTGCGCATGACCTTCTCCGTGAACAAGAGTCCCTTTGCGGGGCGCGACGGCAAGTATGTGACCTCCCGGATGCTGCGCGAGCGGCTCCAGCAGGAGCTGGAGACCAATGTGGCGCTGCGCCTCACCCAGACTGACAGCCCCGATACCTTTCTCGTCTCGGGGCGCGGGGAACTCCACCTGGCGATCCTCATTGAGACGATGCGCCGCGAAGGCTATGAGCTGGAAGTCTCACAGCCGGAGGTGATCTACAAGGAGATCGAGGGCGAGACCTGCGAGCCCTATGAGATGCTCTCCCTGGATGTGCCGGTGGAGTATCAGGGCGCGATCATCGAGGAGCTGGGCCGCCGGCGCGCCGAACTGCAAGACATGCAGCAGGGTCAGACGAATGAGCTCCACGCGGAGTACCTCATCACGACCCGGGGCCTCCTCGGGTTGAAGAGCACCCTCATGAAGAAGACGCGCGGGACGGCCGTGGTCCACCATGTCTTCGACGCCTACGAGCCGTTGGTGAAAGACCTGCCGGCCCAAGAACCGCACGGGTCGTTGGTCGCCACCGAGGACGGGGTGAGCAGCGCCTATGCGATCACGAATGCGCAGGAGCGGGGCGAGTTGTTCATCGGGCCGGGCGTTTCGGTCTATGAGGGGATGGTGGTGGGCGAGGCCAGCCGGGACCTGGATATCGAGTTGAATATCTGCAAACAGAAGAAGCTGACCAATGTCCGCTCCGAAACGGGCGAGACGACTATCGTGTTGGTTCCCCCTCGCGAGTTGACGCTGGAGCTTGCCCTGGAGTATCTGGGGCCGGATGAGCTGCTCGAGGTCACCCCAAAATCCCTGCGCATCCGCAAGCGCATTGCGGATGCGAAACTGCGTCTGCGCGCCAAACGCGCGGCGGACCTGTAACCAGCGTTCCGCAGCCGCTTCTCCACCAGGAACATCCGGAGGAAGTCGGGCGAGAGCGCGCGACCCTGTGGGAGATTCATCCTGTCTTGACCATTGAGGTCCGAGCCGGCCGTGGTTGGCGCGAGTTCTAGGCCCGTTGGTCCCTCAAGACGACATCGAAGAAAACCACTAGCTTTCTGAGGGTTTCGTGGTACAATGCATCAAAGACCTGCCGATTCTCATGACACTCCCGGTTTCAGAGCGCTTGGGGCACGTCTGTCAGGGAGTGCGAACTATCCAATCCCGCGGCGCATACGGCGCGTCTTCTTGGATCACACGGCTTCATCGATTCACATCAGTGACTCGGGGGACAGGTCCCTGGTCCCAGGTCAACATGGAACGCTTGCCGGAGAGACGCATCGCCAGGGTGGCGATGCCATGCCGGAGGGGTGGGGCGAGTGAGCTACTCGCTCCAAGATAGAGGAGGAACGGATGGGGTTTCGAGAAGGTGGAATGGGTGGGTTTGGCGGGGGTGGTGGGTTTGGTGGGCGGCCCCGTGAGATGCACAAAGCCGTCTGTGCAGACTGCAAACAAGAATGCGAGGTTCCGTTCAAGCCAAGCGGAGACCGTCCGGTCTACTGCAAGGACTGTTTCTCAAAGCGCAAGGAGAGTCGCTAAGTAGATACTGAAGTCTCACACAACCGCATCGGACTTAATCGACCCTACCACCCCCATCCCGGCGTGGGGGCTTGGGACATGGTGGGAGAGATGGTGTAGCCTAACCTTGGACGACATGGATGAAGAACACTCAAGAGCCTAAAGTGGCGTGGTATAAGGGGAAGGTGGATCCCCGTGAGGAGCATATCGAGATCCGGTATGGTGAGCGTCACCGGCCGGTCGCACGGGTTGCCCGGGATGTCCGCAAGCAGTTTACCGTGCAGTTTCTCTTGGCCGCGAGGTCCGGTGATGCGCGGAGGCGGAAACTCCTCGATGAGGTCTCTAGCGATCTGGACCGCTACCTCCTTGAGTTGGTTGGGCCGGACTCCTGGGCCTTTGTGCAGTTTCACTGCGGCACGGCTGCCAACCGGTGTTCGAACGTCCATTGGAGCTGGCATCCGAAAATCACGCGCCGAATGGCTCGAGTGCCACGAGAGCCCCAGGGAAGACGCGTAGTCCGAGTGCACTAAAGCCGGGAATCCCGCCGAGTGATGTTTTCTCCCCCTGACCGATCACCCCATTCCCCATCAGCGGAACTGATGAGTCCTGCTGTTCCGAGTGCAGGGGCTTCGCACGATCGGCGTCAGATGACGTTCGAATCGTTTCACCTCCATGCCAATCTGCTGAAGGGGATCCACGACTTGGGGTTCATCCGACCGACCCCGATCCAAGCCCAGGCGATTCCCGCGATCCTGGCAGGGCGCGATGTCATTGGCTGTGCGCAGACTGGCACAGGGAAAACGGCCGCGTTCGTCCTGCCCATCCTCCATCGGCTGCTGCAGGGGCAGAGCCGCAGACATATGCGCGCCCTCATCCTCGCGCCGACTCGGGAACTGGCGCTCCAGTCCATGGAACATCTGCGGGCGCTCTCTCGCTATGTCCACCTCAAGGGGGCCGCGATCTTTGGCGGGATGCCGATGGAGCCGCAAATCAAGGCGCTGGCGCGCGGCCTTGATATCGTCTCCGCAACCCCGGGGCGCTTGCTGGATCACATCTATTCCGGCCGCATCGATTTCGTGCATCTCGAAATCTTTGTGCTCGATGAAGTCGACCGGATGCTGGATATGGGGTTTCTGCCTGATGTGCAGAAGATCATTCGCCTGCTGCCACCACGGCGGCAAAACCTCGTGTTTTCTGCCACCATGCCTCACGAGATCGTCAGCCTGGTGCATCAAATCCTGACCCATCCCGTGACGATCCAGATCGGCCAGCGGTCGACCTCGCCGGTGGGGATTCGTCACGCGGTCTATCCGGTGCCTCGGCACCTGAAACCGGCGCTGCTCCTTGAGCTCCTTCGCAGCCAGGCGATGACCTCCGTCCTCGTGTTTACGCGCACCAAACGGTATGCGGATCGCCTGGCGCAGAACCTGGAACGGCATGGGATCCGCGTCTCCGTCCTCCACGGGGACCGCAGCCAGGGGCAGCGGCTGCGCGCCCTGGAGCAGTTCCGCCAGGGGAAAAACCAGGTGATGGTGGCGACGGACATTGCCGCCCGAGGCATCGACATCGAAGAGATCAGCCACGTCATTAATTTTGACATTCCCGAAACGCCGGACGCGTATATCCACCGCATCGGCCGGACCGCGCGCGCTGAAGCTACCGGGGATGCCTTCAGCCTGGTGGATCGAGATGAAGAGCCGATGATCACGGCGATCGAAAAAACGCTCAACCGCACCCTGCCTCGCGTCACCCTTCCGCATTTTGACTACAAGAAAGCGATGGCTCCCCGGCCGCACGATCACCGCCGCCCGCGCCATCCGCACGCTTCACGGTAGCGTCCTCGTCGCGACACCGACACGGTATCGGCCCTCCTCCACCTTAAGAACTCGTTTCAAAACCCTAAATGGAACCGCCATTGCATGTTAACATTCGGGCGGTTCCATTTACCCCGAGCGAGCAAAGCGAGTCGAGGGGTTACCCTTCGACTTCGCTCAGGGTAAATGCGACCACAATGTTAAGATACAATTGAGGTCGCATTTAGAGAGACGCTGATCCCCGCTGATCGAAACGCTGATCGCCGCAGATGTCCGACGAGCCATCTGCGTGAATCAGCGTGGATATCAGCGACCATCAGCGACATCGAACGTTTTGAAATGGACTCTAAGCCAGTTCTCCTGGATGCAAGGATTCGGTCTTCCGGGTGCAGACAGCGCTTCCCCGCGGCTTGTCTACACCGTTAACGGCATCGGGAGTCGCACGCCGGAACCTGCTATAATTCCCGTATGCTAACCCGGGCCACGGTCGACCGCTCATTTACGGTGTTGGCAGATCTGTGCGTCATGGTGCTGCTCGCGGCGGGGCTCTTCGGGGTGCTGCAGGTCGCGAAACACTGGGAAGCCCCCCTGCAGCCTCGAGTGGACATTAATCTCAGCATCTGGGCGCTTCCGGGCTATACGGCGCTGTCGCTGCTACGGGGGTTTACGGCGTATGGGCTCTCCCTGGCGTTTGCGCTGACGTATGGCTATGTGGCGGCGCATCGACCTCGTGCCGAACGGTTCATGCTTCCCCTCTTAGATATTTTGCAATCCATCCCGGTGCTGGGGTTTCTCCCCGGGATCGTGCTTGCCCTCGTGGCCCTCTTTCCACAGACCAATGTTGGACTTGAGGTGGCGTCCATTGTGATGATCTTCACCGGGCAGGTGTGGAATCTGGCATTCAGTTTCTACCAGTCCCTCCGGAGCATCCCTGCGGAGTTGCGCGAGGCATCCGCCTTGTATCAGTTTAACTGGTGGCAGCGCTTCCGCCGCGTGGAACTCCCCGCCTCGGCGATCGGCCTGGCGTGGAACAGCATGATGGCGATGGCCGGGGGGTGGTTCTTTCTGATGGTGTGTGAAGCGTTTACCCTGGGCACCTACGACTTTCGGCTTCCGGGCCTTGGCGCGTATATGAGTGTCGCGATCGCCCAGCATCAGGTGTCGGCCATCGCGGCGGGGATCGTGGCGATGGTCCTCATGATTGTCGTCGTCGATATGTGTGTGTGGAAACCCGTGCTCGTGTGGGCCCAGAAATTCCGATTGGAAGACGTCGCGGCAACCGAATTGCAAGGCGGTTCGTTTATCTTGAGGTGGTTCCAACGCTCGTGGCTGGTCCAGGAAGCCCGAGCGCGATTCGCGCATCCGGTCAGTGAGTGGCTGGCCTCCAGAGCTCTCCAAAGCCATGGCCAACCCACTGCGCCTGCTTCGCATTCAGCGAAACAGTTTGTTGGTCGGGGCGTGCTGGTTGTCGCGAGCTTCGCAGGGGGCGTCGTGACCGTCTGGGCCGCGGGTCGCCTGCTCCATCTGTTCAGCCACTTGCCTTCGCTTGAATGGCTTCACGTCATCACCGGCGCGGTGCTGACGTTGCTGCGAGTCCTGGCCTCAGTGGTCTTAGGGAGTTTGTGGACGGTCCCGGTTGGCATCTTGATTGGACGGTCGGATCGGTGGTGCCAACGGCTGCAACCGTTGGTCCAGGTCGCCGCCTCATTTCCCGCCCCGATGGTCTATCCGCTGGTCCTGTTGGCACTCCACTGGCTTGGCGTGGACCTCGGGATTGGCGCAACGGTCTTGATGGCGATTGGGACCCAGTGGTACATTCTCTTCAACGTGCTCGCGGGGGTGTCGGCGGTCCCGCAGGATCTCCGGGAAGTGGCGCAGAGCTACCAGTTCACCTCGATGCAGCGCTGGCGCACGGTCTGGTGGCCGGCGATGTTTCCGTATCTCATCACAGGCTGGATCACCGCCTCCGGTGGGGCGTGGAATGCGAGCATTGTGGCGGAATATGTCTCCGCAGGGCATCAGGTGACGATGACGCATGGCCTTGGCTCGTTGATTTCCGTCGCCGCCAGTCAGGGGAAGTACGATCTCCTCGCTGCTAGCGTGCTGGTCATGACGGTGGCGGTGCTTCTCCTGAACCGGTATCTCTGGAAGCCGCTGTATCGATTGGCGGAAACCCGATATGCCTTCTAACGGCGGGTCATCGACGTCACTGGTTGCGGAAGAGCTTGTGACGCTGTCACACGTGCAGCATCACTTTACCCAACCATCCGGCAAGACGTTGTCCGTGCTGGCCGACATCACGTTGACGGTCCACACGGGTGAACTGGTGGCGATCCTCGGCCCATCAGGGTGCGGGAAATCGACGCTCATCCGGATCATCGCAGGGCTCCTGCCACCAAGCCACGGCACGGCGACGTACCGAGGACGTCCCGTTGATGGTCCATCCCCTCAGACGGCGCTGGTCTTCCAACAGTTTGCGCTGTTTCCCTGGCTGACGGTGGCCCAGAACATCGAACAAGCCCTCATCCCGCGGGGCATCGCAGCGGACCTCAGGCGGCAGCGCGTCGCGGAAGCGATTACGCTCATCAACCTCGATGGGTTTGAAGAAGCCTACCCCCGTGAGCTGTCTGGCGGGATGAAGCAGCGGGTCGGCATCGCGCGGGCGGTGATCGTGCAGCCGGAGCTGTTGTGTATGGATGAACCCTTCAGTCAAGTGGATGCGCTCACCGCAGAGACCTTGCGCAATGAAGTCGTCAACCTCTGGCGGGATCGCGAGAAATACCCCCAGTCCATTCTGCTGGTGAGCCACGACATCCATGAGGTCGCCCTGATGGCCAGTCGCGTGCTGGTCATGGCGGCTAACCCCGGCCGCGTAAAGACGGTCTTGGATAATTCCATGCCGTATCCGCGCGATCCCCATTCCCCTGCGTACCAAGCGTTCGTCGACAAACTCCATGGTATTCTGACCGGACTCTACCTCCCAGAGAAGGAGCCCGAAGCCCCCCCACCGACTATCCTGGCCGGGATGGTCGGCATCCGCCCCGTCGCGCCGATCCCGTTGGTGGAAGTCCGTGAGATGATTGGGTTGTTGGAGTCGGTGAAGCAGCGCGGAGGGGACGTGGAGCTGTTCCGGCTGACGGCCGAGATGGGCCGGACCTTCACGCGAATCCTGCTGACCGTGAAAGCGAATGAACTCCTCGGATTCCTGGCGACACCCCAAGATCACCTTGTGCTGACCGAGCTCGGACGTCGGTTCGTGACCTCTCCAAGAAAAGTCCGCCGGCAGCTCTTTGCCGCGCAGCTCGCCCAGGTTCCTCTCCTGAAACGGGTTCGCGAGATGTTGGAACACAGCGCCGACCATCGGCTTACCAAAGATGTGTTGCTGGAGGAATTGGCCATCCAGTGTCCTGAGGAAGACCCCAAGCGGGTGCTGCGCATCCTGATCAACTGGGGTCGGTTTGCGGATCTCTGGGCCTATCAGCCGGCGACGGCTGCCGTGGCCATGAACGGCGGGAACCGTCCCTGAAGCTCCACGGATCTCATTCACGCCCGTCGACAACTCCGACAACTCACGATTCGTGTTCCCCTGGAGGTACTCGGCAATCCCCAGCGGATCCTCACGAGCGCCCGCACCTCCTTAAGGGCGACGTGCCCTTAGACTGGGTCTCCTGGCGCGTTCTGGAACTTCCGGAGGGCCCGTCATAAAGACGGTTGCCTTGCGTGAGCGATGTGCTACAATCGAGGTCGTGGATCTCCTCGCGCTCGCGGATGCGGAGTGGTGGACATTGGTGCGAGCACACCGAGTGTTGTGATCAGCCTGCTGCGAGAGTGGCTTTAGGTCAGGAACGGGAGACGGAAGCCAGTCTCATGAGACACCGGGGAGACCACGGATGGGTCAGAGCGAAAGGGGGGGACATGTTTAGGCGGCTCTGCTTCTGGCTTTCGGTACTGGGTATGGTGTTGGTGGTGTTGGCATTCGCGGCTGAGTTGCCAGGAAGGAATTTTGTCAGTTTGAGTATTGGAGTTGGAGCCATCATCCTGGGCGTATTTGGTGCCATTGAATCGATTGCCAAGGGGCCCACTCAACAGAAGTAGTCTTCGCGGTCCCTTTTCCCCTTTAGCCCGACGACCATCGGATCTCCGCGCTGAGATCCCCGCCAGCCCGCCGATGCCGCAAGAGCATACGTTCGACATTGTCTCCAAGGTCAATCTCCAAGAGGTGCGAAACGCCATTCAACAAGCGCACAAAGAGATTAGCACGCGGTTCGATTTTAAGGACAGCAGCGCAAGCGTCTTGTTTGAAGAATCCCCTCCGGCGTTGAAGCTGACGGCTGACCATCACGCGCAGCTCAAGAGCGTACTCGACGTAGTCGAAACGAAGTTGGCCAAGCGCGGCGTCTCCCTGAACGCGTTTGCTTGGAAGGAACCTGAGCCCTTGCCAAGCGGCAGCGTGAAGCAGCAGGCGCTGCTCCAGCAAGGACTGTCTTCTGAGCACGCGAAGGACCTTGTCCGTGCGGTGAAGAGTCTTGGGTTGAAGGTCCAGCCACGGATTGAGGGAGCGTCCGTCCGTGTGTCAGGGAAGCAACTGGATCATTTGCAGGCCGTGATTCAGGCTTTGAAGGCTCGTGATTTTGGGATTCCGATTCAAGTGGAGAACTTTCGATAAGTGTGGCATCATATGAGGGGTTGGGGTCGAGGGGTGGAGTTGACCACAGGGAGGTGGGCATGACAGGCGGCAAGGACTGCGCGGTCTGTAAGATCGTTGGAGTCTTGGTGGCGCTTGGGGCGCTCAACTGGGGGTTGGTCGGTCTGTTCCAGATCGACCTGGTAGCACAGCTCCTCGGCCAGATGACCCCAACTGCGCGGGCGGTCTATACGATCATCGGCGTGGCCGGCGTGCTCAAACTCCTCTCGCTGGTCAAGGCGTGTCCCTGCCAGAAGCAGAAATAAGCGACTGACATCTTGGAACGGCGGCGCCTAGGTCGACCTGGGCGCCGTATTAGTCATCAACGCCACGTTGTCCACTCACACACGATTGGATGGATGAAGTTGCAGGCATGCTGATTGCGGTTGGCTCGCTCGTGGTGGGGCTCTTGTTCTTGGGGTGGGCCTGCGGGGATTTCAACCGCCCCAAGGTGTCGTCGCAGGCCGACGAGACGACATAGACCTCGCCGCACGTTCGAC
>CAYJTP010000048.1:0-12996 GCA_964373175.1 uncultured Planctomycetales bacterium
CCCGCAACCTACGGCTCGACAGGCCGCCACTCTAACCAATTGAGCTACGCCCCCAGAAAAACTCGTCAGACGCCTATCGGTAACGTCACCCGTTTCGTTGCTCGGTAACGTTGTGCGTTTGGCTTTTGACGAACGACGAATCCCGATACGGGCCGCGTCACCGAATACCAACAGACGCTCTTATCATGGGCGATCCTGGATTCGAACCAGGGGCCTGCTGAATGTAAGTCAGCTGCTCTAACCGGCTGAGCTTCCGCCAAAGGCGGATCCGCCTTCGGCGGAAACCGCCCTGTTAGAACGGCTAACAAGAGCTAGCGTGCAACCATGGGCGAAACAGGATTCGAACCTGTGACCTCTCGGATGTAAGCCGAGTGCTCTAACCAGCTGAGCTATTCGCCCTTCACCGAACGGGATTGCAGAACCTCCCTCAACTGCTGCCTTCCAACCCCGGATTTGAGAAACAATTCTCGCTTTCTGGCTTCTGTCTTATCGGTGAAGGTCTCAGTGCAAACTAGCTCGAATGGCCCATTGCGCTTCGTCCATCTATTAGATCCTGCATTGTGTTCTCTTAATCTCTCCGATGGATCTTTAGAGGTTACTCCGACGTAGTGCTTCCCGTTTCGTAGACTCCGTAGAACATACACCACAGGCATTGACCAACGCAGCGGCCCCTTCGGCGGAAAAACGACCCCTCGGCTGAACCGTGCAGCTATTATACCCGACGGGAAGCGTGCTAGCTACCTTCAGCGCGGCATGAGCGAAAGCTGAGCGAGGACGAGGAGATTGGCGAGGAGGAGGGTGACGACGGCGACAATCAGGCCGGGCTTGAGCCACTGCGCGAAAGTGATTTCACCGAGCTTCTGGCGCTCGAGTACCCCGGCAGCCACGATGTTAGCGGTTGAGCCGATGAGCGTCGCGTTGCCGCCCAAGGTACCGCCCAGGAGCATCGCCCACCAGAGCGGAAACGTCGGGATACCCGCGCTGGCCACATCACCGACGATCGGGATGAACGTCGCCACGGCCAACACGTTATCCATGACAGCGGTCAACAGCCCCGAGCTCCAGGCAAACAGCGTCGTCAGCACCGGCACGCTGCCTCCCGAAAGCTCGATGAGGCGCTGGGCCAGCACCCCGGTGACGCCAGTCTGCTTCAGCGTCCCGACGGAGGCAAACAGCAGGATGAAAAATGTCAAGGTCCACCAATCAACGCGCTTCTCGACGAGCTCACGCGCGCGCTCGCCCGACAGGGCCACGGCCAATCCCGCCCCGACCAAGGCGACACCCAGCAGCATGGTGTTGTTCGGCAGGTGCAACCAATACTCGATCGGGTGGTGCAGGATCAACCCTCCGATGACCCCACCGAACAGCCAGCCGGCTTGTCGAATTCCTTTTTTCGTCACATGCTCTTCCTCAACGAGCTGCTCAAGATGTCGCTCCCCCTTGGCTCCGGCCAGCACCGCTTTGAGCTGCTTGATGTCCTTCGCAAACAGCCGCAGGCAGATTACGATCGTCACCCACAGGCAGAGCACGGAAATCGGGGCGGCCCACCGGATGAAATCAAGAAACGTCAGCCCCGCGCGCAGGGCAATCATCACCCCAATGGGATTGCCGACGACGGTGGCGCTTGAGCCGATGTTCGTCGTGAAGACCAGCATCATGATAAACGGAATGGGGCTGAGCTTGGCGCGGCCGAGCAGGTTCAGCATCGCCGCCACCATGAACAGGATCGAGGTCACCTCATCCACCAAGGCGGCGGAGACGGCCGCCATGACCATCATCACGACCATGATCCGGCGAGGGTGCGGCCCGACGAGCCTCAACAGGTGGTCGATGACGAACTCAAAAAAGCGCCGTTCCTCAAGGAAGCCGACGACCGTCATCATCGCGATGAGAAAGAGAATGATGTCCAGCCCCGCGAACTCGATGAGATGGGGCACATCGAGCAGCCCGACGGCCATCAACAGCGCAATCCCGAAGCACGCAAAGGCGACGCGGTTCTTCCAGAAGAGAATCGCCCCGTAGAGGATGACGCTAAAGCCCCCGATCGCGAGGGTCTGCTGGAGGCTCAGGCCAAGGCGGGCGAAGACGAGCGGGGTCAGCAGGACTCCTAGGGCGTACCAGAGCCAATCTCGCTTCGTGGACACAAGATCGCCAATCACGGGCGCGGACCCTCGGTGAACGAGTCGGTAAGTAGGGTCAGCTGGTTGCGCTGAATTTCGAGCAGGCCGGATCCAACGAGGGCGGTGGCGGAACTCCCGTCCTGGCGTCGCCAGATCAGCTTGCCAGGGACCAGGGTGGTCACGAGGGGCGCGTGGTTTCTCAGCATCCCGAGATAGCCGACCTCGCCGGGGGCGATGACCGACACAGCGTCATCTTCAAGGAGCATTCCTGCGTCGGTGAGGACGCGCACGTGAATAGCGTCAGCCATTACTGGGCAGCCGTTGCGGCGAGTCGGGCGGCTTCCTCTTGGACGTCCTCGATCGTCCCCTTCATGTAGAAACACTGCTCGGGGATCTCATCGAGCTTGCCCTCGATGAGCCTCTTGAAACTGTTAACGGTCTCCTCGCGTTTCACGTAGCGGCCGCGCTGGCCGGTAAACGCCTCCGCCACAAAGAAGGGCTGGGAGAGGAAGCGCTGGATCTTGCGGGCCCGATAGACGATGACTTTGTCCTCGTCGGTGAGCTCGTCCATCCCGAGAATGGCGATGATATCCCGCAGGTCCTTGTAGCGCTGTAGCGTGCGCTGAACCGCCCGGGCGACGTCGTAGTGCTCCTGGCCCACGATACGCGGATCGAGGAGCCGGGAGGTCGACTCCAGCGGATCCACCGCGGGATAGAGGCCCAGCTCGGCGATTTGCCGCGAGAGGACGGTCGTGGCGTCAAGGTGCGAGAAGGTCGTCGCGGGAGCCGGATCGGTGAGATCATCCGCCGGGACGTAGATGGCTTGGACTGAGGTGACGGACCCGCGCTTGGTTGACGTGATCCGCTCTTCAAGTTGGGCGAGCTCTGTCCCCAGATTCGGCTGATAGCCCACGGCAGAGGGCATGCGGCCGAGCAAGGTCGACACCTCAGACCCCGCCTGGACGTATCGGAAGATGTTATCGATAAACAGCAGGACATCCTGCCCTTCTTCGTCGCGGAAATATTCCGCCATCGTCAGCGCTGAAAGTCCCACGCGCAGCCGCGCGCCGGGCGGCTCATTCATCTGGCCAAAGACGAGCGCGGTTTTATTCACCACCCCGGAGGCGTTGAGCTCAAGCCATAGGTCGTTGCCTTCACGGGTCCGCTCGCCGACGCCAGCAAAGGTCGACACCCCCCCATGCTCCGTCGCAATGTTGCGAATCAGCTCCATGAGGATGACGGTCTTGCCCACCCCGGCGCCCCCGAACAACCCGACCTTGCCGCCTTTTGGATACGGAGCCAGGAGATCAATGACCTTAATGCCCGTTTCGAACACCTCTCGAACGGGAAGTTGTTCCTCAAAGGAAGGGGGTGGGCGGTGGATCGGGTGCCGGTTACGAGGCTCTGAGAGATCGCCTTTTTCATCAATCGGCTCGCCCAACAGGTTAAAGATTCGGCCGAGTGTCTGCCTGCCGATCGGCACCGTGATGGGGCCGCCGGTGTCCAAGGCCTTCATCCCGCGCACCAACCCATCCGTCGAGGCCAGCGCGATGCAGCGCACCGTGTTATTGCCGACGTGCTGGGCAACTTCCAAGGTGAGATGGATGTTGCGATCCGGCTCATCAATACGAATCGCGTTCAGCAGTTGCGGCAAGCGGTCCGGCGAAAACCGGATGTCCACGCTGGGGCCAATGACTTGCACGATGGTGCCGTAATTCGGTTCCGTCATAGCCTCAAAACTCCACATTCAGAGGTCAGATGACAGAAGTCAGATATCAGACTGGCTTTTCTGACTTCTGATCTCTGTCTTCTGTCTTCCCGATCCGTCATTTCAATGCCTCGGCAGTGCCCACGATCTCGCTGAGTTCTTTGGTGATGGCCGCTTGACGGACCTTGTTGCGTTCAAGGGTCAAGGCGCTGAGGAGTTCTTCAGCGTTGTCGGTCGCATTCTTCATCGCGACCATGCGCGCGCTGTGCTCCGCGGTGAAGGCCTCCAGCATCACGCACTGGAACGTCGCCAGCGCCCAGCGGGGCAGCAGGTCTTCGAACACGCGCTGCGGCGACGGCTCAAAGATATATCTCAGCTGTCTGCTGTCTGCGATCTGCTGTCTGCTCAGTGCAATCGGCAGCCACGGCTGAATCGTCGGACGATAGACGGTTGAGGAGATGCGTTTCGCGTAGAGCAATTTCACCGACCCGACGTGCCCTGACAAAAATCGTTCCATCAGCGAGCGGCCAATGGCCTCCGCCTTGGCGAGGTTGGGGCGTCCCGCCAAATCCAGATACGCGTCAACGGCCCGATAGCCGCGCTTCGTGAAATAGCGGTAGCCTTTCTTGCCGATGTCGATGAGTTGGGTACGCTTGACGCTATCCCGACGCAGATACGATTCCGCCAGTTGAATGAGATTCACGTTATAGGAGCCGCACAGCCCAGCGTCCGAGGTGAACAGGACCAAGGCGCTCGTCTGGTCATCGCGTCTGGCGCACAGCGGATGTTCCACGGCCGGCATCGCTGCCAGGACGCGCTGGAGCAGCCCGTCGAGAAACTCAAGCACCTGCCGTGCCTGCAGGAAACGGGCTTGCGACCGCTTGAACTTGGAGGCAGACACCAGCTGCATCGCCCGCATGATCTGCTTGGTGTTTTGGGTACTGCGGATGCGCCGTCTAATGTGTCGTAAAGAAGCCATCGTTCAGAAGTCAGAATTCAGAAGACAGAAGACAGAGGTCAGACATCCAATCTGTCATCTGACTTCTGTCATCTGACTTCTGGTCGTGGCTAAAAACGCCTGCTTACTCTTCACCGCCGCTTCATCGAGTCTGGCGGCCATGGCGGGAACGAGGTCTTTCGCCCGCTCAATCTCGTGGATGACATCCGGATACTTCTCGTCGAGGAACGCGTGGAACGCCTCCTCAAAGGCTTTGACCTGGTTCAGTGGGAGTTCATCCAGATGCCCTTGCCCGCCGACGTAGATGATCGCCACTTGGTGCGCGAGGCTCATCGGCTCGTACTGCCCTTGCTTGAGGATTTCCACCATGCGCTCCCCGCGCGTCAACTGGGCTTGCGTCGCTTTGTCGAGCTCTGAGCCAAACTGCGTAAAGGCGACCAGCTCCCGGTACTGCGCCAAATCGAGCCGGAGACGCCCCGTGACGTTCTTCATCGCCTTCGTTTGCGCGTTCCCTCCGACACGCGACACCGACAGCCCCACGTTGATCGCTGGGCGTACCCCCGCATAGAAGAGGTCGCCCTCCAGATAGATCTGCCCGTCGGTAATCGAGATGACATTGGTCGGAATATAGGCGGACACATCCCCGGCCTGCGTCTCGATCACCGGGATGGCGGTGAGGCTTCCGCCGCCCAAATCGTCGCGGAGTTTCGCGGCGCGCTCAAGGAGCCGCGAGTGGAGGTAGAACACGTCCCCGGGATACGCCTCCCGCCCTGGCGGACGGCGGAGCAGCAATGAGAGCTGTCGGTAGGCCTGCGCGTGCTTGGACAGATCGTCGTAGAGACATAACGCATGTTTGCCGTTATCCCTGAATTCTTCACCCATGGCGCAGCCTGCGTAGGGCGCAAGATATTGGAGGGGTGCGGGGTCTTCCGCGGAGGCGACGACGACAATCGTATAGTCCATCGCTCCGTAGCGCTCGAGCGTTTCCACCACCGCGACGACGCTGGAGAGCTTCTGCCCGATGGCGACGTAGATGCAGTAGAGAGCTTTGCCTTTTTGATTCAGGATGGCATCGACGAGGAGGGCGGTTTTTCCGGTCTGCCGGTCCCCGAGGATCAGCTCGCGTTGGCCTCGGCCAATGGGGATCATCGCATCAATGGCCTTGAGGCCGGTCTGCACAGGCTCTTTGACTGGCTGGCGCTGCACGACATTGGGAGCGCCTGTCTCAACCGGACGGTAGCGGTCGGTCACGATTGGCCCTTTGTTGTCGAGGGGACGTCCCAGGGCATCAACCACACGTCCTAACAGCGCGGAGCCTACCGGGACCGAGACAATACGACCGGTGCGCTTGACGAGATCCCCATCCTTGATGTGCTTGTCAGAGCCCAGAATCACCGCCCCGATGTGGTGTTCCTCAAGGTTGAAGATCATACCCATGGTCTCACCTGCCCCGGCATCAGATTGTCCAGAGCCGGGGCCAGGGAACTCGATCAGCTCCGAAGCCATCGCGTCATCCAAGCCGTAGATGCGTGCGATACCATCCCCCACTTGGATGACCCGGCCCACCGAGTCCAACTGCACCTGGCTGCGGTAGCGCTCCAGTTCCTGGCGCAAGGCTAGTGAGACTTCCTCAGGTTTCAGGCGAGCCATTTGCTCAGTGGCCCAGTGGCGAAGTGGCTGAGTGGCTAAGTGACTGAGCAACGCTTTGCCACTTAGCCACCTTGCCACCTAGCCACTTCATTAGTGGACCCGAACGGCCTTGAGCCGTTGCTGAAGCTGAGCGAGTGTCGTCTTCAGGGAGCCATCAAGCATGCGATGACCCAACAACACCTGAATCCCTCCGATGAGCGCGGGGTCGGCTTCTTCGGTCAGTTCGACATGCCGGTTCTCACGTTGTTCCAGCCGTTGCTTGAGCCGCGCCTTAAGGGGATCCGAAAGCGGGTGCGCAGTCCTCACCGTCACCCGCAACAGCCGATTCGCTTCGTCGACTAGCGCTCGGAACGCGTCAATGATTTCTCCAAGATACTCCGTGCGCCCCATCGAAACCACCATCTGAACGAACGCCCGGACCTCTGAGGACCATGGTTCTCGCCGGATGTGGTCGAGCACGGTAAGTTTCTCGGTGGCCTCCACGTCAGGATTTTCAAGGAATTGGCGAAGATCCTTATGGTTCTGAATGAGGTTGGCGAGTTCTTCGAGCTCTCGCGAGGCGCGCTCAAGATGCCCTTCGTCACGGACAAGCTCAAAGAACGCGCTGGCATAGCGATCAGCAACGGGATCTGTGGTGATCATGCCCTACACCCTGTGAACCATTTCACCCTCCTTCGCCGGAAGCCCTGCCCTTGGGCGGGGAGGAAGGCGAGGAGGGTGTTGCTGCGAAGCCGTGCCGCCAAGGCCACGGCGAAGCAGAACACGGCTTCGGAGCGGTTCCGCCCCACCCCGCCATCGGGCGGGGTGGAACTCCACACGATCTGGGTGAGAAAAATTATGCCTGGTGCGAGTCAGCCTGCGTCAATTCTTCCAGGATGGCGGTAACGAGTTTCTCATCGGTTTTTGAATCGCACTTCTGCTGGAGGAGCCGTTCGACGGCTTCAACGGTCATATCGACCAATGCATCCCGAAGGCTCACCTGAGCCTTCGCAAGCTCCAGCTCAATCGTCTCTTTTGATTTCGCGATGATCCCCTGCGCCTGGGCTCGCGCCTCTTCCTGAATTTCCATGGCGATGCGCTTGCCTTCTTGAATGGCTTGCTGGATTCGGGCTCTGCCTTCCTCGTCGATGGTGGCCAACCGTTTCGTCAGGTCGCGCTGAAGACGCGCAAGCTCGACTTTCTGCTGATCGAGCTGGCGAAATCCCTCCTCGATGCGTGACCGGCGAGTATCAAGGATGCGCAGGAGCGGGCGCCACGCAAACCGCTTCAGCAGCCACAACAGAATCAGGAAGCTGAGCGCCTGCGAGAGGATCTGCTGGAACTCAAGCTGTAACACGACGCCCCTCTAGCCGCTGATGCGCCCTTGGAAGATGAAGACGGTCACGAGCACGTAGATCGTGAGCGCTTCGATGAGGGCGCAGCCGATGATCATCGCCAACTGAATCCGGCCGCCCGCTTCCGGCTGCCTTGAAATCGCATCCATCGCCGCGCTCACCGCACGGCCCAGGCCAAACGCGGACGCCGCCGCCGCAATCCCCAGGGCCAGCGGCACGGTTAACGCTAAAACCGCTTTATACTCTGTTGGCATGCTTCCTCCTTCAATGAGCCCCGCCCTTATATTCCGCCCTCTTAGCTGTCAGCAGCTAAAGGGCGGGGCGAATTTCCGCCAGAGGCGGATCCGCCTTTGGCGGAGAACCCCACACCCAGCAGAACGCCCATTCCGCTGGCGCTAGATCCTCTCGTGTGTTTGGTGACGTTTCGTCTCGGCACTACCATCTGTCTCACTGCTGGGTGTGGGGTCACATTCGGCCGTAGACTTACGTTTCCGCCAAACTTCTTGGCGGACCCGCCAGGTCTTGTGGCGGGCACGGTGTTCCCTGCCCGCCCCCCGCCGATTGGCGGGGCAGGCGGGCGTAAGTCTGGGCCTCATGTGATTAGTGATGCTCGTCACTCGGCAACATCAGCGCGAGATACACCGAGCTCAACAAACTGAAGACCAGCGCTTGCACCGTACTAAAGATCAGCACCAGCGGTACCACGAACAGCTGTAACGGCAGCCCAATCGGGACATGGAGCACCAGACCGAGCGTCAAGCCTAACCCCAGCATCACGGCCAGCAGCACATCCTCCGCAAAGATGTTGAAACACAACCGCAGACTCAGGCTGAGCGGCTTGATGAATTCCCCGAGCACATGGATCGGCAGCATCAACGGCATCAACAGCCACCCAACCAGATCCCGCGGTTGCCCAGCCAAGTGGTCGAGATAGCCAAGCAGGCCGAGTCGCGAGATCCCGATCCACTGGACATACCCGAACACGACCAGGGCGAGCGCTACGGTCGTGTTGATGTTCGAGGTGGGCGACTTCATCCCTGGCAACAAGACGGACAGATTCATGCACCAGATGTAGAGGAAGAGCGTCCCAATAAACGGGGTGAAGTGGCGGGCATGGTGGCCCATAATCGTGTGGACAAATTGATCGACCCCCTCGACGAACAATTCGAGGACGCTCTGCCAGCCCCGTGGAATGGTCGCCGGGTGACGGGTATATCGCCACGTCAGGAGGCATAATCCCAGCCCCACGAGAACCGCAAAGACCAGGTTCTCCCAATGGTGAAGCCAGGCCACCCAAGGGACCTCATGCCACCGGCTGCTGAGGAGGCTGATGACGTTCGGAATCTCCGGGATGGCTTCGGCAGCGTGGGAGGAAGCTTCAGCGGCCATGCGCGGAGGTCGTCTGGAGGGTTCGTTGAAGGCTGATGATACTCGTGATGATGGCGACCGTCAGGACGATGAGAAATCCGATCCCAAATCCCACGGCTGAGCACCTCGCAAGCGCCAGCAGACCAAAGACGGCAAGATACAAGACCGGAAACTTCACGATGAACCACCCGAGGGTCTGTCGGAGAGAGCGCTGGGGAGACAACCAGGCGGTGAGTGCGTGCGCAAGGCACCACAGGTTTGCAAGATTCCACGCCCCGCCAGCCAGGATCCCACAGGCAACCGAAAGGTTCCATGACAGGCTCGCCAGTGCCACCAGTCCGACCGACACCGCCCCAACGCCCAAGATCATCCGAAGCGTGCGATCAGTCATGGCGTTCAAGCTTGCTGGACTGCCGAATGAGCTGGATCGTCACACGGAGACTCGCCGCGATGCCCAGAACGATTCCCCCAACCATCCCCCACGGCGCAAACAACCACCGACGATCGAGCGCAGTCCCGAGCCAATAGCCAAGCGCCGGCCCCACGAACAAGACCATCGGAATGGCCGTTAACAAGCCGGCCTGCTGAATCCATTGCGGTGATTCACGACGACGGGCCATTCCACCACCTGTTGCCGGGTTCGCCTTAGGCGAACCCGTTCAGTGTACTGTGTCCTCCATCAAGACCAATGTCATCAGGGAGCAGCCAGCCTTCGGCTGGCGCGACAGGTGGTGGGACCACAGCACGGCATTATAACATAGCCCGTGTCCCTGCCACTAGAGCGCAGTCCCGACGTACCGGCCGATGCCCGCAAGCAGCGGGGCTGGAAAGAGCCCCAGTCCAACGGTCACTAGCCCACAGACCCCGACTGCCAGCCGTAGGGTTGGGGATACAGGCATGGGGCTGTAGAACACCGGGGCTTCCAAGTACATCTGCCGGATGATGTTGACGTAATAGTACAAGGCGATCGCACTGTTGATCGCTGCCACCACCGCCAGCACGACGCGATGCGCCTGGATGGCTGAGCCGAAGAGGAGAAACTTGCCGATAAATCCGACCAGGGGCGGAATCCCTGCGAGCGACAAGAGAAACAGGGCAAGACACAGCGCAAGCCCTGGGGCGCGTTGCGCCAACCCTCGGAAGGCCTCAAGCGACTCGCTCTTCGTCGCATTGCAGACCGAAACCACGCAGGCAAACGCTCCAAGGTTCATGAAGAGATACGCCACTAAATAGACCAGCAGGGCCTCCACGCCAATGGGGGTGTGCACGACAAAGCCAATCAGGAGATACCCCACCTGTCCAATGGTCGAGTAGGCCAGTAAGCGTTTGATGTTGGTCTGGACGACCGCGACGACGTTGCCGAGCGTCATCGTGAGGACCGTTAACGCCAGGAGGAGCGGGGCCACCGCGCCCCAGACCGGCCCGATGGCCTCCATGATGCGTAGCAGCAGTGCAAATCCCGCCGCTTTCGGTCCGACGGAGAGCATCGCCGTCACGGGGATTGGTGAGCCTTCGTACACGTCAGGCGTCCACATGTGAAACGGCACCATGGAGATTTTGAAGGCCAGGCCCGTCAAGACCAGCGTCGTGGCAATCGACAGCGGCCCCGCGAGGTGAAGCCCAACCTGTGTGATTGCGTCGCGCATCGCAGCAAACGACAGCTCGCCGGTCAGCCCAAAGAGCCACGACATCCCAAAGAGCATGATCCCAGAGGAGAATGCCCCAAAGAGCAGATATTTCAACCCGGCTTCTGATGACCGGCTGTCGCGAGTCAGCGCAGCCAAGACGTAGGAGCTCAAGCTCACCAGCTCAATGGCCAGATACGCCATCAACAGATGGACCGCCTCGGCCATCAGCATCAGGCCAACCCCGACGAACAGGAGAAGTCCGAGATACTCCCCCGTCCAGGCACGATCCACATCGTGGGAACTCGCCGTCATCAGAATCACCAGTCCCACGACGCCGAGCGCCACCCAGCGGAAGATCACACTGATTTGATCCAGCACAATCAATCCATAAAATCCATGGATGGGTGGCATCGTCTGGACACTCCAGAGACTCGTCCCGGACGCCAGGATGGTGAGCCATGCCAGCATCGTTGCCGCACGGCGCGCGAACACACCCACGAGCATCACTGCCATGGCCCCGAGGCTCAAGCAGAGCTCTGGCATCCACCGCCACAGGCTCTCAAGTAATGCGGGATTCATGGGCGCAGACTACCGTCCGATGACGTGATGGAGTAAGGCGTGGATGCTGCGATCTTGCAGGTGCAGCACAGCGAGGGGATACACCCCCACGACGAGGACGACCACCAAGAGCGGGATCAGTGTCACGAGCTCGCGCCGGGTGATGTCAGGAAGCGTCTTCCACCGCTCGTTCAACGATCCTAACAACACCCGCTGGAGGACGGTCAACATGTAGGCCGCTGTGATCACGATACCCGTCACGGAAATCACCGTCGGCACGCGATAGGTCCCAAACGTCCCGACCAGGGAGAGGAACTCGCTGACAAACCCACTCAAACCCGGAAGCCCAAGCGACGCCAAACTGAAGAACGTGAGAATGCCCGCGAAGACCGGCAGCCTCGCCCCCAGCCCACCGAAGGCGTTCAGGTCCCTCGTATGCGCGCGGTCGTACAGCACACCAACCAGGAGGAACATCGCTCCGGTGATCGTCCCGTGATTAAACATCTGCAGGAGCGCCCCATTCATCCCTTCCGGGGTGAGACTCGATAATCCCAGCAGCACAAACCCCATGTGGGAGACAGAAGAGTACGCCACGAGGCGTTTGAAATCCGTTTGCGCCATGGCGACAAACGCCCCATAGACGATGTTGATCATGCCAAGGATCGCCATCGCAAAGGAAAACCACTGCGCGCCGTCGGGAAAGATCGGGTAGCTAATCCGGAAAAAGCCGTACCCGCCCATCTTGAGCAGCACCCCTGCCAGCAGGACGCTGATGGGCGTGGGCGCATCGACATGGGCATCCGGCAACCACGTGTGGAAGGGAAACACCGGAACCTTGACGGCAAACCCAAGGAAGAACGCCAGAAAGAGCCATTGCTGGAACTGAAGGTCGAAGGTATGCCCCATCTGGGCCAAGGCGACCATGTCAAAGGTATGCGTGCGGAAGTAGAGCGCCAAGATCCCGAGCAGCATCGCGAGGCTTCCCGCGAGCGTATAGACGAAGAACTTAAACGCCGAGTACTCCCGACGCCCGCCGCCCCAGATCCCGATGAGAAAGTACATCGGCACCAGGACCACCTCCCAGAAGACGTAGAAGAGAAACAGATCCAGCGCCATGAAGGTGCCCAGCATCCCGATCTCAAGCAACAAGTACAAGACAAAGTATTCCTTGTGGCGTTCGGCAATGGACCAGGACGCCAGGCACGCGAGGAAGGACAACAGCGTCGTCAGCATGATCATCGGGAGGCTCAATCCATCCACGCCGAGGTGGTAAAAGACATTCAGTTGCGGGATCCAGAGCCACCGCTCCACAAATTGGAGCGCTGTCACCTGGGGCTGGTAGGCCAGGAGGAGGTTCACACTGGCGGCAAAGGTGAGGGCTGTCGTGACGGCGGCGACCCGCTTGATCGAGACGGCGGCGGTCTTCGGCATCACGAGAATGCCACACAGGCCGATCAAGGGAATCACGAGTAAGACGCTCAGCATCATCCCCCCGCCTGTCTTCCCGCCTTCGGCGGGACATCCAGGCGGCCTAGGCGATTCCACACCATAGCCAGAGCATGCCCGTTAACTCTATATCGACATCGACCGTGTAAACCCCATCATGCATTTTTGCTTGCTTAGAGTCCATTTCAAAACGTTCGATGTCGCTGATGGTCGCTGATATCCACGC
>CAYJTP010000049.1:0-11277 GCA_964373175.1 uncultured Planctomycetales bacterium
GATGAGTGACACGCCGTGGGATGATGTGGTGATCGCCATGGGAGCCGCCTGCCTGGTCATCGCCGCGGTGGGCTGGCAGCGCCACCTCCTTCATCGTGAACACGCCCCGGCGACCACAGAATCCTGGCAACAGGTTCGCGAACGATTTCCTATTCCCGCACCCCTCAGTCCTCCAAACGAGGCGTCCGCCGAAGTGCTCGCGACGGTCCTTCGGGCCAACCCCTTTTCTCCAGCGCGCCGACAAGCGCCTCAAGTCACCACGGCCTCTTCCACCGGCTCGACAACCCCCGCCAAGCCTGCGGCTGCGCAGTTTATCTATAAAGGCCGCGTCCTTCTTGGCACGACCCAACGGGCCATCGTAGAAGATGTCAGCACGAAGAAAACGTATTTTCTTCAGGTCGGACAAGACGTTGCAGGATTGAAGGTTCTTGACATTTCAGAAACGCAGGTGGTATTATCAGATCCACAAACGAGCAAAGAGACTGTCGTGTCCATCATCTCGAAACCCCTCGCGACCCCGCAGCGCGACGCTGGGCGGGGAGCAGGGAAGCCGTGAGGAGGGGTGGCGATTTATCGTCTGACGAGCGCACAGATCAGGACGTTTCTCCTCTGCGGATTCTGTGTCCTCCTTGTTGCCGGCGTCTCGCAGGCCAAGGGGCAGGAGGCCTCTGACCAGCGCAGACAGATTGAGCAGCACGTAGCCCTCGGCAAGACCCTCCTCGCCTTTGGCGACTACGCCGCTGCCCAAACAGAGTTTCAAGCGGTCCTCCAACTGGATCGGGCCCACCGTGAGGCCAAGCGGTTGCTCGCGCAAGCCCAACGACGGCTCCACCCCTCACCACGCGCTTCCGAGCAGCAGGCGAGGGAACGCCTTCGGCATGAAGCCCAAGACCTCGCCATCAAATTCGCCCGCGAGAAAGCCCAAGCCCGCGCTCACCAGGAGACCAAGGCGCGACAACAAGTCGCCCGGGCACGGGAACAGCAACTGAAGTTCCTCTACGCCAAAGGCCTCAGCCTCTATCAGCAAGGCGCCTTCCAGGCCGCGATCGAGACGTTCCAGCAAATGGTGCTCATCGACCCGAAACATCCGTTGGTCCAGGCCGCGCAGCGGTTGATCGTCCAGGCAGAAACCAAGCTGGCGCAGTCACGCGCCCGTGCCCTGGCGAAGGCGCAACCCGGACGGGGTGCTGCAGCCATCTCGGAGCTTGAACAGCAGCTGACGGCCAAGCGGATTGAAATTGAAACGGTGCTCAAGTACGCCAAGATCGCCATGAAGGAACGCAACCACTCCATGGCCTTAGAGCTGGTGCAGCGCGTTCTCACGCAGGATCCAACAAACCGAGAAGCCCAACAGCTGTCGGAGCGGGTCCAACTGGCGAAGCTGAAAGAAGAAGAAGCTCGCGCCGAAGCCCAGGTCCAGCTTGATGACCAACAGATGGTCAACGACGTGCTGAAGGCGCAGGTGCTTCCGGAGCCCAAACCAGTCCAGGCGGTGTCGCCGACGTCGGCGGTGAGTGGGATGCCACCGCCGGTAGCCGGAAAACTCCAGCAGCCCATCAGCTTCGCCTTCGATGAGGTGCCCCTGAGCGACGTGCTGGACTTTCTCGCCGATGTGGCGAACGTCAGCATCATCCCCTCGCCTCGTCTGGATCTGAAAGCGAAGAAAGTCTCTATGCATGTGACGGATTTGCCGCTCGAGCAGGCGCTGAAGTATTTGGCGAAAAGCCTCTCGCTGTCGTACCGCGTGGAACCGGACGCCATTCTGATTGCGACCGAGGAGGAGTTCTCAAGCGAACCGATGGAAACGCGGGTGTTCTTCTTACGCCACGGGCTGGGACCCCTCACCTTGGAGACCTCGGCGGTGACGCCGAACCCGGCCCTCACGATGGAGTCGATGAAAAATCTCATCGAGAAAGCCATCCCTCAGCCTTCCGGGAGCAAGCTCGTCGTGGATGAGCGCAGTGGCGGTCTCGTCATTACGAACACGGGCGAGAACCTAGCCCGTGTCGAGCAGCTCTTAAGCCAGTTGGACACCATCCCTGTCCAAGTCCTGATTGAGGCCCGCTTCCTGGAAGTCACCATGAGCGATCTGGAGGAGTTGGGTGTTGAATCGATCTTGACGGGGGACTATACACTGACAAAAGAAGCTGGGCTAGGGGGGTCACCAGGTCCTGGCCACATCATTGGGAAGAACAGTGGATTCAAATTTCCGGCGCTCAGCCGAGAGACGGAAGGCGCCAATTTCACCTTAGAGGGCGTCTTGACGTCCTTCCAGTTTGAGTCGGTTCTCCACCTGCTGGAAGAATCCAAGAAAAGCAAGACCTTGTCCGCCCCGCGCGTGACCGCGTTGAACAACCAGACGGCGACCATCAAAGTGGTCGATGAGTTTAACTACCCCACCCGCTATGAGGTGTCCCTCGTCCAGTTTGACATCAACGGCGATGGGGATTTTAATGACGCGGGAGAAACCGAGTTTGCCAACGTCCCCAAGGACTTTCAGAAACGGGACGTGGGGATTCTCCTCCACGTGACGCCAAGCGTGGGGAAGGATCTGAAGACTGTGACGTTGGTCCTCGCGCCGGAGGTCAGTCAATTCAGCCAGTTTCGGGATCTGGGCGGGGGGGTGAGCGTCCCGGAGTTCACCTCAAGTGCACTGACCACGAGCGTCGTGATTGAAGGTGGCCAGACGGTCGTCCTGGGTGGATTGATGAAAGATACGACCTCAGAACAGGTGATGAAAGTGCCCGTGCTTGGGGATTTGCCGCTCGTGGGAGCCCTCTTCCGTCAAAAGGAAGAGACAAGCACGCGCAAGAATCTCCTGATCTTCATCACGGCTCGGATCCTCGCCCCGCGGGGGCAAACGACATGACCCTGCCAAGACGCCTCACCGTTTGGCTGACTGTGTGCCTGAGCGTGGCCGTGATCACCCCGATGGTCTGGGGCGCAGCAGGTCCTGAGGGCGCTTCAGTCAATTTTATCCAGCAGTTGGACCAGCCGATTACCGCGGACTTTCACGATGTGGATTTCGAATCGGCGATTGCCTTCCTCTCGGAGAGCGCCGGCGTCAATATCATCCTGTCTGAAAAAGCCAAGGCGCTGGGCAAATCGGTGACGCTGCACCTGGTGGCGATCCCCATTCGTCGGGCCCTTGAATATCTGCTCAGAGGTCAAGGGCTTCTCTATCGGTTTGATGAGAAAGCCATTTGGGTGGCCACCCATGATGAGTTGGAAGCCGAACCCCTCGAGACGCGCGTCTTTCTCCTCAACCAAGGCCCAGGGCTCTTTGCGTCGTTTGAGCCGCTGTCCGAGACCCGCGAAAGCGTCGCGCTGCAAGGCAAGAATGTCCGAGAGGTCAAGACGATGAAAGATATCCTCACCGAGGTCATCCCCCAAGCGGGCGGCAGTGCGATCATGTTGGATGAACGCACAGGGGCCCTCGTCGTCACGCACGTGCCCTATTACCTCCAGCAGATCGACACGCTCTTGAAGCAGTTGGACGTCATCCCGGTCCAGGTGCTCATCGAAGCGCGATTTTTGGAAGTCACCCTCACCCACACGAAGGAATGGGCGTTTGATGCGCAGCTGACCGGCAATGCCGCCCTGACGAAAAAGGATGCTCGAGATGGCAAAACCCAGGGACCGGAACTCCAGATCTCCAGCACGGGGTCAACCCTGAAGCGGGGGACGAAAACCGAGTTCACGGATTTTGCCAATCAGACGTCCGGCAACGCGCTCAAGCTGACCTTCCAAGGCATCTTGACCGGCACGCAATACTCCGCCGTCCTCCATTCGCTGTTGGAGGACAAGAAGACCAAGACGCTCTCCGCCCCGCGCGTCACGACGTTGAACAACCAGACCGCGACGATCAAAGTGGTGACCGAGTTTGTCTATGCGACCCACTACGAAGCCTCGGTGAAGCGAGAGGATTTGAACGGGGATGGCGACTTCGGCGATATTGTGAATGGCGTCCGCGAGACCCGGTTCGTCAACGTCCCCCAAGGCTTCGTGACGAAAGATCTCGGGATCCTGCTCCATGTGACGCCGAGCGTGGGCGGGGATCTCAACACGATTACGTTGGCCATGAAACCAGAGGTGAGTGAAAAGAAGACGGAGGATACGTTTGGGGGCGAAGTGAAACTCCCTCGGTTTACCACGCGTGATTTGGAAACCACCGTGGTCATCGAGAGTGGGGAGACGGTGATGCTGGGGGGGTTGATGAAGGATACCACCGGCCACACCGTCACGAAGGTCCCCGTGCTGGGGTCGCTCCCGGTGATCGGGAAGCTGTTTCGCAAAGAGGCCGACTCCGTCGAACGCTCGAACCTCTTAATCTTTGTCACGGCGCAAGTCGTGAATCCCTCCGGTGCCCGCCTCGTCGCGCGTCAGCACGAATCCCAGCCCCTCTCCGAATAGGGATGGGACGCGCTCTGTGACGGAGTGGACGCAGGCCCGAGTCGGTCAATCCCTGGTGGATCACTGCGCATGGTCGGCGTGAAAAACCTCAGCATTGCGGATGTCGCGCGCGCCGCGGGCGTGTCGACGACCACCGTCTCTCGGGTGCTCAATGGTGTAGCGACCGTGACGGAAGAGAATCGCCGGATGGTCCTTGAAACCATCAAGCGACTCAACTACCGACCCAACCCGAGCGCCCAACGGCTTGCCGCAGGCCGGACGAACACGATCGGCCTCCTCATCCCGCGGTTTGAAGGGATCTTCCAATCGTATTATGCCCTGGAGGTCATCAAGGGGATTGGGATGGCGGCGGAAAAGGTGGGATGCGACTTGTTGCTCCACATCACCAATGGTCACTCCACCCTCAACCCACGAGCGATTGATGGGCTGCTCTTCATCGACATTGATGGGAATGAGGACCTCGTGGACCAGGCTTTCCGGGAAGGCATGTCCTGCGTGGTGCTGAACCACTACATTGAGGAACTGCCCGTGAGCTGTGTGGCCATCGACAACAAGACGGCAGTCCAACGGGTGGTCGGGTATCTGACGAAGCTCGGCCATCGAGACATCGCGACCATCACGGGTGACCTGAAGACCCAGGCAGGGCTGGATCGCCTGGATGGATTTGTCCTCGCCATGAAGACCAAGACCCTTCCCATCAAAGACGGGTACATCCAGCACGGGCGGTTTCGACCGGACCTCGCGCGCCAGGCGATGGAGGCCTTGCTGAAGTTGCAAGACCGCCCCACCGCCGTGTTTGTGGCCAGCGACGCGATGGCGATCGAGGCGATCAACGTGGCCCTGGCGAAAGGGGTGCGCGTGCCTGAGGAGCTCTCGATCATCGGCTTCGATGACAACCCCATCGCCCGGCATGCGCGGGTTCCCTTGACGACGGTGCGACAGCCGCTTGGCGAGATGGGCAAAGTCGCTTTGGACACCCTCATGCAACAGATCCAGGGCAAAAAACGAAGTCCCACGAAGCTGCTCCTCCCCACAGAACTGATCGAACGGCAATCCTGCCGGCAGACCTGGTTGGAACCTCGATAGTCACTAGAGGTTCGCAGCACGGTGGCGATGACCATGATCACTGACCAACGGTAGGAGGGAACCCATGACATCTTCGCAAGACCATCGGATTCGCGTGGCGGTCTTAGGGGCAGGGGGGTTGGGCAAGGCAGCCGCCCGGATCATCGGGATGAAGCAGGAGCTTGCCCTCTGTGCAATCTGTGATAGCAGGGGCGTGGTCGCCTCGCCGGCGGGACTTGAGATCTCGGCGGTCGCCTCGTCGTCCAAAGATCTGGTCAGCGGGTATCGCCACGCCCTGGCAGTCGGGGAAGACGCCGGGGGCGGGGTGAGTGTGACCACCGCCGTGGAGGCTTATGACTGCGACGATCCGATCGGAGCCATCCTGGGCCTGTCGCAGGAACTGGATGCGGTGGTGGTTGCCCTGCCGAATCTCCCGAATGAGTTCATCCCCGGGGTCATTGAGCGATTTGCCCGTGCGAACGCCTCGCTGGTGTTTGTGGATGTCCTGAAGCGGACGCAAGCGGTTTCGCAGATGTTTGCCCTCGATGCGCTCGTGAAGCAGGCGCGCAGCGTCGTGATGACCGGGTGTGGCGCGACGCCTGGGATGCTCGCCGCGGCTGCGGTGTTGGCGGCCCAGTCCTTCATTGAAGTCGAACGGGTGGACATCTGGTGGGGGGTCGGGATCGCGAACTGGGAAGCGTACAAAGCGACCATCCGGGAAGACATTGCCCATTTGCCAGGCTACACGGTTGAGCGGGCCAAGGCCATGACCGACGACGACATCGATGCGCTCCTTGAGCGGACCAACGGCTTGCTGGAACTGCGCCACATGGAGCATGCCGATGATCTGTTGCTCAAACGGGTGGGGGTCGTGGATGACCCAAGCCAGGTGGACGTGGGCGGCGTCATGGACACGCGGCATCCCAAGAAACCCGTGTCCACAACCATGACATTGACCGGCATCACCTTCGAAGGCAAGCGCGCCAGCCATCGGTTCATCCTGGGTGATGAGACGACCATGGCAGCCAATGTGATCGGCCCGGCGCTGGGCTATCTCAAGCGAGGGGTGTGGTTGAGAGCCCACGGCCTCTACGGGGTGTTTGGTTCAACCGAATTCCTGCCCATGGTGGTCCGGTAAGCACGCCACCTTGCTGCCGGGCCGCGTGATGCATTGAGGCACGGCAGCGGATCAACCAATCACGCACATCCGCACCTCGGGTTCGACCCATCACGTGAGCCACCCGCTCGATCAGCTCATCTCCGCCATCCAGGAGGACCTACAGGCTATCCAGCAGCAGGATCTCCTCAGAACCCTGACGACCATTGAGGAGATTCGCGGACCCACCGTTCGGATCAATGGCACGTGGTTGGTGTCGTGGTGCACGAACGATTACCTGGGTCTGGCCAGCCATCCGCGGGTCATCGCGGCCGCCCTCGAGGCGGCCAAACGCTTTGGGGTGGGGTCACGTGCCTCGCGCCTCCTCGCCGGCTCCACGCGACTTCACGCTGACCTTGAAGATCGCCTCGCGTCGTTTTTCCATGCGGAATCCGCGGTGGTGTATCCGAGCGGCTACCTCGCCAATCTTGGGACCCTCTCCGCGTTGCTTGGCCCCCAGGATGTAGTGCTGGTGGATCGGCTCGCGCATGCGAGTCTCATCGATGCGTGTCGAGCGGCTCGTGCGACGTTTCGCGTCTTTCGTCATCACGACGTCGCGCACGTCGCCGCGACCCTGGAACGCCACGCAAACGCCAGACGGCGCCTGGTGGTCACGGAAGGGGTCTTTAGCATGGATGGTGACATGGCCCCATTGAACCAACTCCTTGAGGTGGCGCAGCACCATGACGCGTTGCTCTATGTGGATGATGCCCACGGGGCCTTTGCGATTGGATCGACGGGGCGGGGAAGCCCTGAGGTGTTCGGGGTCCCGCATGAGGCGATGATCTACATGGGGACGCTGGGCAAAGCCCTCGGGTGCCAGGGCGGCTTTGTGGTCGGCCCAACGCCGCTGGTCCAGCTCCTGCAGAATCGCGCACGGACATTTGTGTACGCGACCGCGCTCGCCACGCCGATCGTGGGAGCCGCGGTGGAAGCCTTGCGGTTGATTGAGGACGATTCGACCTTCCGCCAGCGATTAGCCGATCACGTGCAACGCTTTCATCAGTCCTTGAGCGACGTGGGCGGTGTGCATGTTCGTCCGCCAAGCCACATCATCCCCTTCGTGATCGGCTCTGCGCGTCGCGCCCGCGAGGTGTCAGCCCAGCTGTGGCAACGAGGGATGTTTGCCCCAGCGATCCGCCCCCCCACCGTCCCTGAGGGCACGGCACGGCTTCGGATCAGTCTGAGCGCCCTGCACACCCCCCAGCAGCTTGAGGCGTTGAGTCAACTTCTGCACGAGTTCCTTCCTCACCCTGTGTCGTCTCACGCATCGATCAATTCGGATGCCCTTCCGTAAGGCAGCACGGGCCCGTGGCCTCTTCGTCACAGGCACAGACACCGGCGTGGGCAAGACCGCGGTGGCGGCTGGGCTTGCGGCCTGGTGCCATGCCCGCGGGATGGATGTCGGGGTCATGAAACCGATTGCCAGCGGGGGGACGCGGCTGGCGGACCCTGGACACACGCGATGGATTTCACCGGACGCAGCACTGCTCTCACACGCCGCTGGCGTGAGCGATCCGTGGCCACTGATCAACCCCCTGTGCTTCCGGGAACCCCTGGCTCCCTATGCCGCCTCACTGAGAGCCCATCAGCCCATTCACTGGTCGTCAATCATTCGCGCATTCCAGCAGCTTGCCCAGCGTCATCGCTTCCTGATTCTTGAGGGGATCGGGGGGCTCTTGGTTCCGCTCTCGCGTCGCCGGACCGTGGTCGATTTAATTCGGATGCTTCGACTTCCGTGCCTGGTGGTCGCGCGGCTGCGGTTGGGGACCTTGAATCACACCCTGCTGACCGTGCACGAAGCCCAGCGAGCGCACCTGAAGGTGTTGGGGGTGGTGCTGAATGCCGCCGAATCGCCTTCTACGGAGTCGGGCGCGCGGGTCGCTGAGCAGAGCAACCCCGCCATCCTGAAGACCTGCCTCTCTGTGCCGTTGTTAGGAACCCTTCCGCATCACCGACGGTTCGCCAATGGCCACCTCGATCGAACGGCGCTGGCCACATGGATCGACCGGTCGCTTGATCCCACATTCTTGGAATGGATGGAACGCCAGACGAGGCACTGACCCCACACCCAGCGCAATGCCCACCGGATCCGAGGATTGGGTATAGGAGCTGACTTGGCCTCGTCTCCTTGATGCGGATGGAACCAGCGCTGGGTGTGGGGTTGACTGGTCAGCCAGCTTATGGTACAGTCAGCCTCACATGATGGGGCGGGGTCCGTGTCGAGCACCGAAGCGAATCAGGAGACGACAAGCAACATGAGGCGAAGCGCGCGGCAAGGCAAAGTCGCAGTGCTGTTGTTGGGACTGCTGACCGTGCTGTTGGTGGTCGTGACGGGGGTGGCGATGACGCTCCAGCGACGGGAACGGGATCTGCGCCTGGCAAAAGAACGCGAACTCGTGCTGGTGAAATCGGAAAACGAGGACCTCGAGCAACAACTGCGCGACGTGCGCACCGCCAAGCAGCAGATCGAAGGAGAGCTCGCCAAGATCAAAGACCAGTTGACGCAGGCGGCGCAAGAACTTGAGACCGAGCGCCAAGCGAAGGAGACGCTGGCCAAATCGGTCGACGAGCGCCAGCGGGAAATCGACCGGCTTGGCAAAGACCTCGAGCAAAACCGCTCGGAACGCACCTCGTTATCCGAGCAACTCGCGCAGCTCAAGAAAGAGCAGGAGACCCTCCACACGCAGCTTGCAGAATTGGAAAAGGCGAAAGCGGATCTGGAGAGCAAGGTCTTGGAATTCTCCTCCGCGCATCCGACCGTGGAGTTAGATAGGGTGGTGGTGACGGGCGCCGGGGCCCAGGGCGCTTCCGCCTCGGCTGCTGGTGACCAGGCGGCGGCTGGGCAGGGCCAAGTGGTCGTGGTCAATCGGGAGTATGACTTCATTGTCATGAACTTGGGGAAAAACCATGGATTAGCGATTGGCCAAGAGTTCCAGATTGTTCGTGGCGACCAGGTCCTGGGTCGCGTGAAAGTCGAAAAAGTGTACGATGAGTTGTCAGCGGCCGCCATCCTTCCAGAATCCAAGAAAGACGAAATCCGGGAAGGCGATACCGTCAAGGCGATTTAACGCGGTCACGTCGTTGTCGGTCACACGACCTCTTCCTGGTGTGGCTGGAATCCCCCCTCGCGGGGGATTTTTGTTGTGTCATGGATCCCGTGAGACTTTTCGCAATCAGTCCGATGGATTTGGCATCACGATGCCAATGAGGATGGGTGGAAGGTGACAGAGGTCATGTTGAAGGAAGCCTAACGGGATGGACGCCATCATCACGCACGCGACCACTCCACTCCAAGGCACACTCGCCCTTCCTGCGGATAAGGCGATCTGCCATCGGGCTGCCCTCCTGTGCGCGCTCGCCACGGGGACCACGACCATCCGCCCATGGTCGATCGCAGAAGACTGCCAGCGGACGTTGGACGTCCTCCACGGACTTGGGGTGAGGATTGCGCGGGTGTCGGATGGGATCCAGGTGGCTGGCGTCGGACTGGCCGGGCTGCGAGCGCCGAGGGCGACGCTTGATTGCGGAGACTCTGGCACGACGATGCGCTTGTCGTGCGGCCTCTTAGCGGGGCAGCCGTTTGTCAGTCGGCTGGCGGCCGGTCCCTCCCTGTCCACCCGGCCGATGCAGCGAGTCATTGAGCCGCTCTCCCAGATGGGCGCGCGATTCGAGGCAACGACCGGCCCACACGACGTCTACCCCCCGCTGGTCATTACCGGCCGACGACCGCTTCGGGGTCTTGCCTATGCCATGCCGATTGCCAGTGCCCAGGTGAAATCTGCCATCCTGCTGGCTGGACTGTACGCAACAGAGCCGACCACGATCACGGAACCCGTCCCCACGCGCGATCACACGGAACGGTTGCTGGCCGTCCTCGGTGTCTCGGTCCGCCAACAGGGAACGGCGTTGACCCTCAACCCGCCTCAAGGCGCACTGACTGCTCCAGGTCATCTGACTATCCCCGGCGATCCCTCAAGCGCCGCCTTCTTCCTCGTGGCCGCCGCGATCATCCCCGGATCCCGAGTCGTCATCGAGCACGTGGGACTCAACGAAAGCCGGATCGCCTTTCTTGAGGTCCTGAAACGCATGGGCGCGTCCGCGACGTGGGAACTTCAGGAGCCGTCGTGGGAGCCCCGAGGGACGGTCACCGTGGCATACCAGTCGCTGCGGGCCACCACGATTGAACCGAGGGATGTGCCTCGCCTCATTGATGAGCTGCCCATCCTGATGGTGGCGGCGTGCGCGGCTGAAGGGAGCACGCGGTTTGAGGGACTGGCAGAGCTTCGCGTGAAGGAAACCGACCGTCTTCGAGCGATCACGACCGGCTTGAAGAAATTGGGGGCGCGTCTTGAGACGTCTGGGGATGCCAGCGTGACGATTGCCCGGAGTCCCTTGCAGGGAACCTCCGTAGAGAGTTGTCAGGATCACCGCACGGCCATGAGCTTAAGTATTGCCGGCCTCTTGGCCACAGGGTCCACGCGGATTGCGTCCGCGGAGTGCGTGGGGAAATCCCTGGGGAATTTCTTCGAGCTCCTGGCCGCCATGGCGAGTCCCTCGTCGGTGACCCTGGTGAACGCGTCGCCTTCCTAGTGCTTCGACAGCATTGACATGAGGGGTCCAGGGGCTCCATCCTGTCGAAG